>NZ_CP066356.1:6284547-6599094 GCF_023278185.1 Bradyrhizobium elkanii USDA 76 | reverse complement strand
GACGATCGCGGCCGCGCAGGCGCGGCCTTGGGCCGCCGCGGCGGAGGCGGATTTCGGGATGCCGCCGGCGATCGCGGCATCTCCGATGACGTGGATGTTGGGAACGAGCTTTGAAGCAAAGGTAACGGGATCGATCGGGCACCAGCCGGTGTGGTCGGCGGCTCCGGCGATGTCGGCAATGCGGCCGGCTCTTTGCGGCGGGATCACATTGGCGACCGCGGCGGTGTAGTTGCCGAAGTCGGTGACGATCTCATTCGTCGCCGGATCGACCGACGTCACCCGTCCGCCCTGCGACAGCGCAATCCGTTCGATCATGCCGGGATAGAGCTCCGTCCAGGCCTTCTCGAACAGCTTCTGCTGCGAGTAATTGTCCTTGGCGTCGAGCACCAGGATTTTCGACTTCGGCTTGTTCGCCTTCAGATAATGCGCGATCAGGCTGGCGCGCTCGTAAGGCGCGGGCGGACAGCGCAGCGGCGCAGCCGGCACCGCGATCACGACGAGGCCGCCATCGTCCATGGCTTCAAGCTGCCTGCGCAGCAGCATGGTTTGCTCGCCGGCCTTCCAGGCGTGCGGCATCTTTTCGGCCGCCGCCTCGTCATAGCCGGAGAGGGCGTCGAAGCGCATGTCGATGCCGGGGGCCAGCACCAGCCGGTCATAGGACAGCGTTGTCCCGTCAGCGAGCGCGATGCTGCGCGCCTGGGCATCGACCTTCGTCGCCGCCTGCGCGGCGACCGTGATGCCGTCGGCCGCAACCTTGTCATAGGTGAATTGCTGCGCGGCAAGCTCGCGCAGACCCGCGATCACCTCGTTGCTGAACGGGCAGGCGGTGAAAGTCCTGTTCGGCTCGATCAGCGTGACCTGGAGCTTTGTGTCGAGCCGCCGCAGCGCCCGCGCGCAGGCCGCGCCGCCGAAGCCGCCGCCGATCACCGCGATGCGCGGCGCCGCCTGCGCTAGCGCCGGACGCGCCAGGGCGGCCGCTGCGACGGCAGCGGCGCCACGGATCACATCCCTGCGCGTCTGATGACGCGTGACGGCCATGCACGAGAATCCGAAAAAAGGAAGCGGCGGCCGGTTGCGGCCGCCGCTTCGGGTTTGATCAGGCGAAGCTGATGTTCTGGTTGCGCAGCGGGAAGCTGCGGATGCGCTTGCCCGTCGCGGCGAAATAGGCGTTCAGCACCGCCGGTGCCGCGACGCCGATGGTCGGCTCGCCGACGCCGCCCCAGAACCCGCCGCTCGGTACCATCACCGCTTCCACCTTCGGCATCTCGTTGATGCGCATCGAGTTGTAGGTGTCGAAATTGGTCTGCTCGATGCGGCCGTCCTTCACGGTGCAGCCGCCGTAGAACAGCGCGCTGAGGCCGTAGACGAAGGAGCCCGCGATCTGCCGTTCCACCTGCGCCGGATTGACGACATAGCCGGGGTCGGTGGAGGCGACGATGCGATGCACCTTGATCTTGCTGCCGTCGGTCACCGAGATCTCGGCGGCGCCGGCAACATAGCTGCCATAGCCCATCACCTGCGCGATGCCGCGATAGACGCCCTGCGGTGCCGGCGTGCCCCAGCCGATCTTCTCGGCCACGGCGTTGAGCACAGCGAGATGCTTGGGGTGCTTGCCCATCAGCTTGCGGCGGAATTCGAGTGGGTCCTGGCCGACGGATAGCGCCAGCTCGTCCATGAAGCATTCCATGTAGATCGCGTTGTGATTGACGTTGACGCCGCGCCAGAAGCCCGGCGGGACGTGCGGGTTGCGCATCGAATGCTCGACCAGCAGGTTCGGTACCGAGTAGCCGATCGCGGCCTCGCCGGCTTGCGCGACGCCCTGGAACGCGGCGGGGTCCATGCCGTTCTGCAATGCTTCCGGGCGCACCGAGAACAGGATGGATTGGCCCGACAGCCGGTAATGCAGCGCGACCAAATTGTTGTCGGCATCGAACGCGCCGGTCAGCTTGCACTGCGTGATCGGGTGATACTTGCCGTGCTGCATGTCCTCTTCGCGCGACCACAACAGCTTGATCGGCGTGCCCGGCATCTGCTTGGCGATCGCCACCGCCTGCCGCACATAGTCGGTCATGCCGCGCCGGCCGAAGCCGCCGCCAAGCATCAGCTTGTGCACGTCGACCTTCTCCGCCGGCAGGCCGGAGGCCTCGAGCGCCGCGGCGAAGGCCGCCTCGCCATTTTGCGTGCCGCACCACACCTCGCATTTGTCAGGCGTGTAGAGCACGGTGGCGTTCATCGGCTCCATCGTGGCGTGGTTCTGGTAAGGATAGTTGTAGACCGCCTCGACCTTCTTGGCAGCAGCAGCGATCGCCGCCTTGGCATCGCCGTTCTGGTTGCCGATGTAGGCCGGCTGCGCATTGTCGAGACCTTCGGCGAGCCATGTCGCGATCGTCTCGCTGGAGACCTTGGCGTTGGGGCCTTCGTCCCAGACGATCGGCAGCGCATCCAGCGCGGTCTTGGCGTGCCACCAGGTGTCGGCGACGACGGCAACGGCGCTGTCGCCGACCTGCACCACCTTCTTGACGCCCTTCATGCCGGCGATCTTGGCTTCGTCAAAGCTCTTCACCTTGCCGCCGAACACCGGGCAATCCTTGATCGCGGCATTCAGCATGCCCGGCAGCTTGACGTCGATGCCGTAGACCATCTTGCCGGTGGTCTTGTCTGATGTGTCGAGCCGCTTCAGGCCCTTGCCGGCGATAGTCCAGTCCTTCGGGTCCTTCAGCTTGACGTCGGCCGGCGGCTCGAGCTTGGCTGCGGCTTCCGCGACCTTGCCGTAGGTCGTCGTCTTGCCCGAGGCCGTGTGGGTGATGACGCTGTTGGCGGCCTTGCATTCCGAGGCCGGCACCTTCCACTCGTTGGCTGCCGCCTGGACCAGCATCACGCGCGCGGTGGCGCCGCCCCTGCGGACATAGTCCTGCGAGGTGCGGATGCCGCGGCTGCCACCGGTCGAGAAATCGCCCCAGGCGCGCTTGCGGGCGACGCTCTGGCCGGGCGTCGGATATTCTGTCGTGACCTTCGACCAGTCGCATTCCAGTTCTTCAGCGACGAGCTGGGCGAGGCCGGTCAGCGTGCCCTGGCCCATCTCGGAGCGGGCGATGCGGATCACCACGGTGTCGTCGGGCCGGATCACGACCCAGGCGTTGACCTCGGGGGCGCCGTCGGCTGCGCGCACCACGGCGGGGCCGCCGAACGGCAGATCGAGGCCGAGCGCGAGGCCGGCGCCGGCGGTTGCGGTGCCGATCACAAAGGCGCGGCGATTCAGTTTTGGCATGACGTGCTGGTTCATCGCTGCGTCCTTATGCGTTCGCGGCAGCATGGATCGCCTCGCGCACCTGCTGGAAGGTGCCGCAGCGGCAGATATTGGTGATGGCGTCGTTGATGTCGTCGTCGGTCGGCTTCGGATTGTCCTTCAAGAGCGCCGCGACGGCCATGATCATGCCGCTCTGGCAATAGCCGCATTGCGGCACGTCGCTGGCGATCCAGGCGAGCTGCACCTTGTGCATCACGCCGCCCGCCGCGAGACCCTCGATCGTGGTGATCTCCTTGCCGGCCGCCTCGCTCACCGTGACGCCGCAGGAGCGCATTGCGACGCCGTCGATATGCACGGTGCAGGCGCCGCATTGGGCGATGCCGCAGCCGTATTTGGTCCCTGTCAGTCCGACGTTCTCTCTGATAGCCCACAACAGTGGCGTGTCGTCCTCGACGTCTACTGTGATTGTCTTGCCGTTGATTTTGAGGTTTGCCATCGCGATCCCCTGAATGGTCCGATCCTCCGACCGGACTGCGGGGCGATGTTGGCCTTGAAACTGGAACGGTTCAAATCAAGAAAATGCGCTCGCAGCGCGAAAGAAAGTTGATGCTGTGGTGTTTGGCCGCGGACTGTGCGCGCCGCATACCTGTCATGACTTTTGCGGCGAAGCGACCGCGAGGCGCAGGAAGCTCATGACGCTGCCGAGCGCGGCAAATCCGGCACCCAGCGCCAGCGCCACGGTCGCGCCCTCACGATCGGCCAGCGCGAAGCAGAGCGCGGCGAGGGCGGCGCCGGTGGTCTGCCCGGTCAGCCGCGCGGTCGCGACGATGCCACTCGCGCTGCCGCTGCGATGCGACGGCGCGCTCGACATGATCGCCTTCATGTTCGGGGTCTGGAAGAAGCCGAAGCCGATGCCGCAGATCATCGTGCGCCAGACGATGTTGGCGACGCTGGGCTCGGCCGGCAGGGTCGCGAGCAGCACCATGCCAAGTCCGAGCAGCAGCATGCCGATGCCGCCGAGGATGCCGGCCGGATAGCGGTCCGACAGCCGGCCGTCGATCGGCGCCATGAAGGCGACCACCAGCGGCCAGGGCGTCATGAAGAAGCCGGTCTCGACCTGCGAGCGGTGCAATATGTCCTCGAAGTAGAACGGCAGCGATACGAAGGCGAGGCCCTGCACAGCGAATGAGCAGACGGCGGTCGCGGCGGACAGCGCGAAGATCGGCCGCCGGAACAGGTCGATCGGCAGCATCGGCGCCGGATGATCGGCATGCCGCCGGGTCAGGATCCAGCCGATCACCAGCGCGCCGACCAGCTCGGCGATGACGAGCGCCGGCGCAGCCTTGTGCGCGGCGCTGCCGATGCCGATGATGAAGAGGCCGAGACAGGCGCAGGCCAGCGCTGCGCCGGTGAAATCGAAAGCGTGGGTGGCGCGCGGCGTCGTCGGCAGCGTCTTCATGCCGATCAGCAACGCGACGACGCCGAAGGGAATGTTGACGGCGAACAGCCAGGGCCATGGGCCGAGCGCGAGGATTCCAGAGGCGATGGTCGGCCCCAGCGTAAAGGCGGTCGCGACCACCAGCGCATTGTGGCCGAAGCCGCGGCCGTGCATCCGGCTCGGATAGACGAAGCGCACCAGCGCGGTGTTGACGCTCATCAGGCCGCTGGCGCCGAGCCCTTGCAGGGTGCGCGCAACCAGCAGGCTCGGCAGCGACCACGCCAGCGCACAGCCGAGTGACGCCAATGTGAACAGCAGCAGGCCGCCGAGATAGATTCGCTGATGGCCGACGATCTCGCCGAGCGCGCCGAGCGGCAGCAGCGTCGCGACCAGCGCGATCTGATAGACGTTGACGACCCAGACCACTTCCGCAGGGCTGACATGCAGATCGCTCGCGATCGCCGGCAGCGCGATATTGGCGATCGCGGTATCGAGCGAGGCCATCGCCAGCGCCGTGAAGATCGCGGCCACCGCCCAGCGTCGCCGCTCCCAGGGCAACCCATCTGGCAGTCCGTCGGTGATCGCTGCCGCGGTGGTCGGGGTCTTCTCGAGCATGCCTGAAAATGTCTCCGGGACCGCCATGTACTACGCCGGCATCCCGTTCCCCAGCCGCGGCATTGCATGATGCGTATGCGAAGCGGCCTAGCCGGAAGCGTCAAAAGTCCCGCCGCGGACAGAACAGATATCCCTCGATGGCGCGCAGCACCCGGCGGCTGGCCGAAGCCTGCGAGAGGTCGTTTTGAAGCGCGTGGTCGACCATGGCGCGGCTGATCACGATCAAATCCTCGACGGCGTCATGATCGACTGGCCTTGCGATCTCACGACGATGCCGGGCCAGCAGGGCGGCGATCAGTTCCTTCAGTTCGCCGGCCGCTGACGCGCCCGATGACGCCGGGCGCAGCCGATCCTCCTCGGCCTCCAGAATGCGATTGAGCCCGGCCCGCTCGGCATGTGCCTCGAACTGGGCCCGAACGATCAGGTTGAGCGACGCCGTCAGGCTCTTGCCCTCGGATGCCGCGACCGCATCCCGGACTTTCGCCAGCAACGCGTCCTCGAACCTGCCGATCAATGCCAGCGTCAGCGCGTCCTTGTTGGGGAAGTACTGGTACACCGATCCGACGCTGATCCCGCCGCGCTCGGCCACCGCATTGGTGTTGTAGCCCTCGAGCCCGCGCGCCTCCAGAACGCGAGCCGCCGCTTCCAGAATCACCGCTACGGTTTCCCGCGAACGCTGCTGAAGCGGCTGTTTCCGGGCTTTTGTACGCCGCTTCGCCGGCATGAGGGCGTCTCCCAAAACGCGAGTTGTGGAATATGAGCAATTGCTCACATTATGACCGTGAAAGGAGAACCGATCAATGGTGACACTGCAAACGACCTCGTCCCCCGTGCTTCCCGAACACGAGGACGATCCGCACAGGTTTCATATCTTCGTCATGGTCAAGACCACGCGGCACTGGCTCGATCTGAAGACCGAGCAGCGCCTCGCCTTCCTGCATGAGGAGGTCATTCCTTTGCTCCGGCGCCGTCCGGAGCTGAAGGTGCGGTGGTTCGAGCCGGAGGCCTTCTCGACCAGGGCGACCGACGTCATGATCTGCGAGACCGATGACCTCTCGGCCTGGGCGTGGTTCTGCGACCACCTGCGCGAGACGAGGTTCTGGGACCATTACTTCGAAGTGCTCGACATCATGCCGGCGCTCGAAGGCAATTACCTTGCCTAGAATGCCGACGCCGGCCCGGATCGTTCCGGGCCGGCGTTCCGGCAGCCTGTGGCGACGCAACTGCGTTCCCATCCACATCTGTCATCGCCCGGCTCGATCGGGCGATCCATTACGCCGCGGCCCGTCGGCTCAAGCACTGGCGTCTCTGGAATACTGGATCACCCGCTTTCGCTTTCGCGGGTGATGACACCGAGTGGCTGTTTTGACATCTCGAATTGCGCCCCACCCACATCCTCGTCCCGGCGCAGGCCGGGACCAATAACCACCGATGCTGCTTGTCGGGCAATGCTGAAACGACGAGTCCCGTTCAAGACATCCGCTGCGGAGTATGGGTCCCGGCCTGCGCCGGGACGACGGCGGTGGATGCAGCGTGCGAGCGCGATCAATCGATTTCGTGTTCCCGCGGTGCGTCACAGAATCGCGCCGAAGCGACTTTCGGATAGCTTGCGTCACAGTCGCGATCGACTACCCTTGGTATACAAGCAGGCCCGGCGTCAGATCGGGCCGCAAGAGGGAACGCGCATTGCACGGACAGGCCGACCGGCGCAGCGAAGCTATGCGAAGCGCCAGCGAGGGAACTCGCCGCCGCGCGTTCACCGGTCTCTGGGTCGCGGCATTGCTGGCGATCCTGACCTTCCTGGTCATCTATCCCGTCTTCATGCTGCTGCTCGGTGCCCTCACCGACACCAATCCGGTGGTCGACGGCATCCGTCTCAGCCTGAGCCATTTGTCGATCGCCAATTTCCTCGCTGTGCTGGCCAATCCGAATGTCGCCGAAGCGCTGCTCAACACGCTGATTGCTTGCGGCGGCGGCACGGTGATCGCGGTCGCGATCGGGCTCCTGTTTTCCTGGATCGTGGTGCGCACCAACACGCCATTCAAGGGCTTCATCGCCGCGGCCAGCATCCTGCCGCTGTTCGCGCCGCCGCTGGTCGCCGGCGTGGCCTGGGCTATTCTCGGTTCGCCGAAGACCGGCTTGATCAACACGATGTTCAAGTGGATGGGCTCCGACCTGCGCGTCGATCTCTACTCGATGTGGGGCCTGGTGTTCGTGTTCGGCATCTACTATGCGCCGTACGTCTACATGTTCACCTCGTCGGCGCTGCGCAACATGGACCCGAGCCTGGAGGAGGCCGCGGAAATCTCCGGCGCGAGCCCGGTCGCGACCCTGTTCACGGTGACGTTCCCGCTGATCATGCCGGCAATCGTCTCGGGCATGCTGCTGTCGTTCATCGTGATGCTCGGCATCTACGGCATCCCGGCCGTGCTCGGGGCGCCGACCAACCTGAGCGTGCTCACCACCTACATCTTCAAGCTCACCAACTGGTCGCCGCCGCTCTACAACACCGCGGCGGCGGTCGCGATCATCCTGATGGTGGTCACGGGGCTGCTGGTCTATCTGCAGCAGAAATTGCTGAGCGGGCGCAGCTATACCACCGTCGCGGGCAAGGCGTTCCGGCCGCGCAGCCTCGATCTCGGGCCGTGGCGCTGGCTCACCTTCGCGATCGGGATCGTCTACCTCCTCATCGTCGTGGTGCTGCCGTCGCTGGCGCTGATCGTCGCGGCGTTCCGCAAGTTCATGTTCATCCGCGACGTCGCGAGCCTGTTCGACATGCGGCAATATTCGCTGACGCATTTCGAGAGCATCTTCGACAATCCGTTGACGATGCGGTCGATCTACAATGCGGTCGAGGTCGGCGTCATCACGGCTGTGGTCGGCGGCGCGCTCGCCTTTGCGATCGGCTACACCATCCATCGCACCCGCGTCAGCGGGCGCGGCGCCATCGACCTGATCTCGACCCTGCCGGTCGCGATCCCCGGGCTGGTGGTGGGCGTCGCCTATCTCTGGGCCTGGATCGGCGTGCCGGGCGGGCTCTACGGCACGATCTGGATTCTCGCGCTGGCCTTCATTGCGCGCTTCATGCCGGACACCGTGAAGGCGCTGTCGACCTCGTTCCTGCAAATCCACCGCGAGCTCGAGGAGGCCGCCTGGGTCTGCGGCAAGGGCGTGCTCGGCACCATCAGGACGATCGTTTTGCCGCTGGCGCGGCCGGGCGTGCTGGCGTCGATGACGCTGCTGTTCGTGCTGGCGATCCGCGAGCTCGGCTCGTCGCTGTTCCTCTACACCAGCAACACCATGGTGATGTCGGTGCTGCTGCTCGACTATTACGAGGGCGGCAATATCGGCAAGACCGCGGCCTTCAGCCTGGTGCAGACGCTGCTGCTCGGTGTCCTGATCGGCGGCGCCAACTGGCTGTCGCGCGGATCAGCGCAGGGCAACGTAGCGCGGACCGGATAACAACGAACAAGGGGAGGATTGCGATGGATAGACGAACCTTCACCACACTGGCCTTGGCAAGCGTGGCGGCGCTTGCATTGGTGCCTGCTGCACAGGCGCAGGAGTTCGGCTCGGCGGAGTTGATCGCGGCGGCCAAGTCCGAAGGCAAGCTCGTCTTTTACACCGCGAACTTCGCCGAGATCGAGCAGCAGGTGATCAAGGCCTTCAACAAGCGCTTTCCCGAGATCAAGGTCGAGATGGTCCGCGCGCCCGGCGGCCAGCTGATCACCCGCGTCAAGACGGAGGCCGCGGCCGGCAAGCTGATCGCCGATGTCGTCGACCATTCCGACCGCGCGCTGATGCAGCCGCTGGAAGACCTGTTCCAGGATTACGCGCCGCCGAACGCGGCCGATTACGATCCGCACGCGCTGATCTCGCCGAAATACTGGCCGCGCGCGACGATCGCCTGGTCGATCGCCTACAACACCGAGCTGGTGAAGGACCCGCCGAAATCCTGGATGGACCTGACCAAGCCGCAATATGACAAGTTGATCGGGCAGGTGTTCGCGCAGTCCGGCGGCACCACCTGGACGCGGATCATGTTCGAGCGCCAGGTGCTCGGCGAGGACTACTGGGCCAGGCAGGCGGCGACCCATCCGGTGCTGTATCCCTCCGGCGCGCCGACGGCCGATGCGCTGGTGCGCGGCGAGATCGCGATCGCGCCGCTGCTCTACAACGTGATCTACCAAAAGAAGAAGGACGGCGCGCCGATCGAGATCTTCTTTCCGCCTGAAGGTGCTCCGGTCAATCCCTACGCGACCGGGATTCCGAAGACGGCGGCTCACCCCAACGCAGCAAAGCTGTTCCTGAACTGGTGCCTGTCCAAGGAAGGACAGACCTTCATGATCAAGGAGCTCGGCAACCTCACATCCCTGAAGGCGCCGCCGGCATATCCGGAGGGGTTCGATCCAAAGGTGGTCAAGCTCTGGTATCCGAAGTTCGACGAGTATGTGAAGCTGCATGCGGCGTGGGTCGCGGACTGGGACAAGACGTTTGGCTACCGGCAATAGGCTGATGGTGCGGCGATGACGGCGACGCTCGAAGTCACCGATCTCAGGAAGCAGTTTTCGATCGGCCGTCCGGCCATCGACGGCGTCAGCTTTGGCGTGCCGGCCGGCGAGATCGTGGTGCTGCTGGGGCCGTCCGGCTGCGGCAAGACCACGACGCTGCGCTGCGTCGCCGGGCTCGAGCATCCGACCGGTGGCGAGATAAGCATTTCCGGGCGGGTGGTCTCGTCGCCGGCAAGCGGCATCCTCGTGCCGCCGCGTTCGCGCGATCTCGGCATGGTGTTCCAGTCCTATGCGGTGTGGCCGCATATGACGGTGCGGCAGAACGTGATCTATCCGCTGAAGCACCGCAAGATCGGGCGCGCCGATGCTGGCCGCATGGTCGAGGAGGCGCTGGCGCTGGTCGGACTGTCCGATTATGCCGACCGGCCGGTGGTGGCGTTGTCGGGCGGCCAGATGCAGCGCGTCGCGCTGGCGCGCAGCATGGTGTACCGGCCGCAACTCCTGCTGCTCGACGAGCCGCTGTCGAACCTCGATGCCAAACTGCGCCTGCGGCTGCGGGACGACCTTCGCGTCATCCTCAAGCAGACCGGCATGACCGCGCTCTACGTCACCCATGACCAGGCCGAGGCGGTCGTGCTTGGCGACCGGATCGGCGTGATGCGCGACGGCAAGCTGTTGCAGATGGACACGCCCGACATGATCTACAATCGTCCGGCCGATCTGTTCGTCGCCAATTTCACCGGCGCCACCAACGAGCTCGCGGGCAGGCTCGTCACATGCGACGGCCGCTATGGCGTGGTCGATTTCGGTGACGGCCGGCAAGGCGAGGTCACGCTGTGCCAGACGCTTAATCCCGACGAGAAAGTGCGGATCGCGCTGCGGCCCGAGAACATCGCGATCGGCCGCCCCGACGGCGCCAACACGTTCGCGGCAAAGGTGCTCGACCGCAGATATCAGGGCACCCAGACCGCCTACGGCATTGAGCTGTTCGGCAAACGGCTGGAAGCGATCGAACTCGGCACCGCCGCGCGCCATCAGGTCGGCGTCGAGGCACAGGTCGCGTTGCCGCGCGAATGCCTGTGGGCCTACCGCGACAGCGGGCCGGCATCGCATGACTAGTGTGACCGCGGCCGTCGTCGGTTCGCAATGAGGTGATGCAGCCCGTGCCGCCGGTTCGCCTGTTAGCCTTCCTCCACCAGCGCGCGGATGCTGCGGGCGAGTCCGAGGATGCGCGGGCCGCATTCGCGCTCGATCTGCTCGGCGCTGAAGCGGAAGGAGGGGACGCCGCAATTGACCGACAGGCATTCGCCGGTCGGCGTGCGATAGAGCGGGGCGGCGACGCCGAAGATCTCGCGCCGCCATTCGCCGAGCGAGACGGCAAAGCCGCGGTCGCGGCACAATTCCACATCGGGCAAGGTGCGCTTCTGCACGTAATCGAACTCGTCGGGGCGCTCGGCCTTGACGCGCACGACATAGGCGCCGAGCTCTTCCTCGGTGAACAGCGACAGCAGTGCGCGCCCGACCGCGGTTGGCGCCAGCGTGCTGACAAAGCCGACGTCGGGCACATGCGGCGCCGTATCCGTCGTGCGCAGCGTTTCGACATAGATGAAGTCGATGCCGAACGGCATCGCGATCGACACCGTGCCGCCGGCATAGGTCGCGAAGTCGCGCATCAGCGGACGTGCCAGCTGACGCACCTTCAGCGCGGACAACACGGGATAGGCGGCGGCGAGCGCGCCGAGGCCAAGCACGAAGCGACCCTTGGTGTCGCGCCTGAGATAGCCGAGTTGCTCGAGCGTGTAGGTCAGCCGCGACACCGTCGGCCGCGACAGGCCGGTATGCAACGCGAGTTCGGCGTTCGACAGCGAGCCCGGATGACGGCGAAACGCCGCCAGCACGTCGAGCCCATGCGCCAGGGTGGTGGCGAAGGACGGATCCGCCTGAACCTCGGCAGGGGAAGATGCTGTCATACGGAATATTGGTCTCAGGTGGCCGGATTTGTCAATATATCGGAATGAATTTGCAAATCGTGTCGATATCGGTTTATCTGCAAGGAATAAGGACAAGGAACCGGTAGAGCGAGGCGCCTTCCGATGACGATGACCGAGCAAGCCCGAGACGCAAAACCATCCGCGATCGACAAGGAGCGGCTGCGCCTGAAGTATCAGGAGGAGCGCAACAAGCGGCTGCGTCCCGATGGCAATGACCAGTATCTCCAGATCAAGGGCCAGCTCGCGCATTATCTCGACGATCCCTACACGCCGGTCGCTGAGCGCGCACCGAAGACCGATCACGTCACCTTCGCCTTCATCGGCGGCGGCTTCGCCGGGCTCGCCACCGCGGCGCGGCTGACCGAGGCCGGGATCGAGGATGTCCGCATTGTCGAGAAGGGCGGCGATTTCGGCGGCACATGGTACTGGAACCGGTATCCCGGCGCGCAGTGCGACACGGCGTCGATGGTCTACATGCCGCTGCTCGAAGAGACCGGCCACATGCCGTCCGAGAAATACGCGCATGCGCCCGAGATCCTGGCGCACTGCCAGCGGATCGGCCGGCAGTTCAATCTTTATGACAACGCGCTGTTTCACACCGAGGTGACGAGCCTCGATTGGGACGCCGCGCGATCGCGCTGGATCATCCGCACCACGCGCGGCGACGCCTTCACCGCGCAATATGTCGGCATCGGCACTGGCCCGCTGCACGTGCCGAAGCTGCCCGGCATTCCCGGCATCGAGTGCTTCAAGGGCCACTCGTTCCACACCAGCCGCTGGGATTACGACTACACCGGCGGCGATCCCAAGGGCGTGCTGATGGAGAGGCTTGCCGACAAGCGCGTCGGCATCATCGGCACCGGCGCGACCTCGGTGCAATGCATTCCGCACCTCGCGCGCGCCTGCAAGGAGCTCTACGTATTCCAGCGCACGCCGTCGTCGGTCGACGTGCGCGGCAACGGGCCGATCGATCCGGACTGGTTCGCCGAGATCGCGACCCCGGGCTGGCAACAGCGCTGGCTGGAGAATTTCACCGCCAACCAGGCCGGCGGATCGGCCGAGGAGGATCTGGTGCAGGACGGCTGGACCGACCTGTCGAAGCGGATCCGCGCCAAGATCATGCTGCTGCCGCGCGAGCAGCGAAGCGTGGAAAACATGCGGGCGGCGTTCGAGGATTCCGACTTCGAGAAGATGGAGGAAATCCGCAACCGGATCGACACCATCGTCCGCGATGCCGACACCGCCAAGAACCTCAAGGCCTGGTACGGCCAGCTCTGCAAGCGGCCGTGCTTCCACGACGCCTATCTACAGGCGTTCAACGCCCCTGGCACCCATCTGGTCGATACCGACGGCAAGGGCGTCGAGGAGATCACCGAGAACGGGATCGTCGTCGCGGGCAAGGAATATCAGCTCGATTGCATCATCTATGCGTCGGGATTCGAGGTCGGTACCGAGTACAAGCGGCGCGCGGGCTTCGATCTCACCGGCCGCGATGGCGTCAAGCTGTCGGAGCATTGGGCCGAGGGCATGCGCACCAAGCACGGCATCCACGTGCACGGCTTCCCCAACGTGTTCTTCGTGCAGCCGACCCAGGGCGCCAATCTGATCTCCAATGTGCCGCACAACCTGACCGAAGCGGCGCGCACCATCGCGCTGATGGTCGGCCATGCGCAGGACAACGGCTTCAAGGAAATCGAAGTCAGCAAGGAAGCCGAGGATCGCTGGGTCGAACTGCTGTTGACCGGCGTCGGCCGGATGATCGGCGGGCCGGATTGCACGCCCGGCTACTACAACAATGAGGGCCGTGAGCCCGGTCCCGCGGCCAAGCTCAATGTCGGGCATCCCTCGGGCGCGCTGGCCTACTTCAAATATATCGACGGCTGGCGCCGCAGCGGCCAGTTCGAGGGCGTGCAATTCCGCTGACGGAAGCGCGATCGAAACTGATGTTCGCCAAACGAGGAGTGCTTGAGTAATGACCCAGCCAACCGCAGGTGAAGCGTCGCACGAAGCACCGAAGGCGGCGTCCGCGCCGGTCATCGCCCAGCACGCGGCGACGCTGAAGGCGCTGCCCTTCGCCGACACCAGGGACTTCGACGACGCCGCGCGCGGCTTTCTCGGCACCATCGAGAACGCACGCGTCACCTCGGCCCAGGGCAGGGTGGTCTGGAGTCTGGAGCCTTACGGATTCCTGTCGGAGGAGAAGGCGCCCGCGACCGTCGATCCAAGCCTGTGGCGGCAGTCGCGGCTCAACATGCATCACGGCCTGTTCGAGGTGGTGCCGGGCGTCTACCAGGTGCGCGGCCTGGACATCGCCAACATGACGCTGATCGAGGGTGACAAGGGCGTCATCGTGGTCGACACGCTGACCTCGATCGAGGGCGCGCGCGCCGCGATGGAATTGTACTTCCGGCATCGCGGCAAGCGGCCGGTCGCCGCCGTGATCTTCACGCATACCCACACCGACCATTGGGGCGGTGCGCGCGGTGTGCTCGACGACGCCATGCTGGCGGCGGGCGTGCCGATTCTCGCGCCGAACTTCTTCATGGAGCACGCGGTCTCCGAGAACATCATCGCGGGGCCGGCGATGCTGCGCCGTGCGCAATACCAGTTCGGGCCGTTCCTCGCCAAGGGCGTGCGCGGCCACGTTGATTGCGGCCTCGGCAAGACCATGGCGGCGGGCGGCGTAGCGCTGCTGCGGCCGACCGATTTGATCATTGCGACCGGCGACAGGCGCGTGATCGACGGCGTCGAGTTCGAATTCCAGATGGCGCCGAACAGCGAGGCGCCGGCGGAGATGCATTTCTTCATCCCGCGCTACAAGCTGTTGAACCTCGCGGAGAACTGCACGCATAATTTCCACAATCTGCTGCCGTTCCGCGGCGCCGATGTGCGCGATGCGCTGGCGTGGTCGAAATATCTCGGCGAGGCGCTGCAGATGTGGGGCGGCAAGGCGGAAGCGATGTGCGGCCAGCACCACTGGCCGGTGTGGGGGCAGGCGCGGATCGACAGCATGATCCGCGAGCAGCGCGACCTCTACAAATACGCCCATGACCAGACCATCCGGCTGATGAACCACGGGCTCAACGCGGCCGAGATCGCCGAGACGATCCGGCTGCCGCAGAGTCTGGAGGGCGCCTGGCACGGCCGCGGCTATTACGGCCACATCAGGCACAATGTGAAGGCGATCTACCAGAAATATCTCGGCTGGTACGACGCCAATCCGGTCAATCTCGATCCGCTGCCGCCGGTCGAGGCCGGCAAGAAATATGTCGAGTATATGGGCGGCGCCGACGCGATCCTGACACGCGCCGCGGCGGACTTTGCCAAGGGCGAATTCCGGTTCGTGGCGCAGGCCGTCAGTCATCTCGTGTTCGCCGAGCCTGATAATCAGGCCGCGCGTTCGCTCCTCGCCGATACGTTCGAGCAGCTCGGCTACGCCGCGGAAAGCTCGACCTGGCGCAACGCCTATCTGTTCGGCGCGCAGGAGCTGCGGCAGGGCATGCCGAAGACGCCGGCGCGCTCGCCGATGCCGCGCGAGACGCTGGCTGCGCTGCGCACTGAGCAGCTCTGGGACGTACTCGGCATCCGCCTCAACGGCCCCAAAGCCGAAGGCAAGCGCATCGTGCTGAACTGGAGCTTCACCGATACCGGCGAGACCTTCGTGCTCAATCTCGAGAATTCCGCCCTGACCTACGTGAGGGGTGCGCAGGCGGCCGATGCGCAGGCCAGCTTCACGCTGGCGCGCAGCGTGCTCGACGAGGTCATCGCCAAGCTGACCACGTTCCAGGACGCCGTCGATGCCGGCAGGATCAAGGCATCCGGCGAGCCGCAGCGGCTCGGTGAATTGATGGCGCTGATGGATGAATTTCCACGGATGTTCGAGATCGTCGAGCCGAAGCGGACGGCGGTGACGTAGAGCCACGCAAGCGGAATTTACAAACCGTCACCCTGAGGAGCGCGGAACGCGCGTCTCGAAGGGTCGACGGCCCGGCTGGTGGCCGATTCATCCTTCGAGACGCGCTTCGCGCTCCCCAGGATGACGGGTTGGCGGACGATGCCTCAAATCCCGAGATATGCCGCCTGCACCTGCTTGTTGCCCGCGAGCTCCGCGCTCGAGCCCTGCATGATCACGTTGCCGCTCTCCAGCACATAGGCGCGCTGCACCAGCGACAGCGCGCGGCTGACATTCTGCTCGACCAGCAGGATCGCGGTGCCCATCTTGTGGATTTCACCGATCTTCTCGAAGGTGACGTCGGTCATCACGGGGGCCAGGCCGAGCGACGGCTCGTCGAGCATCAAGAGGCGGGGCTTCAGCATCAGCCCGCGGCCGACCGCGACCATCTGCTGCTCGCCGCCGCTCATGGTGCCGGCGAGCTGTTTCCTGCGGTCGGCGAGCCGCGGGAAGATGCTGTAGACGAGCTCCATCGTGCGGGCGCGATCGGCCTTGGCTTTCGGCGTATAGGCGCCGATCTCGAGATTCTCCTGCACCGTCATCTCCGGGAACACCTGACGGCCCTCCGGGACGTGTGCGATGCCGAGCTCGGGAATCCGGTAGGGCGGCAGCGTCGCGAGGTCGACGCCGTCGAAGGTGACCTTGCCGGCGAACAGTTTGACGAGGCCGGAGACGGCGCGCAGCGTCGTGCTCTTGCCGGCGCCATTGGCACCGAGCAGGCCGACGGCTTCGCCTTCGCCAATGGAGATGCTGACATCGGTGATGGCAGGGACCGAGCCGTAGCTGGCGCTGACGCGGGAGAGCTCAAGCATGATCGTCTCCCTGCGCCGGCGGATGCACATAGGAGCCGAGATAGGCGCGGATCACTTCCGGATTCTCCACGATCTCCTTCGGCGCGCCCTCGGCGATCTTCTGGCCGTGGTCGAGCACCACGATGTGGCGGGCCACCGCCATGATCGCGCGCATCACATGCTCGACGATCACGATGGTCAGGCCGCTGGCGGAGAGCTTCTTCACCAGCGCGACCGCCTGGTCGATCTCGGCCGGGTTGAGTCCGGCCATCACCTCATCGAGCAGCAGAATCCTGGGCTGCGTTGCCAGCGCGCGGGCCATTTCCAGCCGGCGCTGGTCGATGGTGGTGAGGTCCTTGGCCGGCGTCTGCTCTTTGGCGCCGAGGCCGACAAACTCGATCGCCTCGCGCGCCTTGTTGCGCGCGGCCGCGATATGGCGGTCGCGCAGGAACGCGCCGGTCATCACATTGGCGAGCACGGTCATCGCGCCGAACGGCTTGGCCACCTGGAAGGTGCGGGCAAGGCCGAGCGCGCAGACATCGTGCGGCCTGAGCCCCACGACCTCGTGGCCGAAGGCGACCACCGAGCCGGAATCCGGCCGGTGAAATCCGGTGATCAGGTGAAAGCTCGTGGTCTTGCCGGCGCCGTTCGGCCCGATCAGCGCGACCGTCTCGTTCTCCTGCACTGTGAAGCTGACGTCCTGCACGGCGCGCAGGCCGCCGAAGCGCTTGCTGAGACCCTTGATGACCAGTGCTTCTGCCATCGCGACGACCTCAGGCACGCGCCGGCTTGCGCCGGGCGGTGCGGTGATAGATATCGGTCGCGAACCCGATCAGCCCGGTCGGCCGCCACAGGATCACAGCCATCAGGATCAGACTGTAGACCGTGAGCTGGATGCCGCCCACCGAGCTTCCGAGCCAGCTCTGCAGCAGCGCCGACGTGGTCTCCAGCAGCACGGTGCCGATCACCGGTCCCCACAGCGTGCCGATGCCGCCGACAATCGACACCAGCGCCGCCTCGATCGAGACATTGAAGCTGAACGCGGTCGCCGGATCGATGAAGTAGATGTACTGCGTGTAGAACGTCCCCGCGAGTGCGGTCAGGAACGCGCTGATCATGTAGATGTCGCGCTTGACCTTCGGCGCGTTGACTCCGACCGCTTCGGCCGCGTCCTCATCCTCGCCGATCGCGACGAGATAGTACCCGATCCAGGATTTCTCGATTCTGTGGGTGATCCACAGCCCGACCACGAGCAGGCCGAGCACGACGTAATAGTAAGACGACTTCTCCTCGAACTGCATCATCAACGGCGCGCTGCCGAGGTTCGGGATCGTGGTGCCTTCGGCGCCCCAGGCAAAGTCGCGGAACTTGAGGAAGATCAGCATCAGCACCTGGGCGGTCGCGATGGTGGCGATGGTGAAGTAGGGGCCGCGCAGGCGGAAGCAGAGCCAGCCGATCGGCAGGCTTGCGAGCATCGCGACCACGCCGCCCGCGATCATCCCGATCCAGGGCGAGATGCCGTAGTTCACCTGCATGATGGTCGAGGTGTAGGCGCCGAGCCCGAAATAGGCGGCGTGCCCGAGCGACAGCTGCTTGGCGTAGCCGCCCATCAGGTTCCAGGCGACGCCGATGAAGGAGAACAGCAGGATGCGGATGAAGATGTCGACCGCGAACGACGAGGTGACGAGCTGGGGCAAGGCGAGCATGACGACGGCCCCGATCGCGAGCCACAGCCATTTCATGCTGCTGGACGCCTGCATCACCGGCCCCTCCTGGCGCCGAGCCCGCTCGGCCTGAAGGCAAGCGTCAGCAGCAGCATCGCGAACACCACGATCAGGCCGGAATCGGCGCCGACGAACTGGATGCCGAGCGATTCCGCGACGCCCATCATCAGACTTGCGATCAGCGCGCCCATCACATTGCCGAGCGTGCCCATCACGACGGCGACGAACGCCATCAGCACGAACACCTGGCCGACGAATGGATAGGCCGAATAGAACGGCATCAGCAGCGAGCCGGCGGCGCCCGCGAGCGCCAGCGCAGTGCCGAACGCGACCGCGAACACGCGGTTGGGATTGATCCCCATCAGCATCGCGACGTCGCGGTTCTGCGATGCGGCGCGCATGGCGCGGCCGAGATCGGTGGTGTGCAGGAATACCCACAGCAGCCCGCTCAGCGCCATCGCGACCGCGAAGGCGATCAGTTTCGCCACCGGTATGTACAGCCCGCCGATGTGCCACGCCGCATCCGAATAGGACGTGTGGACGGTGCGGTAGTTGGCGCTGAACAACATCAGCGAGAGATTGAGCAGCAACAGCGACAGCGCGAAGGTCAGGAAGATTTGCGGCATGTCGTTCGGCCCCAGCACCCTGCGGATCAGAAAATGCTGGATCAGGACGCCGGCGAGGAACAGCACCGGCATCGACACCACGAGCGAGACCAGCGGATCGATGCCGAACTGGGTGGCGAGGAAGAACGAGATATACATCCCGATCATCACGAACTCGCCCTGGGCGAAGTTGACGATCTTGACCACGCCAAAGATCAGCGTGACGCCGATGCTGACAAGCGCGTAGATGCCGCCGATAAGCAGGCCGTTGATCACGGCCTGGGCCAGTGTCTCCCACATGCGATGCGACCGCGGCTCAGGTCTTCATCAGCGGGGCGCGGGCGTCTTCCTTCGGGAAGACGCTGACGAGATCGGTGTTCTGCCACTGCACGCCGACCGGGCGGCCGTAGACGTTCTTGCCGTCCGGCCCGAACTTCACCTTGCCGCCCGGCGCCATCGCGGCGAACCCCGAGGAGACATCGAGCGTCGAGAGCGCCTCGCGCACCTTCTTGGGATCGGCGGAGGCGGCGCGCTCCAGCGCGTCGGCCAGCATGAAGGTCTGCGCGACCAGGCCGCCGGCATATTCGAACGCGAACTCGCCGGTGCGTTTCTTGAATTCGACATTCACCTTCTGCGCGTCTTCGCTGACGTCGTGGTTCCAGTGCGCGACACCCTGCAGGCCCTCGGCGGCATTGCCGACATTCTTGTAGAAGTCCGGCATCACGAAGCCGCCGGAGCCGCCGTTGATCGCGATGTTGAGCCCGACCTGCTTCACGGTACGCACGATCAGGATGAGGTCGTTGAGATAGGACAGTGAGAACAGCGTGTTGGCGCCGGAGGCCTTGACCTTGTTGATCAGCGGGCTCGCGTCGGTGAAGCCGGCCGAGTAGGGCTCGAACATCACGATCTCGACGCCTTCGCCCGACGCGAGCTCCTTCAGCCCGTTCGAGGTCGAGGTGCCGAACGCGGTGTTCTCGAAAATCACGGCGACCTTGGCCTGCTCGCTGACCAGCTTGGCCATCTGCAGCTGTGCCTTGGCGAATTGCGAAGCGCGCGCGAACGGCGTGAAGGTGTAGGTGCGCCCCTTGTTGAGCTGATCTGAGCTCGATCCGGTGATGATCGGAACCTTTGCCCGTTCGCAGACTTCGCTCGCGATCAAGGTCAGCGCGCTGGCATAGCAACCATGGATCGCCGACAGCTTGTTGCCGGTGATCAGGCGGTCGGTTTCGGTGCGCGTCACCGTGGTGTCGCTCTGCACGTCCGAGACGATGAGGTTGAGCTTGGCGCCGCCGAGCGACTTGATGCCGCCGGCCTCGTTGACCATGTCGACCGCGAGCTTGGCCGCAGCCACGCAGCCGACGCCGATCTGCGCCATGCTGCCGGTGGTCGGATAGAGCGCGCCGATGTTGATCGGATCGGCCGCCCAGCCGCGCAGCGGAACGGCGCCGAACGCGCCTGCCGCCAGCACGCCGCCGGTTTTGGCGAGGAATTTGCGGCGGTTCAGCTTCTTTGGTGAGGCTTTGGTCGCTGCGGCATTATTAATGGCCGACGGCTTGCGGTCCCCTGTCATGGCGTTCCCCCCTGCGCGATCACGGCACGGTTGCTCCGTCCGCTCGCTTATTATTTTTGCTCAAGCGGGGCGCATAAGAGCACGTAATTCGGCATTCGCAAAGGCGATATCAGCCGAACTCATGGGGAAACGTGTCGTCGCTGGTGCGTCGCAGCAATCGCGCGACGCGCGCATGCGGATTGTTTGGCTGTCTGAGAGTTGCCGCCGCACACGGCGCTATTATTGACAATCGAATGACCCGACGGACCGGCACGGATGGTGCCGGCCGGCCCGCCGGATCATTCGATCGGCCGCTGCAACTGCTACTCCGCGCTGGCCACCAGCTTGAAGCGCGGCTCGGCTTCCATCAGGCTGCGGAAGGCGGCGAGATAGTCGAGCGCCATGCGCCGCGCGGTGAAGCGGGTCTCGAACTGCTTGCGGATCGCGTCGCGATTGAGCGTTCCGAGGCGGCCGACGGAAGAGATCGCACTGATCTCGTCCTCGACGATGAAGCCGGTCAGGCCATCCTCGATGATCTCCGGCACCGAGCCGCGGTTATAGGCGATGACGGGCGTGCCGCAGGCCATCGCTTCGATCATCACGAGGCCGAACGGCTCCGGCCAGTCGATCGGAACCAGGAGCCCGATCGCGCCGCTGAGAAAATCCGGCTTCTCGCGGTCGCTGATCTCGCCGATGAACTCGACCAGCGGATTGCTGGTGATCAGCGGCTTGATCAACTCATCGTAATATTCCTGGTCGGCACGATCGACCTTGGCCGCGATCTTCAGCGGAATGCCGCAGCGGGTGGCGATCTTGATCGCGCGATCGACGCCTTTCTCCGGCGCGATGCGGCCGAGCACCGCGAGGTAGGACGGCTTCGCCGGTTGCGGCATCAGCAGATTCTCCGGCAGGCCGTGATGGATCGTGCGCACCCAATGCGCCTGCGGCACCGGCCGCCGTTGCGCGTTGGAGATCGAGATCACCGGAATCTTGGAGAAGGTGTTGAACACCGGCTGATGCTCCGGCAGGTCGAGCCGTCCGTGCAACGTGGTGACGAACGGCGTCGGCTGCCGCGCGAACAGCGACCACGGATAATAGTCGAGATGGCAGTGCAGGAAGTCGAACTCCTCGTCGTCGGCCTTCTGCCGCACGCGTTCCAGCATCACCATGTGGAGCGCATTGGGATCGCGGACCGAGCCGTCGAGCCGCAGTGCCTTCGGCCAGGTCGCATCGAGCTTCGCGGAGGTTTGAGAATCGCCACTGGCGAACAACGTCACGTCATGTCCAAGTGTTACAAGTTCTTCGGTCAGCCAGTGCACGACCCGTTCGGTGCCGCCGTAGAGCTTGGGGGGAACAGCCTCCGTCAGCGGGGCAACCTGCGCGATGCGCATCTCTCCGTCTCCTGTTTGTAATGTGGAATGAACTACCCTCAGCCCTCAGATGGCACCGACATGCCAAAGACGGGAACGTTCTCGCACGTGCGAGGTTCCTTAGATGTGGGAGATCTGCCGCTTCTTTCTTCCATCACACTGTGGTCTTGCTGATGCCATCACGCTCCAACACGGTTTTGCCTATGCCAGCGTTGCAAAATTGTTGCGCAGTGATGGCTGCATCAAGGAATCCCACCGCCGCCCTTCACGTCATCGTGCGCGAGAGCTTCGACTAAAATTTTCTCGTTCACCTTCAACAGCTTTGCAGGACGTCATGGACCATCTGTCAGGATATGCGCATCGCCCGTTTCCCTTTGTGCTGCGCTATCTGCGCCGGCGTCTGCCGTCGCATGTTGTAATTCTGTCAGCCGTTGTTGCGGCGGTTGCCTGTTCGGTAGGCACGCAATACGGCGTCAAGAATCTGGTCGATGCGTTGTCGGCGGGGCCGTCGGCCGCAAACGGCGTATGGCTGGCATTCGCTCTGCTCATGTCGCTGATTGCAGCCGACAACTTCCTGTGGCGGATCGCGAGCTGGACCGCGAGCTACACCTTTGTCAGCGTCACCGGCGATCTTCGCCGCGACATGTTCCGCCATCTCACCGGCCACGCGCCGAGCTATTTCACGGACCGGCTGCCGGGCATGCTGACCAGCCGGATCACGGCGACGTCGAACGCCGTGTTCACCGTCGAGAACATGTTCGTATGGAATGTGTTGCCGCCCTGCATCGCGACCTTCGCGGCAATCACCCTGGTTGGAACCGTCAGCGTGACAATGTCAGCAGTGCTGATCCTGATCGCGGGAACCATGGTTGTAGCCATGTTCCGCATCGCCGCCGCCGGCCGGCCGCTGCACGACGATTTCGCCAACAGGGCTGCCGCCGTGGACGGCGAAATGGTCGACGTCATCAACAACCTCCCGCTGGTGCGCGCGTTCTGCGGCCTCGGCTATGAGCACGAACGCTTCGATGCGACCGTCAATCGGGAACTCGTCGCGCGCGGCCGTTCCCTGCGCTACCTCGAGAAGCTTCGTCTCATTCACGCCGGCGTGACCGTCATTCTGACGATCGCGATGCTGGCCTGGGCGCTCAGTCTCTGGCAGCAGGGCGCGGCGACCACCGGCGACGTGGTGCTGGTGTGCACGCTCGGCATCTCGATCCTCAGCGCCACCCGCGATCTCGCGGTCGCGCTGGTCGACGTCACCCAGCATGTCGCCCGGCTGACCGAGGCGCTGGCGACGCTGCTGCAGCCGCACGAGCTGAAGGACCATCCGGAGGCCGAGGCGCTGGTGAAGAGCGGCGCCGCGATCGCCTTCAACAATGTCGCGTTCCGCTATCCCGGCGGCCTGCAGGTGTTCGAGCGCTTCAGCCTGCGCATCCAGCCCGGCCAGCGGGTCGGCCTGGTCGGCCAGTCGGGTGGTGGCAAGTCAACATTGTTTACCCTTCTGCAGCGCTTCTACGACGTCGAGCAGGGCAACATCACCGTCGACGGCCAGGACATCTCGCGCGTCACCCAGCAGAGCCTGCGCGCGGCAATCTCGGTGGTGCCGCAGGATATCTCGCTGTTCCACCGTTCGATCCTGGAGAACATCCGCTACGGCCGGCCGGACGCCACCGACGACGAGGTGCTGCGGGCGGCGATCGCAGCGCGCTGCGACTTCATCGAATCCTTGCCCGAGGGCATGAACACCATCGTCGGCGACCGCGGCGTCAAGGTCTCCGGCGGCCAGCGCCAGCGGATTGCGATCGCGCGCGCCTTCCTGAAGGACGCGCCGATCCTGCTGCTCGACGAGGCCACCGCGGCGCTCGATGCGGAATCCGAGGAGGCGATCCGCGAGGCGTTGTCGCGGCTGATGCGCGGGCGTACCGTGGTCGCGATCGCGCACCGACTCGCGACGCTGCGCAGCTTCGACCGCGTGATCGTGCTGCAGGGCGGCCGCATCGTCGAGGACGGTCCGCCCGATATTCTCGTGAAGGGAAGGGGCCCCTACCGCGACCTGGTCGCGCGCGAGATGGGCCGCCTCTCCACCAGCGCGGCCTGACCCCGCGTTCTCAAGCGTGTTCTTGCGTTCCGGTGCGTTCGTTCGAGCCGAAGTGGAGCCAAGCAAAGTCGCCAGAGGTTCAGATGGCAGCTGACGTCGTTACGCAGATCATCACCGCTCGCACCACTGAGCACGTCGCCGAATCGCCGTTCTACATTCCGATGACCGGGCCCGCGGCGCGGCCGCGGCGCTCGCTCAAGCATGACGACACCTTCATCGTGCTCGACAGCCATGGCGACATCGGCGCCTCGGCCGGCGGGCCGGACGGCCTGTTCAACGCCGACACCCGCTACCTGGCGCGGCTGGAAATGGTGCTGGAGAACGTGCAGCCGCTCCTGCTCGGCTCCAACATGCGCGACGACAATTCGGCGCTGACGGTCGACCTCACCAATTCCGACGTCTATCGCGACGACCGTCTGACCCTGCCGAAGGACACGCTGCACATCGTGCGCTCGATCTTCCTGTGGCGCGGCACGGCCTATCAGCGCATCGGCCTGCAGAATCACGGCGATCATGCCGCGAGCTTCGATCTCACGCTGCTGTTCGACAACGACTTTGCCGATCTGTTCGAGGTGCGCGGCGAGCGCCGGCCGCGGCGTGGCATCGGCTCGAGCAAACTGCTCGGCCCGACCGACGTGGTGCTGGAATATTGCGGCCTCGACGAGCAGACGCGGATCACCGCGCTGCATTTCGATCCACGGCCGACGCGGCTGTCGGTCAACGCGGCGACCTATCATTTCGATCTCGAGCCCGGGCAGGTCACGTCGCTGTTCGTCGCGGTCTCCTGCAACAAGCCGATCATGCAGAAGCCGGTGCCGTTCTTCCGTGGCCTGCTGGCGCATCGCCGCGAGATGCGGACTTCGTCGGCCGGCGCAGCCAGCGTCGAGACCTCGAACAACATCTTCAACGAGGTGCTGTGCCAGGCGATGGCCGACCTCAACATGCTGATGACCGAGACGCCGCAGGGCCGTTATCCCTATGCCGGCATTCCCTGGTATTCGACGACGTTCGGCCGCGACGGGCTGATCACCGCGCTGCAGATGCTGTGGGTCGATCCGCGGATCGCCAAGGGCGTGCTGAAGCGGCTCGCGCTGTTCCAGGCCAAGGCGGTCGATCCGCTGGCCGATGCCGCGCCGGGCAAGATCCTGCACGAGATGCGCGGCGGCGAGATGGCCGCGCTTCGCGAAGTGCCGTTCGCGCATTACTACGGCAGCGTCGATTCGACTCCGCTGTTCGTGCTGCTCGCCGGGCTCTATCTGGAGCGCACCGGCGATTTGGAGACGCTGCGCGAGCTGTGGCCCGCGGTCGAGGCCGGCTTGCAATGGATCGACGGCCCGGGCGATCCGGATCGCGACGGCTTCGTCGAATACCAGCGCGCCACCGAGCAGGGGCTTCGCAATCAAGGCTGGAAGGATTCGTTCGACGCCATCTTCCACGCCGACGGAACGCTTGCCGAGGGCAATATCGCGCTGGCGGAAGTGCAGGGCTACGTGTTTGCCGGCAAGCAGCTTGCCGCGCGCGCGGCGCGCAAACTCGGCTTTGCAGACAAGGCTGCGAAACTGGAAGCCGAGGCCGAGCAGCTGCGCGAGCGGTTCGAGGCAGCATTCTGGTGCGAGGAGCTCGGCACCTATGCGGTCGCGCTCGACGGCGCCAAGCAGCCGTGCAAGGTGCGCACGTCGAATGCCGGCCAGACGTTGTTTTCCGGCATGGTGCGGGAAGACCGCGCGCGACGGGTCGCCGCCGATCTGATGAGCCAGAAGTTCTTCTCGGGCTGGGGCATCCGCACCGTCGCTGCGGGCGAGGCGCGCTACAACCCGATGTCCTATCACGATGGCTCGATCTGGCCGCATGACAATGCGCTGATCGCGCTCGGATTTGCCCGCTACGGCCTCAAGCATTCGGTCGCGCATCTGTTCAAGGGGCTGTTCGATGCCGCGAGCTATATGGAACTGCGGCGACTGCCGGAGCTGTTCTGCGGCTTCCGCCGCGAGCGCCGGCGCGGCCCGGTGCTCTATCCCGTCGCCTGTGCACCGCAGGCCTGGGCGAGCGCGACGCCGTTCACGCTGCTGGAGGCGGCGCTCGGCCTCGAGTTCGACACCGCGCGCGGCGAGATTCGCTTGCGCGATCCGCGGCTGCCGGAATTCCTCAACGACGTGGTGCTGCGCGACCTCAGGCTCGGCGCCTCCAGCGTCGATTTGAGGCTGCGCCGCCATGGCGACGAGGTGTCGCTCGAAGTGTTGCGCACGCGCGGCCAGATCCAGGTGTCGATCGTGTTGACGCATTGAGCGTCGTCGCGCGGCATGCGTGCGCCGGGAAATCGCGGGGAGAGTAACATGCGTCCGAGGATGATGACGATGCTGGTCGCAGCGGCGCTGCTGACATGCGCGGGTGTCCGTGCCGCCGACGACGAAGCGCCGGCGCCGACACCATCGCCGCCGCCGGCCGCCCAGGCGCCGCCAGCAACTTCCACGCCGCCCGCAACTCCCGCGCCGCCAGCAGCCCAGGCAGCACCAAAGGAGCAGGCCAAGGAGCCCTCAAAGGAATCGTCCAAGGAGCCGTCGCCGCCGCCGTCGGTGACCGTGATCGGCGCGCGCGATGCGCACGGCATTCTCGGGCGCGACGTTCGCAGTTCCGCCAATGAGAACATGGGCCGTATCGTCGACGTCATCGTCGACCGCGACGGCAAGGTCCGCGCCGCGGTGATCGATTTCGGCGGCTTCCTCGGCGTCGGCAGCCGCAAGATCGTGGTCGATTGGAACGCGCTGCGTTTCGCCGGTGTTTCCAGCAAGAGCGACAGCATCACGCTGGACCTCAACAAGCAGCAGGTGAGCGCTGCGCCAGAGTACAAGGAAGATACGCCGCTGATCGTGCTGGGCGCGGCGGGAAGCCTGCATCCATGGGATTACGAACATTAGGGGGTAGAGCTGGTCGCGCGTCCGAACTCTTCTTTAGAGACGGTTGGCGACGGTCGTGGCAAGCGATCAGCCGGCAGCACTAACGTTGTGTCAATTGCCCCCGATCAACGCAGTCCCGAGGAACCGCGCACGCCGTCGCGGGAAAGCCAGCGCGGCCTCGACTGGTTCATCTTCTTCCTGGCCGACGTGCAGACCGGCTTCGGCCCGTTCGTCGCGGTCTATCTGACGACGCAGAAATGGACCCAGGTCGAGATCGGCTTCGTGCTCTCGATCGGCGGCATCATCGGCCTCTTGGGCCAGATGCCCGGCGGGGCGATCGTCGATGCGGCGCGCTCGGAGCGGGTCGTTGCGGGCTGTGCGGTGGCCGCGATCGGCGCCAGCGCGCTGGCCTACGCGCTCTGGCCGATCTTTCCCGTGGTGACGCTTGCCGCGACGCTGCACGCGCTCGCGAGCTGCGTGCTCGGTCCGGCGATCGCCGCGATCAGCCTCGGCCTGGTCGGGCCGCTTGCGATCGGCGAGCGGCTCGGCCGCAACGCGCGCTTCGCCTCGCTCGGCAGCGGCTCGGCCGCGGCACTGATGGGCGCCTGCGGCTATCTGCTCTCGAGCCGCTCGGTGTTCCTCGTCACCTTCATCCTGGCGATCCCGACACTATTGTCGCTGGCGCGGATCCGCGAGCGCGAGATCGACATCGCCCAGGCCCATGGCGAGGTGAAACGCGAGGTCCCCGACAAGCGCGCCACCAGCGTCGTCGGCCTGGTACGGCAGCGGCCGCTCTTGATCTTCGCCGGCGCGATGATGCTGTTCCAGCTCGCCAATGCCGCGATGCTGCCCTTGATGGCGGGCGTGGTGACGACACGGTCGAGCCAATGGGCGCCGGTCCTGATCGCGGCCTGCATCATTGTGCCGCAGGCGATCGTCGCGCTGTGCTCGCCGTCGGTCGGCCGCAAGGCGCAGGCCTGGGGGCGGCGGCCGCTGCTGTTGATCGCATTCGCCGCGCTGGCGATCCGCGGCCTGTTGTTCGCGACGGTGCGCGACCCCTATGTGCTGGTCATGGTGCAGATTTTCGACGGCATCACCGCGGCGATCTTCAGCGTGATGGTGCCGCTGATCGTGGCCGACGTCGCCTTCGGCAGCGGCCATTTCAACCTGGCGCAGGGCATTGTCGGCACCGCGGTCGGCATTGGCGCGTCGCTCAGCACGGTGCTGGCCGGCTATGTCAGCGACAAGCTCGGCAGCAGCACCGCCTTTATGGGCCTCGCCGGGATCGCCGCGTTCGGACTGTTCGTGGTCTGGCTGGTGATGCCGGAGACGCGGCGGACGGCATGATGGCAGGGCGCAACCGCGGCATCATTGGCCGCCACCGACCGGACCAGGGATGCGGCTACGGGTCCGTTTTGCTGCGCGGCACCCTTCCTCCTGCATGTGCCGTCATATATGAGTGAATACATAAGTGATTTGCTGCTGGAACGAGTCCGATGGTCCCCAGGAGCGAGTTCGCGCGTTGAACCGTGGCGGCGATTAATCAATCCAAAATCGCGGTCTGGTACGGATCGACGCAGCGCGGGCAGGCATTTCGACCGAGGAACGGCATGGTAAATCGAACGACGACGGCGCAGATCACCGGAGCGATGCGGCGTTGGGGACGTCCCGCCTTTGTGACTTTCGCGGCGATGGTCACAGTTGCGTCACTGACCGGTGGCGTCGCGGCGAAAGAGCAGCGTCCCTCGGCAGCCGTCGAGGCGACTGCGCCGCGCACCGCTGGCGAGCCGATCATGGCGATCGTGTCGATCAAGGCCCAGAAGGTCACGTTCTACGACGCCGAGGGCTGGATCTACCGCGCGCCGGTGTCGAGCGGCGTCAAGGGACGCGAGACGCCGGCCGGCGTCTTTGCGCTGATCGAGAAGGACAAGGATCACCACTCGACCCTCTATGACGATGCCTGGATGCCCAACATGCAGCGCATCACCTGGAACGGCATCGCGCTGCATGGCGGACCGCTGCCGGGATATGCTGCTTCGCATGGCTGCGTGCGGATGCCCTACGATTTTGCCGAGAAGCTGTTCGACAAGACCCGGATCGGGATGCGGGTGATCATTGCGCCGAACGATCCGGCGCCGGTCGATTTTACGCATCCGGCGCTGTTCGTGCCGAACGCGCAAGCCATCGCGGCTGCGCCGGCGCATGCCGAAAAGCTTACCCGCGAGGCCGCGGATGCCGCCAAGGCGGCCGACGAGGCGAAGAAGGCTTCGATAGCAGCGTCCAAGGAAGCTGCACTGTTCACGCCGGCGTCGCTGCGCAAATTGCAACAGATGAAGACCCGTGCCGACGCTGCGGTTGCGTTGGCCGACAAGACGCTCGCCGCTGCCAAGACCGATCAGGCCAAGGCGCGCGCCGAGGATTTGAAGCAGAAGGCCGTGGCCAAGGCCGCGGAAGCGACCACGCAGTTCGAGGCCGCCCAGGGCGACGCCAGGCCGAAGCTCGACGCCGCAGCCGCCGCCAAGGGCGCCGCCAAGGCGGCCGAGACCAAGAAGGCCGATACCCAGAAGGCGGCGACCGAGGCGAAGCTCGCGCTCGAGCCGGTGTCCGTCTACATCAGCCGCGCGACGCAGAAGCTTTACGTTCGGCGCAACACCCACAAGCCATGGGCTGACGGCGGCGAGGTGTTCGATTCAAGCATCGAGGTCCCCGTCACCATCCGCGATCCAGACAAGCCGATCGGCACGCATATCTACACGGCGATGGCGCGCAACGACGCGGGCGGCCTGCGCTGGACCCAGGTGACGATCGACGACGGAGACCACGCCAAGGACGCGCTCGACCGCATCACCATCCCGCAGGATGTGCTGGACCGCATCGCGCCGACCGCCGTTGCGCGCTCTTCGATCATCATCTCGGACGAGCCGCTGAGCGCCGAGACCAATTATCGCACGGAGTTCGTGGCCGTGCTGAGCAACCAGCCCCAGGGCGGTTTCATCACGCGCAAGCCGACCCGGCCCATGATGACCGACGACATGGTTGCGAGCAGGGACGAGGACGGTTTCGGCTTCTTCTATCAGCGCAGCTGGAATCCCCAGGCGCCGACCAATTATGGTAGCCCCCAATACGGCGCTCCCCAATTCGGTAGCCCCCAGATTTATGGCAATCCTCAAGCCGCCAACCCGCGCCGGCGCGGCGGCCAGTACTACTGGCAATCGCAACAGGACTGGTAGTGGGGCGCTGCCAGGGGCAGGCCGCCCATCATGGTGAGCTTCAGACGGCGGCGTGATGCCGCCGTCTGCGCTATGAACTGCCTTACGGGCGAGCTTCCAGGATCAGGTTGAACGGCGTTTCCGCGGCGCGGCGGAACCGCGAGAAGCCGCCTTGGCGTGCCACCTCGCGCAGTCTTGCCTCTCCGGCCTGCGCGCCGAGTGCGAGCCCTACCTCCTGGTCCAGCGACGCCGGCGTGCAGATCATCGTCGACGCCGCGTAGTAGACGCGCCCGATCGGATTGAGGTTGTCCTCCAGCCGGTCGCCCGCGAACGGCTCGATCAGCATACAGGTGCCGTCGTCGGCGAGGGTGGAGCGGGTGTGCTTGAGGGCACCGACCGGATCGCCCATGTCGTGCAGGCAGTCGAAGAAGCACACGAGGTCATAGCCCTTGGCCGGGAATGTCTTGGCGGAGTGCGTTTCGAAATGAACGCGGTCCGACAATCCCGCCTCCCGCGCGGACTTCCGCGCCGCCTCGATCGAGCCGTCGTGATAGTCGAAGCCGTAGAACGTTGATTTCGGGAACGCCTCCGCCATCAGTCGCGTCGAGACGCCGTGCCCGCAGCCGACGTCGGCGACGACAGCGCCTTTCTTCAGCCTGTCGACGACGCCCTCGAGCGCCGGCAGCCATTCCTGGACCAGATAGTGCTTGTAGCTGGTGCGGAAGAAGCGGGCGGTGCCGCAGAACAGGCACTCGCTGCGCCTGTTCCAGCCGACGCCCTTGCCGGTCTTGAACGCGTCGGTAATCTTTGGCTCATCGAGAAAGGTCGCGCCGACAAGGCTTCCGACGGCGCCGAGGAAGACCGGGCTGTCCTCGTCGGCAAGCGCGAGCGCCTGCTCGGGCAGCATCGAGAATTTTCCGGTTGCCTTGTCGTACTCGATGTAGCCGGAAGCCGCCTGCGCCGACAGCCACTCCTGGATGTAGCGCTCGGCCGTTCCCGTCGCCTTGGCCAGGGCTGCGGCATTCATCGGCCCGCCCTGCGCGAGAGCCCTGTAGAGCCCGAGCTTGTCGCCCAGCAGCATCAGCGAGGCATTCATCGCCGCGCCGACATCGCCGATCATCTTTCCCATGAATGAATTGAGGCGCTCTTCGTTGACGTCCATGATGTTCCTCCATCGCAATCGCGTTTGGCCAAAAGTCATCATTCGCAATTTCACGCATGCGTCGTCGTCCAGCCGTGGGGCGACGTGATCGCCTGAAAGGTTCGGTGCAATGACCCGATTGTTACTGGGCCAGTGGGATCCCACAGCCGCCGGGCTTCACAAGCCCGCGAGGCGGGCCGCCTAAGCCATCACGCGCGGCATGACCAGCCTTTTGTAGAGCGCGCCATAGCAGGCGGCCGACAGGTCCCAGCTGTAGGACTTGGCCATCGCGCTGGAGCGCATGGCATTGAGCCGGTCCTTGGCGCGGTAGGCGTCGAAGGCGCGCCTGACGCCGCCAAGGAAGGATTCCGCCGACGGCTGCGCAAACAGGAAGCCGGTCTCGCCGTCGGCGATGGTTTCCGCGAGCCCGCCGGTCTGGTGGCCGATCGGCAGCGAGCCGAAGCGCTGCGCATACATCTGGCTGAGGCCGCAGGGCTCGAAGCGCGATGGCATCAGGGTGAAATCGCTGCCGGCGAAGATCCGTCGCGCCTGCCCATCGTTGAAGCCGATGATCACGCCGATCGCATCGGGCCGGCGGCGATGCGCGGCCACCAGCGCATCCTCGATGGCGGGCTCGCCGCTGCCGGTGACGACGATCTGTCCGCCGTCCCTCACGATCTCGTCGGCGGCGGACAGCACGAGGTCGACGCCCTTCTGATGCACGAGGCGTGCGACGAGGCCAAAGATCGGCCCGCGCGAGACCGCAAGGCCGAACTGACGGCGGACATAGTCGGCGTTGGCCTGCTTGCCCTTCCAGTCGCCGGAGCCGAACGGCTGCGCGAGCTGCGCGCAGTGGCGCGGGTCCCAACTCTCGTCGATGCCGTTCAGGATGCCGGTCAGCTGGTCGGCATCGGAGCGCACGCGGAGCAGGCCTTCCAGACCGCAGCCGAGCTCCGCGGTCGTGATCTCCCTGGCATAGGTCGCGCTGACCGTGGTCAGATGCGAGGCGTAGACGAGGCCGCCCTTGAGGAAGGAGAGCTTGTCGTAGAACTCCAGCCCGTCGATGTGGAACGAGCTTTCCGGTGCGCCGATCCGCCGCAGCGAGTCCTTCGGAAACAGGCCCTGATAGGCGAGATTGTGGATGGTCAGGATCGATGGAATCCGCGCGCCGCGCCAGGCGAGGTAGGCCGGTGTGAGCGCGGCCTGCCAATCGTTGGCGTGTACGAGGTCCGCTGCCCAATTCTTGTCCAGCATCCCGGCTGCAAGTTCGGCAGCGGCCGAGGCAAAGCGGCCGAAGCGGACGTCGTTGTCGGGCCAGTCGCGGCCGGACTCATCGCCATAGGGATTGCCCGGCCTCTCGTAGAGTTGCGGGCACAGCAGCACGTAGACCGGAAGTCCGTCCCGGGTCGACGCACGCCCGAGCGCGCAGGCCGGCATCTCGGCGAGCGCTCGGCATTGCCCAACGATTTCAATATGCGTGAACTGTTCGACCACATCCCGGTAGCCGGGAAGCATGATCCTGACGTCGCTCCACGGGCGGAGCGCCCGCGGAAGGGCAGCGGAAACGGCGGCGAGCCCGCCCACGCGGACGAAATCGTCCATCTCCGTCGTGACGAATAAGACCTTCAACAAGCGCCCTCGTTCCAGCCCGTGACATGGCTATGCAAGATCGGGTCCAATCTGCCTTTGAGTAAAATGCAAGACGGCCCGCGCTCCCGGTCTGGACGAGACGCTTTCCTGCCAGGGCGGCTCACTTTAGGGTCACGCGACGCCGAACAACCAATGACGAAGGTGGAGGAAGCCTTGCCGACGACCATAGCCGCTGACGATGAGGGGAATTTGACACCGAGCTTCGACGGCCTTCGCGTGCTCGATTTTTCGACCACGATCGCCGGACCTCATTGCACGCGGATGCTCGCCGACATGGGCGCCGAGGTGATCAAGATCGAGCCCGCCGAAGGCGAGACGATGCGGACGCGGCCGCCGGTGCGCAACAATTGCTCGACGGCTTTCGGCCAGCTCAATATCGGCAAGAACAGCCTGGTGCTCGACCTGAAGTCGCCGGCCGGCGTCGAAGCCGTGCGCCGGCTGATCGCCACCGCCGACGTGCTGGTGGAGAATTTCCGTCCCGGCGTGATGCGGCGGCTGAAGCTCGATTACGCCTCGGTCCGCGACATCAATCCGAAGCTGATCTTTTGCTCGATCTCCGGCTACGGCCAGACCGGCCCGTCGGCGGAATTGCCGGCCTATGCGCCGGTGATCCATGCCGCCTCAGGCTACGAGATGGCGCATCTCGCCTATCAGCCGGGCCGCAGCCGGCCGGACTATTGCGGCATCTACCACGCCGACGTGCTGACCGGCGTCTACGCCTTCGGTGCGATCTCGGCTGCGCTCTACCAGCGCGCCGCCAGCGGCAAGGGCCAGCACATCGACGTCTCGATGCTGGAATCGATGCTGAGCCTGACCCTGAACGAGTTGCAATGGTCGCAATTCGAGGTGAAGCAAACCCAGCGTCCGATGTTCGGCCCGATCGAAACCACCGACGGCTACGTGATGGTGGCGATCGCCAGCGAGAAGACGTTCCAGAACCTGATGCAGGTGATCGGCCGTCCCGATTGGGTGTCCGATCCGCGCTTCGCCAAATATTCCGATCGACGGGACAACTGGGCGGGCCTGATGGAGGGCGTGGAGGCGTGGTCGCGCTCGGTCAGCACGCAGGCCTGCCTTGCCGCGCTCAATGAATATGGCGTGCCGTCGTCGGCCTATCGCACCGTGCGCGAGGCGCTTGCCGATCCGCAAGTCGCCCATCGCGGCGCGCTGGCCGAGGTTGCGGACGGCGGCGGCAGCTTCAAGGTGCTCAATCTGCCGTTCCGCATGTCCGGCGCTGCGGTCGGCGCACGTAAGCGGATGTCGACGCTCGGCGAGCACACGCTGTTCTATCTGAAGGAGATCGGCCTCTCCGAGGATCAGATTGCAGGCTTCGCAGCGCAACCGGCGAAGACGGCGCGTAGTTAGAGCCGGACCCGGAGGGCCGCGTTCGCGCAAAGTGGGTGCCGGTTTTCCGAAAGATCATGCTCAAACACGTAGATCAGATCACGATGCGAGCTCACGAGATCGCATCGTGATCGCCCTGCGGCTTTTCATCCGTATTACGGTCTTGTCGCGCGCGGCGATTCCGGACAATCTGCCGCCCAACAGACGACGATCCGGAACACCGGACGTCGCCCACCTGGGAGGGAGCATCGATGAAGCTGGTCGGGCGCGCGCGCGCAGTTGCGTGCATATTTCTTGTGGCGGGATTCGGTGCGACGATGTCAGCTGCACCGGCCCATGCGCAGAAGCAGGGCGGCACGCTCACCGTCGGCCAGGAACTGGACATTCCGGGCTTCGACCCGCTCAAGGTCGGCGTCTACGACACGTCGGCCAACACCGCCGCGGCCGCGATCTTCGACACGCTGATGACGCTCGACGACAAGGGCGAGCCGGCACCGAAGCTCGCGCTGTCCTGGGAGCATGCCGAGGACTTCAAGACCTGGACCATCAAGCTGCGGCCGGGCGTCAAATTCCACGACGGCACGCCGTTCAATGCGCAGGCGGTGAAGGAGAATTTCGACCGTCAGAAGGATCCGGCCAACAAGTGCCGATGCGCGTTCTACATCACCAGCATCAAGAGCGTGGACGTCATCGATGACCTCACGGTGCGCTATAATTTCAGCGACCCGTCGGTGAACTTCCCGGCGACCCAGTCGATCCAGAGCTCCAACAACGTCATGCAGTCGCCGACCGCATGGAAGACCAAAGGCGACGACTACAACCGCAACCCGGTCGGCACCGGACCCTACATCCTGAAATCCTGGACCGCCGGCGACCGCATGTTGCTGGAGAAGAATCCGGATTACTGGGACAAGGGCAAGCCCTATCTCGATCGCATCATCTTAAAGCCGCTGCCGGATGCGCAGTCGCGCTTTGCCTCGCTGCAATCGGGCGAGGCCGACATCATCTGGGACGATGAGGCCGACGCCGACAACATTATCAAGGCGCGCAAGGACACCAGTCTAACCGTGCATACCTATCAGGGCTCGGGGGCTGCAGTTGCCGCCTTCAACACCAAGGTCCCGCCGTTCGACGACGTGCGCGTGCGCCAGGCACTGGTGATGGCGCTCGATCGCACGAAGATGTCGCAAGCGATCACCAATGGCCTGGCGCGACCGGCCAGCAATCCCTATGGCGACGGCTCCTGGGTCAAGTGCAAGGATGACGGCGCGTTGCCTTACGATGTCGAAAAGGCCAAGGCGTTGATCAAGGATTACGGCAAGCCGGTCGAGTTCAAGATGCTGGTCACGGCGACGCCACGCGGCCGCACCGGTGGTCAGGTGTTGCAGCAATTCTGGAAGCGCATCGGCGCCAATATGGAGATCGAGCAGGTCGATCAGGCGACCATTCCGCCGCGCGCCTTCATGCGCCAGTTCCAGCTGACGCCCTGGCGCATCGTCGATCTCGCCGATCCCGATCCGCAGATGTACGCCAATTTCCACACCGGCAGCCCGGTGGCGCTGGCGAACTACTCCAATCCGGAGCTGGACCGGCTGCTGGAGCATGCGCGGACCACCGCCGACGTTGCCCAGCGTACCGAGGATTACTGCGCGATCAGCCGACTGATCAACAAGGAGGCGATCTGGTTCTGGACCTTCCAGAACACCTACTACGCGATCTCGAGCGCGAAGGTGAAGGGCGTGCCGAAGATGTTCAACGGGGTGCTCGACGTCTCCTACGCCTGGAAGGAATAGCCTTTCATGCTGTTCTTCGTCGCGCGCAGGCTGCTGTACCTTGTACCAGTGCTGATCGCGGTCTCGGTGCTGACCTTCGTGATCGCCTCGCTGTTGCCCGGCGATCTGGCCTACGTGATCCTCGGCGACCAGGCGACGCCCGAGAACGTTGCGGCCCTGCGTCACGACATGGGGCTCGATCAGCCGATTTGGCTGCGCTATCTCGGCTGGCTGTGGCACATCTTGCAGGGTGATTTCGGACGGTCCTTTCGCACCGGGCAGACCGTGTTGCAGGCGGTCAGCGAACGCGTCCCGATCTCGTTCGAGCTGATGATCCTGGCCGAGCTGATCGGGCTTGCGATCGGCGTGCCGCTCGCGATCGCCTGCGCGGCCAAGGCCGGCAGCGCGTTCGACCGCTTCATGACCGGCTCGGCATTCGGCATGCTGTCGGTGCCGACCTTCCTGTCCGCGATCCTGCTGATCTACCTGTTTGCGGTCGAGCTGCGCCTGCTGCCGGCGACCGGCTATGTGCCGTTCACCGAGGACCCGGTCGCCAATCTGCGCTTCATGGTGCTGCCGGCGCTGACCCTCGGACTTGCGGAATGGCCGGGCATCATGCGCGTGCTGCGCTCAGACATGATCGCGGCGCTGCAGGAGGACTATATCGCGCTCGCCAAGGCGAAGGGCCTCAAGCCGTCGCGCATCCTGTTCGTGCACGCGCTGAAGCCGTCGTCGCTGACGCTCGTCACCATCACCGGCATCAATATCGGCCGCCTGATCGGCGGCGCCGTCATCGTCGAGTCGATTTTCGCCTTGCCGGGGATCGGCCGCCTCCTGGTCGGCGCGATCTATACCCGCGATCTGATCATCCTGCAGGGCGTGGTGCTGCTGGTTGCCGCGGGCTTCGTGATCATGAACTTCGTCGTCGACATGCTCTACGCCCTTCTCGATCCGAGGATCCGCCATGGCCACGCTTGAGCTCAGCCTCGAGGAAGAGGCCGGTGCGACGCCGGTCCGGCGCCGCCGCGGGCTCGGCATGCTGTTCTGGATCGCGGTCGGCTGGATGGCGCTGGTGTTCGCGGTCGCGATCTTTGCCGACCTGCTGCCGCTGCCGAGCCCGACCGACATGGACATGCTGGAGCGGCGGGCGCCGATTTCGGCCGAGCATTGGCTCGGCACCGACGGTCTCGGCCGTGACGAGCTGTCGCGGTTGATCTATGGCGCGCGCATCTCGCTGATCGTCGGCCTCTGCGCACCGATGATCGGTGTCACCATCGGCGGCGCGCTCGGCATGCTCGCGGGCTATTTCCGCGGCCGGTTCGAATCCTTCGTGGTCGGCAGCATGGACGTGCTGCTGGCGTTCCCGCCGCTGATCCTGGCGCTTGCGGTCACCGCCTATCTCGGCCAGTCGATCTTCAATCTGACCTGCATCCTCGGCGTGCTCGGCATTCCCGCCTTCATGCGAGTGGCGCGGGCGGCGACCTTGTCGCTGGCGCGGCGCGAGTTCGTCATCGCGGCGCAGGCGCTCGGCGCCACGCATGCGCGCATCCTGCTGCGCGAGCTGCTGCCCAATGTGATGCTGCCGCTGCTCGCCTTCTTCCTGCTCGGCGTCGCCGTCACCATCGTGGTCGAGGGGTCGCTGTCGTTCCTCGGCCTCGGCGTGCCGCCGCCGATCTCGAGCTGGGGCAGCATGATCGGGGAGGGCCGTGAAAGCCTCGAGGTGGCGCCGCGGCTCGCCTTCATTCCGGCGATCGCGATGTTCCTGACCGTGCTTTCGTTCAACCTGATCGGCGATACGATGCGCGCGCTGACCGATCCCAGGCAGGGGGCGCTATGAGCCGGACGCTGCTCTCGGTCGAGAATGCGGTGGTCGACCTGCCGACGCCGCGCGGCAACCTGCGCGCGGTCGATCATGTCGATCTCGCCGTCGGCGCGGGCAGGACGCTCGGCATCGTCGGCGAGTCCGGGTGCGGCAAGACCATGCTGTCGCGCGCGATCCTGCAGCTGCTGCCCAAGAAGGCGAAACTGTCCGGCCGCGTGATGTTCGACGGACAGGATCTGACAAGGCTTTCGGCGGAGAAATTGCGCAAGCTGCGCGGCCGCTCGCTCGCGGTCGTGTTCCAGGACCCGATGACCTCGCTCAATCCGGTGCTGACCATCGGCACCCAGCTGATCGAGACCATTGTGGAACATCTTGAACTCGATCTGGCCGAGGCCCGGCAGCGCAGCATCGAACTGTTGGCGGCGGTCGGCATTCCCGCGCCCGAGCAGCGCCTGGCGCAATATCCGCACCAGCTCTCCGGCGGCATGCGCCAGCGCGTCGCGATCGCGGTGGCGCTATCCTGCGAGCCGCAGCTCCTGATCGCCGACGAGCCGACCACCGCGCTCGACGTCACGATCCAGGCCCAGATCCTCGATCTCTTGGCGCGCGAGCAGCAGCGCCGTCATATGGCGATGATCATCATCACGCATGACCTCGGCGTGGTCGCCGGCCGCACCGACGAGGTCGCGGTGATGTATGCCGGGCGCGTCGTCGAACGCGCGCCGACGCCGGCATTGTTCAAGCAGATGCGGATGCCCTACACCGAAGCGCTGCTCGCCGCACTGCCGAAGCTCGACGTCGCGCCGCATACGCCGCTGCCGGCGATTTCGGGACGGCCGCCCGACCCGACCCGGCCGCTCAAGGGCTGCTCGTTCTCGCCGCGCTGCCGCTATTCCGCGGAGCGCTGCGGCGCGGAGAAGCCGCAGCTCAGCCGGGCGGAGACGCCAGAGCATCTCTACGCCTGCTTCCATCCGATCACCGCGGGGGTCGGCGCATGATGCTGCAGGCCGCACCCGATCCGCTGATGAAGGTGGAAAACCTCGTCGTCGAATATTCGGTCGGAGGCAAGACCATCCATGCCGTCTCCGATGTCAGCCTCGAGATCGCGCGCGGCGAGACGCTGGGGCTGGTTGGCGAATCCGGCTGCGGCAAGTCCACGCTCGGCCGCGCCGTGCTGCAACTGCGCCAGGCCGTCTCCGGCAAGGTGCTGTTCGACGGGCACGATCTCACCGCCTTGAAGGGCGAGGCGCTGCGCAAGATGCGCCGGCGCGTGCAGCTGATCTTTCAGGACCCGATTGCCTCGCTCAATCCGCGGCGGCGGATCGGCGACATCGTCGCCGAGCCGCTGGTGATCGCGGGCGTCAAGGATCCCGAGGAACGGCGGCGGCGCGTCAGCGACGTGCTGTCGGCGGTCGGCCTCGATCCGGCGCTGGTGAGCGGACGCCTGCCGCATGAATTCTCCGGCGGACAATGCCAGCGCATCTGCATCGCCCGCTCGCTGGTGCTCAATCCGGAATTCGTGATCTGCGACGAGCCGGTGTCCGCGCTCGATGTCTCGATCCGCGCGCAGATCCTCAACCTGCTGGAGGAGATGAAGGCGCGCTACGGCCTGACCCTGCTGTTCATCGCCCACGATCTCGCCGTGGTGAAGGCGGTCTCAGATCGTGTCGCGGTGATGTATCTCGGCCGGCTCTGCGAGGTCGGCCTGTCGGAGCAGCTGTTTGCACGGCCGGCGCATCCCTATACCGCGCTGCTGATCGAGGCGATCCCGGTGCCGGATCCGGATGTCCGCCCGACCCAAAGCGTGCCCGTCGGCGAGCCGCCGTCGCCGATCGCGCCGCCCTCCGGCTGCCGCTTCCGCACCCGCTGCCCGCGGGCCGACGCGCGCTGCGCCAGCGAGGTGCCGGAACTGCGCGTGGTTGCGTCCGGCCAGTTCGCGGCTTGCCATCATCCCCTGATCTAAATATCCGGAGGCCGACACCGCGTTTGTCCCGGACGGGCAGGCGTGGCAAGGTCCGCCGCAAGAACAAGCTACGGGAGAACAGCGATGAAGAGTTTCCAGGTCGTCGATTTCAACGCCCCCTTGAAGGAGGTCGATCAGCCGACGCCGCAGCCGTCGGGCACGCAGGTGCTGATCAAGGTCAAGGCCGCCGGCGTCTGCCACAGCGATCTGCATATCTGGGAGGGCGGCTATGATCTCGGCCACGGCCGCAAGCCGCTGTCGCTGAAGGATCGCGGCGTCTCGCTGCCGCGCACGATGGGCCATGAGACGGTCGGCGAGATCGTGGCCTTCGGGCCCGACGTCAAGGACGCCGACAAGGGCGGCCTCAAGGTCGGCGATGTCGCGCTGGCCTATCCCTGGCTCGGCTGTGGCAAGTGCCCGACCTGTCTCGGCGGCGACGAGAACATGTGCGCGATCAAGCCGAATGCGCTCGGCGTCTATTGCGACGGCGGCTACGCCGATCACATGACGGTGCCGCATCCGAAGTATCTGCTCAACCTCAAGGGGCTCGATCCGGTCACGGCCGCGCCTTACGCCTGCTCCGGTGTTACGACCTACAGCGCGCTGAAGAAAGTCGAGAAGGACCTCGATACGCCGATCGTGATCTTCGGCGCCGGCGGCCTCGGCCTGATGGCGCTCTCGCTGTTGAAGGCGATGGGCGGCAAGGGTGCGATCGTGGTCGATATCGACGCCAGGAAACGCGAGGCGGCCGAAGCCGCCGGCGCGCTCGCGACCGTCGACGGCAAGGCGCCCGACGCGCTGGAACAGCTCGTCAAGAAGGCCGGCCAGCCGATCCGTGCCGCGATCGATCTGGTCGGCAACGCACAGACCTCGCAGCTCGGCTTCGACTGCCTGACCAAGGGCGGCAAGCTCGTGATCGTCGGCCTGTTCGGTGGTGGCGCAACCTGGGCGTTGCCGCTGATCCCGATCAAGGCGGTCACCATCCAGGGCAGCTATGTCGGCAATCTGCGCGAGACCCAGGAGCTGCTCGACCTCGTGCGGACCAAGAAGATTCCGGCGATCCCGGTCACGCCGATGCCGCTGGCAAAGGCGAACGAGGCGCTGACCAATCTGCAGAAGGGCCAGCTGGTCGGCCGCGCGGTGCTGACGCCGTAGATCGAGTCGCCGTCATTCCGGGATGGTGCGTCAGCACCAGACCCGGAATCTCGAGATTCCGGGTCTGGTGCACCGCATCGCCCCGGAATGACTGTTGTGTTCCGGAGAATCCCATGTCCGCCAACGACGCACTTCACATCGCCGTCCTCGGTGGCGACGGCATCGGCCCCGAGGTGATGGCGCCGGCGCTCGACGTGCTGCGCAGGATCGAGGCGTCGGCCGGTCTCAAATTCCGCTTCACCGAGGCGCCGGCCGGCGCGGGCCATTACAGGGAAACCGGCAAGTCGATGCCGGAGAGCACGATCCGGCTGTGCGAGGAGGCCGATGCGATCCTGCTCGGAGCCTGCGGCCTGCCGTCGGTGCGCTACCCCGACAACACCGAGATCGCGCCGCAGATCGAGTTGCGCATGATCTTCGATCTCTATGCCGGCGTGCGGCCCGCGCGATTGATCCCCGGCGTATCGAGCACGATCGTCGGCGCCGACCGGAAGGGCATCGACCTCGTCGTGATCAGGGAATCGACCGAGGGCCTGTTCGCCTCGATGGGCAAGGGCGTCGTCACCGACGGCGAGGCGCGCGAGACGATGGTGATCACGCGCCACACCTCCGAGCGGCTGTTCGAGTTTTCGTTCCGGCTCGCCGAGCGCCGCAAGGCGCGCGGCAAGGTCAATGGCGGGCTGACCTGCGTCGACAAGGCGAACGTGTTCAAGGCGTTCGCATTCTTCCGGAACATCTTCGACGAGACCGCGAAGCGTCATCCCGACGTCAGGGCTGACCACCTCTACATCGATGCGACCGCGGCTGCGCTGGTGAAGCGTCCGTGGGACTTCGACGTCATGGTGACCGAGAACATGTTCGGCGACATCCTGTCCGATCTCACCGCCGGTCTGATCGGCGGCATGGGCATGGCGCCGTCAGCCGACATCGGCGACCGCTACGCGGTGTTTCAGCCGTGTCACGGCACGGCGCCCGACATCATGGGGCAGGGCAAGGCCAATCCGACGGCGATGATCCTGTCGGCCGCGATGATGCTGGACTGGCTCGCCGACAAGCATGGACTCGAAAGCGCCGCCGAGGCCGGAGAACGGATCGAGCGCGCGGTCGACAAGGTTTACGCCGACGGCATCAAGCCGTTTGAGTTCGGCGGCAGCAACGGCACGACCGATGTCGCGAGGGCGGTGCTGGCAGCGCTCTAGCGGAAGGGTGAGGGGACCGAAGCCCCCTCGCTGATGATTAGCGATGGTGTCCGCCGTGATGTCCACCGCCGTGATGGCCACCATGATGTCCGCCGTGATGAGGGCGGTGCCCGTAATGATGCGGGCGATGGTGGAAGTGCGGACGATGATGCCATCCGTGATGGCGCGGTCCGTAGTAGCCGTATGCGCCCGGTCGCCAATAGCAGCGGCCCCAGCGATCGCAGACCTGGCGCACCTTGTCGACATTGGACGTTTCGCCCGCGATGTGACTGGCTTGCGGAAGCCCGTTGGGCATCGCGGATGCCGCGCCGGACATCAACGCTGCGCTTCCAAGCGCGGCGAGTCCAATAACGGCAAGCTTGATATTCATCGAGATCTCCTTGGTTGAAGCCTGAAAACGTTCATGCGGGCCACTTCGTTGCTGCGACAAAAAAGACTGGCTTGTGCATTTGGTTCTGGCGGCGCCGGTTCAACTGAGGAAATGCGGGAGTTGTGAGGTCGCCCGATGTGCGGGCGACAATTGGCCGCGCGACAGAATAGCGACGCATTGCGCGCGCCTGCGCTGCGCGAGATGGGCAGTCGGAGCGCGAACTGGAAAAGCGCGGCGCGCATGCGCGGCGATCTGCGCGCATGCTCACGTGGAGCGATGAGATCATGACGCGATGCTCGTCGCCGCTTCATGACCGCGCATCCGGCGCGGGGGACTGAAGCTATCCGCCTGGATCACAAAATCTTGAAAGACAGACGCGTCTCAAGAAAAAGCGCTGCCATCGGCAATGGCAGCGCTTCGACATCTCCTCGGCCCGACCGGCATGTGCGGCCGCGGCGGCCGGCGGACCGGCCGTTGCGGTGTGGTGGATCGCGTTCGCGGCGCCGCGACCCGATCCGCGCTCAGTCTTCGTTGGCGGCGATCGATTCCATCAGCGACACCAGCTGACGCTGCACCGTCTGATCCTTGATCTTGCTGTAGGCGCGCAGCAACCGGAGGCTGAACGCGCTGTCGAGGAACAGCAGGCTCTCGACTTCGCGGGCCTTGTTGTCGCCGTCGTAGAAGAAGGTGACCGGCACATCCAGCGCCGTCGCGATCTGCTGAAGGCGGGCAGCGCCGACACGGTTGACGCCTTTCTCGTACTTTTGAACCTGCTGGAAGCTGACGCCAAGCTTGTCGCCGAGTTCGGCCTGCGAGATCTTTTGCTCGACACGGCGCAGGCGAATCCGCTTGCCCAACTCAATGTCCGGCTTGCCGGCACTGCGCTGCTTCATCTTCTTTGCTGCTGATCTGTTCATTCTTGTGACCCGTCCTTCAAATCGAGAATCCCTGGCCCGGCTGGGTCAGAGACACGTTCATGATGTACCGCGTTAAGCTCGAGTGGATCGCCAGTTCGTCTGAACTACGAAATCCAGGAAGATCGCGGGATGGTATCCAACCGCAAAAGCGCATCGGAAGCACCCTAGTACCGACTCGGTCGACTACCTGAAGTCGACCGCGCCAAGGTGTCTGTCGACACCCCGCCCTCTACATTTGGCAAAATATTGACCAAACCACAACTAGCGCGAGTTTGATCGACACAGATTTTGCGTACATGCATAATAGGCGTCAATGCACAGTGCCCGTAGTTCTACGGGTCACTATATTGTACGGGCGTCGTTGCGTGGATGCAACCCCAGCTAGTGCAGCCTGAGGTCGAGAAGTGGCCGGCGAGTGCTTGACTGAATCATCCGATTTGCAAGAGTTTGACGTAAGTCCAAGTCAGGCTTTCGGAATGTTGCTGGACAATTGCCCAAAAGTTCTCGATCATCTGGAACAAATATGTGCCTACGACAAGCCGGCGAACTCTGGCGGGAGGGGCCAATGAAGCGAAAGAGGGGAAGGCCTCGACTCTACCTCGCGGCTTCGGGAGTTGAAGATATGCCGGTCGCAAACACGGAAGAACGGTTGCTGGCGCTGCTCGCAACGCTGGAGGAATGTCAGGCGTTCCTGACCGACCGGGCGAACACGGAGACGGCGCGGCTGTTGTCCCTTGCCATCCTCGAGCTTCGGATGGAGCTCCACAAGGTGACCGATTCCGAGTTGAAGGCCCTCTGTGACATGATCGCGTCGGACGAGCCCGTCCAGGAACAATCGACGACCCGGCAACTGCCGCCGTATTTGAGGCTGATCAAGTAGGTCGCGCCCCGCGTCACGCGCGGGACGCTGCTCGCTTTGGGGCGCGCGGGTCAGCCCGCAGTCACGTCAACCGCCTCGGCGCCTTCGAGCACGCGACGGGCCTTGTCGCGGTCGAGGTCACCTTCCCATGCCGCGACCACGACGGTGGCGACGCAGTTGCCGATCAAATTGCCGACTGCGCGCGCCATGCCGATGAACCAGTCGACCGAGAGCACCAGCACGAGGCCGATCGCCGGGATGCTCGGCACGGCGTTGAGTGTCGCTGCCAGGATGACGATCGCCGAGCCGGGCACGCCGTGCGCACCCTTCGAGGTGATCAACGACACGCCGAGCACCAGCATCAGATCGCCGAACGACAGCGGCGTGTTGGTCGCCTGCGCGATGAAGACGACCGCAAGCGTCAGGTAGATCGAGAAGGCGTCGAGGTTGAAGGAATAGCCGGTCGGAATCACGAGGCCGACCACCGAATCCTTGACGCCGAAACGCTCCAGCTTGCGCATCACCTGCGGAAGCACCGCGTCGGACGATGCCGTGGCGACCACGATCATCAGCTCCTCGCGCAGGTAGCCGAGGAACTTGAGGATGTTGATGCCGGCGAGCGCCATCACGGCGCCGAGCACGCCGAGCACGAAGATCGCGACCGACACGTAGAACAGCGCGACCAGCGACAGCAGCTGCTTCAGCGAACCGACGCCGTATTTGCCGACCGTATAGGCGACGGCGCCGAGCACGCCGATCGGAGCGAAGCGCACGATCAGGCCCATGGCGCGAAACAGCACGGTCGAGACCGCGTCGATGAAGGAGGAGATCTTCTCGCCCTTCTCGCCGCCGACCAGCGCCAGGCTGACGCCGAAGATGATCGCGAAGAACAACACCTGCAGCACGTCGTTGCGCGACAGCGCGTCGAACGAGGTGGTCGGGATGATGTTGAGCAGGAAGCTGCCGATGCCCTCGCCCTTCAGCTTCTGTGCGTTGCTGGCATAGTTGCCGAGCGCCTTGGCATCCAGCGTCGAGGTGTCGATGTTCATGCCGTGGCCGGGGCCGAACAGATAGGCGAGCAGCAGGCCGACCACGAGCGCGACCGTCGTCATCGCTTCGAAATAGACCAGCGCCTTGACGCCGACCCGGCCGACCTTCTTGAGGTCGCCGGCACCCGCAATGCCGTGCACGACGACGCAGAACACGATCGGCGCCACGATCATCGAGATCAGCTTCAGGAAGGCATCGCTGAAGATCTTCAACCCGATCGCGAAATCGGGCGCGGCCATGCCGATGACGATGCCGAGCAGCAGCGCGACAAGCACCTGCACGAACAGTGATGTGTAGAGCGGCTTGCGTGCAATTGTCGCTTCCGCTGCGATGGTCGACATGACTTCCCCCTGGTTCCAGCGCCGAACCCGCCCTACGTAGCAACTTGCGTGCCAAGATGTCGCAGGATCGGCCACGCCTGCCCGGTCAGCCGTCGATTTCGAGGGCGCTGGTCACGCTGTAGACGACGCCGTGGGGCAGGAAATCCACGGTGGCCTCGCCGCCGAGCTGGTCGCGGGCGCTGCGCTCGATCAGGCGGGAGCCGAAGCCGCGCTGGACCGGCGCGGTGACCGGCGGGCCGCCGGTCTCGGTCCAGATCATCCGCAGCTTCGGTCCGGGGCTCTCGTTGACGATCTCCCAGTCCAGCGTCACCGTGCCGGTGTCGTTGGACAGCGCGCCATATTTGGCGGCGTTGGTCGCCATCTCATGCAGGATCATCGACAGCACCAAAGCAAGCCGGGGCGACAGCGGTACGCGGGGTCCGAACATCTTGACCCGCTCGGACGTGTTCAAGAGATATGGCCGTAGCACGCGGCTGACCACGTCCTGGAAGTCGGAGCCCTGCCATTTGTCGGTCGAGAGCAGATTGTGCGCCTCGGCGAGCGCGCCGAGCCGCCCCTCGAACTTGTCGCGCTCGGTGCGGCTTGCGCTGCGGAAGGTCTGCGTGGCGATCGATTGCAGGATCGCCAGCGTATTCTTGACGCGGTGGTTGAGCTCCTCGATCAGCAGGTCGTGCAGCATCTCGCCGCGCGCGATCGTGGTCGCCATCCGCACCGCAAAGCCGAGCCCGACCAGCAGCAGGACGCCGCCGATCACGCTGGTGATCGCCAGCGAGCGCCACAGCGGCGCCACCAGCGAGTTCTCCGCGATGCCGGCGGCGACGGTCCAGCCGGTGACGCGCGATCGGGTGAAGCCGGTGATCAGCGCCACGCCTTCCAGCGAGACGGTCGGCAGCGTCGCCTCGCTCTGGCGGAACATCTCGGCAAACAGCGATGGCGAGGCGCGCTGGCCGATGGTCGCCTGCGGGTTTGGCACCCGCGCCAGGTTGACGCCGTCGCTGTCGAAGATCGAGATGGTCCAGTCCTGGTTGAGGCGCTGCTTCTCGATGATGGCCTGGAACACCTCGATCGGCGGGCTGAAGGAGATGTCGTAAAGCACCTCGCCGTCGCGCATCACCGGCACCTCGACCGTGATGATCAGCCGCTGCTTCACCGCGCCGAAGAACAGGTTGGAGTATTGCGGCTGCCGCGTCGTGAACACCTTCTCGAGGATCTCGAGATTGTTGCGCGGCGGCAGGCTCGCGGTGTCCGGCGTCAGCGAGGAGAACACCTGGCGTCCGGCGCGGTCCGCCACCAGCACCACGCCGTCCTTGCCGTACTGATCGATGAAGCCGACCGCGACGCGGCGGAAGTTGTCGAAGTCGCTGTTGCGCAGCGAGTTGGTCAGCGCCAGCACCTGCAGCCCGCCGGTCATGCGCTGCATTTCCGCATCGAGCAGCAGACGGATGCTGCGCGCCGTCTCCAGCACGCGCTGCGTGGCCGCCTGGCGATCCCGCTGATAATTGTGGAAGACAATCCCGACCGCGAAAATGATCAGCGGCAACATCGTTCCCGCGACCAGAAGCGCGAGACGGACTGGCAATGTCAGTTTCGGCACGATGTCCCCAGGTCGGTGCCCATTCGCTGTGAGCTTAGGGGAAGCGGGAAAAGTCCGCCAAAGGAAACAGTTGGTTATCGGAAAAGTTCCGCGGCGCCCAAAGCACGATCCGGAAAAGTGTGAAGCGGTTTTCCGAAAGGATCATGCTCGAACGAGGAGTATGCGCCGCGGAATGACGTCATGTCAGAGATTGCTCTCGGTGATCGCGGCGTAGACCATGGTGCGCAGCTCGCGGCGCAGCGGATAGGCGCTCGACGGCAGCACCTGGGTCATGAAGATCGTGATCAGCTCCTCGGCCGGGTCGATGAAGAACGATGTCGTCGCGGCGCCGCCCCAGTTGAATTCGCCCGGGCTGCCGGCGATCAGCGTCTGCGCCGGGTGCATGGTGACGGCGAAGCCGAGGCCGAAGCCGATGCCGTTATAGGCGGCTTCGGCGAACATCGAGCGCGACATCGCCGGCAGGTCGACCCCGCCGGGCAGATGGTTCGAGGTCATCAGCTTCAGCGTCTTCGGGCCGAGCAGCCTGACGCCGCCGAGCTCGCCGCCATTGAGCAGCGCCCGGCAGAAGGTCAGGTAGTCGGCCGCGGTCGAGCACAGTCCGCCGCCGCCCGAGATCAGCGAAGGCGGCGCCAGGAACGAGCTGGTGGTCGGATCGTCCTGCAGCGTCAGTGTGCCCTTGCGCTCGGCGGCGAGCGGGTTGAAGCCGCCCTGCGGATCGGCGGAATAGCAGGCGGCAAACCGATGCGCCTTGTCGGCCGGCACGAAGAAATCCGTGTCGTTCATGCCGAGCGGCTTGAAGATGCGCTCCTTCAGGAATTGCTCGAACCGCACACCTGAGATCTTGCCGACGAGATAGCCGAGCACGTCGGTCGAGACCGAGTAGTTCCAGGCTTCGCCCGGCGAGAACTCCAGGGGGATCTTCGCCAGGTCCTCGATCATGCCGTCGAGCGTGCCGGCCTTGATGACTTCGCCGATCTTCTTCTCGCGATAGGCCGCGTCGACATTGGAGCGCTGCTGGAAGCCGTAAGTGAGGCCCGAGGTGTGGCGCAAGAGGTCGACGATCTGCATCGGCCGCGTCGGTGGGCGGGTCAGGAAGGCGGGCGCGGTGCCGGCGACGAACACGCCGAGGTTCTTCCATTCCGGAATGTATTTCGCGACCGGCTCGTCGAGCGCGACCTTGCCTTCCTCGACCAGCATCATGAAGGCGACCGACGTGATCGGCTTGGTCATCGAATAGATGCGGAAGATGGTGTCGTCCTTGACCGGCACCTTGCGCTCGAGATCGGCAAAGCCCTGGACCGTGGAATGCACGATTTTGCCGCGGCGATAGATCAGGACCTGCGTGCCGGGAAAACGGCCGGCGTCGATGTAGCGGCTCTTCAGATGCGCTTCGAGGCGGTTGAGGGCAGTGGTCGACATTCCCGCGGATTCGGGCGAGGCAGGCGTGGGGGCTAGCATCAGGCGTTTCTCCGGCTTGCAAGGCAGCCTTGATAGCCGAAAAGTGTCTGCCGCACCAATCCGCTGCCGCTTACCGGCGTTGAGCTGGTGGTGTACGGTCGCCCCTGCAATCGCGCCCCCCCCAAGGGGCCCAAGGTATCTGCCAAGGTATCCGTCAAGGGAAACGCCGAGATGACCCAGTTCAACGAAACCGAGCTCACCGCCGCCGTCATCCGCAGCTTCGACCAGACACCCGATCCGCGGGCCAAGTTCCTGCTGCAAGAATTGGTGAAGTCGCTGCACGATTATGTGCGCAGGACCGATCTCACCTTCGAGGAATGGGACCACGCGATCGGCTTCCTGACCCGCACCGGGCAGAAGTGCACCGACATCCGCCAGGAGTTCATCCTGCTGTCCGACGTGCTCGGCGTGTCGATGCTGGTCGACGCGGTCAACCATCGCGATCGCGACGGCGCGACCGAGACCACCGTGCTCGGCCCGTTCTATGTCGGCGAGCACAAGGTGACGCCGCACGGCACCGACATCTCGGCAAGCCTGCCCGGCGAGCGCATGTTCGTGCAGAGCCGCGTCACCGACCTCGACGGCAAGCCGCTGGCCAATGTGCCGGTCGATGTCTGGCACGCGGACGATGACGGATTCTATGACTCGCAGAAGCCGAGCTATGCCACTGAAGGTCCGTCGTCGCGGGCGCGCTTCATCACCGATGCCGACGGCCGCTTCTTCTTCCGCACCATCGTGCCGTGCAGCTATCCGATCCCGACCGACGGCCCGGTCGGGCAGATGATCACGCAGACCAACCGTCACCCGATGCGGCCGGCGCATGTGCACTTCCTGGTCAACGCCAAGGGCCACGAGCCGCTGATCACGCATGTCTTCGTCGAGGGCGACAAATACATCGATTCCGACGTCGTGTTCGGCGTGAAGGATGAATTGATCGCCAAGGTCGAGCGGCGTACCGATCCTGTGATGCCCGATGGCCAGCAATCGGATGGGCCGTGGAGCCTGATGACCTACGAATTCCACGTGAAGCCCGGTGGTGGAATGGCGCCCACGCCGCTCGGCACCAAGGTCACCGAAGACGCCTGATCGCTCGCTGAACGCGCCTGCTCAATTCTTGTGCGTCGCACAAGAATTGAGCGAATCGCAAATTTTGGGAGCGCGCGGAAAATTCGCGCTCGCTGCGACATGTTGCGCAAGGCTTTGCACCAAAATCGATTTTTGCACTGCGGTAGGTTGGCACAAGGCTTGAATAATCATTAGCCGACGCCATTGAAGCCGTCCCTCGAGGCTACCCTATCGGATTTCTGACGCCGCCAGACTGGGGCTTCCCGGTGCACGCCCTTTTGCGCCCTGCGCGCGTCGCCACCCGAAGGAGGGCGCTCGACGCAAAGCCGCATCACCGCAACGCAACGACGCAAAGGACGACCGATGACCAAGCCCACCAACAAGCCCTCAGGCCACGCGATCAACCGTCGCCAGTTCCTGAAGGCAACCAGCGGCGCCGCCGCGCTGCTCGCCGCGGCCAAGCTCAACTTTCCCGCTGGTGCGTTCGCGCAGGGCGCCGGTCCCGAGGTGAAGGGCGCCAAGCTCGGCTTCATTGCGCTGACCGATGCCTCACCGCTGTTCGTCGCCAAGGAGAAGGGCATCTTCGCCAAATACGGCATGCCCGACGTCGAGGTGCAGAAGCAGGCCTCGTGGGGCACCACGCGCGACAATCTCGTGCTCGGCTCCGAGGGCAACGGCATCGACGGCGCGCATATCCTGACCCCGATGCCGTATCTGATCTCGGCCGGCAAGGTGACGCAGAACAATCAGCCGACGCCGATGTACATCATGGCGCGGCTCAACCTGAACGGCCAGTGCATCTCGGTCGCCAAGGAATATGCCGATCTCAAGGTCGGCATCGACACCGCGCCGTTCAAGGCGGCGCTGGAGAAGAAGAAAGCTTCCGGCAAGGCTGTGAAGGCCGCGATGACCTTCCCCGGCGGCACGCACGATCTCTGGATCCGCTACTGGCTCGCCGCCGGCGGCATCGATCCCGACAAGGATATCGAGACCATCGTGGTGCCGCCGCCGCAGATGGTGGCCAACATGAAGGTCGGCACGATGGACTGCTTCTGCGTCTGCGAACCGTGGAATCTGCAGCTGATCCATCAGGACATCGGCTATACCGCGATCACGACCGGCGAGCTCTGGGACAAGCATCCGGAGAAATCGTTCGGTCTGCGCGCCGCCTGGGTCGACAAGAATCCGAAGGCCGCGAAGGCGCTGCTGATGGCGGTGATGGAAGCCCAGCAGTGGTGCGAGAAGGCGGAGAACCGCGAGGAGGCCGCGGCGATCTGCGCCAAGCGGCAGTGGATCAACTGCCCGGTCGAGGACATCACCGACCGCATGAAGGGCAAGTTCGACTACGGCACCGGCCGCGTGGTCGAGAATTCGCCGCAGCAGATGCGGTTCTGGAGCGACAACGCCTCTTATCCCTATCAAAGCCACGACCTCTGGTTCCTCACCGAGGACATCCGCTGGGGCAAGTACGAGGCAGGCTTCGACACCAAGGCGCTGATCGCCAAGGTGAACCGTGAGGATCTCTGGAAGGAGGCCGCCAAGGAGCTTGGCGTGTCCGACATTCCAGCCTCGACCTCGCGCGGCAAGGAAACCTTCTTCGACGGCAAGGTGTTCGATCCCGCCGATCCCGCCGCCTATCTGAAGTCGTTGTCCATCAAGCGTGTTGACGTCTGATTTGAGCGAGCCGCGCGAGCAGCGCGGCTCTCCTTTTTTGACCACGGAGATTTTCGTTCAATGTCGATGCCTGCCATGAAGACTGAAGTGTCGGCGGTGGCGATCCCGCCGGCCACTGCCGCGGCGCCGGTCGTGACCATGACGCCGAAGCGCGCGCCGCGCGCCGAGGCCTACGCCAGGATGGCCAAGGAGACCGCGGCGCGCGTGGTGCCGCCGCTGATCGTGGTTGCGCTGCTGCTGGTGGTGTGGGAGCTGATCTGCCGGCGCGCCGGCTCCAGCCTGCCGCCGCCGTCGAAAGTGTTCAAGGACACCAAGGAGCTGATCCTCGATCCGTTCTTCGACAATGGCGGCATCGACAAGGGCCTGTTCTGGCATCTCTCCGCCAGCCTGCAGCGCGTCGCCTACGGCTATTCGCTCGCGGCGATCGCGGGCATCGCGCTCGGCACGCTGGTCGGACAATCGGTCTGGGCGATGCGCGGGCTCGATCCGCTGTTCCAGGTGCTGCGCACGATCCCGCCGCTCGCCTGGCTGCCGCTGTCGCTCGCCGCGTTCCGCGACGGCCAGCCCTCGGCGATTTTCGTCATCTTCATCACCTCGGTGTGGCCGATCATCATCAACACCGCGGTCGGCATCCGCAACATCCCGCAGGACTACCGCAACGTCGCGGCGGTCGTGCAGCTCAATCCGCTGGAGTTCTTCACCAAGATCATGATCCCGGCGGCCGCGCCCTACATGTTCACCGGCCTGCGCATCGGCATCGGCCTGTCCTGGCTCGCGATCGTCGCCGCGGAAATGCTGATCGGCGGCGTCGGCATCGGCTTCTTCATCTGGGACGCGTGGAATTCCTCGCATATCAGCGAGATCATCCTGGCGCTGTTCTATGTCGGCATCATCGGCTTCGTGCTCGACCGCCTGATCGCGGGGCTGGGCAAGATCGTGACCCGCGGCACGGCGGCGAACTGAGGAGGAAGTCATGCAGGCCTATCTGAAGCTCGACCACATCGACAAGATTTTTACCCGCGGCAGTGCCACCACTGAGGTGCTGAAGGACATCAACCTGACGATCGAGAAGGGCGAATACGTCTCGATCATCGGTCACTCCGGTTGCGGCAAGTCGACCCTGCTCAATATCGTCGCCGGCCTTACCGGCGCCACCAATGGCGGCGTGCTGCTGGAGAACCGCGAGGTCAATTCGCCGGGACCAGATCGGGCCGTGGTGTTCCAGAACCACAGCCTGCTGCCTTGGCTCACCGTCTACGAGAACGTCAAGCTCGGCGTCGACAAGGTGTTTGCAAGGATCAAGAGCAAGGCCGAGCGCGACGCCTGGGTGATGCACAATCTCAGTCTCGTGCAGATGGCGCATGCCAAGGACAAGCGGCCGAGCGAGATCTCGGGCGGCATGAAGCAGCGCGTCGGCATCGCGCGTGCGCTCGCGATGGAGCCGAAGGTGCTGCTGCTCGACGAGCCGTTCGGCGCACTCGACGCGCTGACCCGCGCGCATCTGCAGGATTCGGTGATGGCGCTGCACCAGAAGCTCGGCAACACCATCCTGATGATCACCCACGACGTCGACGAGGCGGTGCTGCTGTCGGACCGCATCGTCATGATGACCAACGGTCCGAGTGCGCGGATCGGCGAGGTGCTCGAGGTGCCGTTGGCGCGCCCGCGCAAGCGGCTCGAGCTCGCGACCAGCCAAGGCTACCTGAAGTGCCGGCAGCGCGTGCTCGAATTCCTCTATGAGCGCCACAGCTTCGTCGAGGCGGCGTGATGATCACGTCGACGGCAAGCGCGTTTCCGCTTTGAACCGAAACGCCGGACGGGGTTACCAATGCCCGCATTTTGAAAAATCGTTTCAGAATTCATTTCAGAACCGAGGAGAGTCGAGATGAATCCGGCCCAAATCAAGCTGGTTCAGGAAAGCTTTGGCAAGGTCGCGCCGATCTCGGAGCAAGCTGCGGTCATCTTCTACGACCGTCTGTTCGAAGTCGCGCCAGCCGTAAAGGCAATGTTTCCCGCCGACATGAAGGAGCAGCGCAGGAAGTTGATGACGACGCTCGCCGTCGTCGTCAACGGGCTGAGCAACCTCGACACGATCCTGCCGGCCGCGAGTGCACTCGCCAAGCGTCATGTCAACTATGGCGCGAGGCCCGAGCATTATCCGGTGGTCGGCGGCGCATTGCTCTGGACCTTGGAGAAGGGCCTTGGCCCCGCCTGGACGCCTGACGTCGCCGCCGCATGGACCGCGGCCTACGGCACGCTGTCGGGCTATATGATTTCCGAAGCCTACGGCGGTCCACGGGCGGCGGAGTAGGGCGGTCGTCGTCGGCGCTTCCGCTGCGAGCGGAAACTCTATCCACGTCGTTGCGAGCGAAGCGAAGCAATCCATACCTCCGCTTGCCGATAGATGGATTGCTTCGTCGCTTCAGCGCAGAACTGCTTTGCAGTTTTATCGCGAGCTCCTCGCAATGACGAAAGGATCGATCTATGGTCCACCCCGTTCCGCCAACGGGTGAACCGAAAAATGATGTTCCTGGAAACGCCGCCGAAACTGATCCCGACCGAAATCTTCTCCGCGGTTCCCGCCGAATTCCGCCGCAAGGTGACGAGCGAATGGGCCGACGCCAACCGGCCGGGTGCGGTGACGGACTGCTTCATCGAGGGACCGTCTTTCGACGCGTCAGGCAATCTCTACATCGTCGACATTCCGTTCGGCCGCATCTTCAGGATCGCGCCGGACAAGTCATGGACGCAGGTCGCCGAATATGACGGCTGGCCGAACGGGCTGAAGATCGATCCGATGGGCCGCATCCTGATCGCCGACTATCGGCACGGGCTGATGGAGCTCGATGCCAAATCGGGCGAGGTCACGCCGCTGCTGCGCTCGCGCAATTCGGAATCGTTCCGCGGCTGCAACGACCTGCACATCGCCTCGAACGGCGACATCTATTTCACCGATCAGGGCCAGACCGGACTGCACGATCCGACCGGCCGCGTCTATCGGCTGCGGGTGAGCGGCGCGCTCGACTGCCTGATCGACACCGGCATCAGCCCGAACGGCCTGGTGCTCGATCCGCACGAAGCGGTGCTGTTCGTCGCCATGACGCGCGACAATGCGGTCTGGCGCGCGCCATTCATGAAGGACGGCAGCGTCTCCAAGGTCGGCCGCTTCTGCTCGCTGTTCGGCCCGAGCGGGCCCGACGGCATGACGATGGACGCCGCCGGTCGGCTGTTCGTCGCGCACGCCTCGCTCGGCCACGTCTTCGTGTTCGCGCCGAACGGCGAGTGCATCGCGCGGATCAAGTCCTGCGCCGGGCCGAGCTGCACCAACGTCGCGATCGGCGGCGCCAACCGCGACCGTCTTTACATCACGGAATCGGTGACGGGCTCGGTGCTGGTCGCCGACATCGGCGGCCTCGGCTAGATATCTTCGTGTCTGTCGATCCTCGTCATCGCACCTGGCGCGAGTCCCGAAGGATCGACGGCCACCAGGTCGGCCGCCGCCGGGTGTGGCCGATCAGCGGTCCGAATGCAGCTTCTCGAGAAACTCCTTCACGGCGCTGACGGCGCCGGTGTTGGAGGCGACATAGCCGGGAAGGGCGCCCACCGCCTTGTGGAACTCGCTGCTCTTCATGATGTCGAGCACGCGCTGCATCGGCTCGGTCTCGAGGAAGGCGCGCCTGCAGACGAAGAAATAATCTTCCGTGAGCAGGCGGATGAAATCGAGCCCGAACTGGCGCGCCGCGGCCTCGACGCCGAAGCTCGCATCCGCCATGCCGCTCGCGACATAGGCGGCGACCGCCGCATGGGTGAATTCCATGTGCTGGGCGCCGTTGATCCGCCCTTCCGGGATCTTGTGCAGCGCCAGCAATTGATCGAACAGCAGCCGCGTGCCGGAATCATGGTCGCGGTTGACGAAGCGGGCCTTGCGCTCGACCAGGTCCTTCAGCGACGTGATCTTCAGCGGGTTGCCGCGCTTGACCATCAGGCCCATCTCGCGCGTCACGAAATTGATGACGCGGTCCTCGCGCGGATCGAGCCATTCGCGGCAGGCCTTGATGCCTTGCGCGCGTAGTTCGCCGCGCGGCAGGTGCACGCCGGAGAGATCGCAGGCGCCCTGCGCCAGCGAGACCAGCGAGTTCTGGTTGCTGACATAGCGCAGATCGACGCCCACGCCGCCTGCGCGGTCGAGGAACTCGCGCAGCTTGGACACCGCAAAGCCGTGGCTGGCATGGACCCGGATCACCGACGGCCGCTGCTCGAGAAACGGCTTGATCTCGGTGACCAGTTCCTGCGCGAGGTTCTCGAGCTGCAGCCCGAGCCGCGCCTGCATGCGCTCGCCGGCCCACACCAGCTTCTCGCCGAAGGGCGTCAGCTTCGAGCCCTTGCCGCGCTGCGTCTCCACCAGCGGCACGCCGAAGAAGCCGGTCCATTGCTCGATCAGGTTCCAGACATGGCGGTAGGACAGCTGCGCGTCGTTGGCGGCGCTGGTGATCTTCCCGGTCTTCCTGATCTCGTTGAGGATGCCGAGCATCACGACCGCGGTCTGCGGGCTGTCCTCCTTCCGGAATCGCCAGACGGTCTCGATCTCGATCTGCAGCATGGTGGCCACCAATTATGAATTTGACTTCATATCCTGGCATGCCAATAGGCACAAGATATCATATTTACTGCTGATCAAAGCCTCCTAGGTTGAGTGACAACACGAGGAGGAAATATGATGTCTGTTGCATATGACTATGAGCGTGACGCCCGCCGCGCGACGACCATCAGGGACGAATTGCTGCTGATCGACGGCGCTCGCGTCCGTTCGCTGTCCGGAAACACCTTCACGTCGCTCAATCCCGCCACCGAGCAGGTGATCGCGACCGTCGCCGAAGGCAACGAGGCGGATGTCGACCGTGCCGTGGCGGCTGCCCGCCGCGCCTTCGAGGGACCGTGGCGCACCATGCGCGCGGCCGAGCGTGGCCACATTCTGCTCCGATGGGCCGAGCTGCTGAAACAGCACGCCGATGAAATCGCAGCGCTGGAGAGCCTCGATGCCGGCAAGCCGATATCGGCGGTGCTGCGCCAGGATTTTCCGGCGGCCATCGACACGCTGACCTATTACGCCGGCTGGGCCGACAAGATCAGCGGCGATGTGGTCTCGGCGCGCGACGACGCGCTGACCTATACGGTGCGCGAGCCGGTCGGCGTGGTCGCCGCCATCGTGCCGTGGAATTTCCCGCTGATGATCGGCATGTGGAAGCTCGCGCCGGCTCTCGCCTGTGGCTGCACGGTGGTGATGAAGCCGGCCGAGCTGACCTCGCTGTCGGCGCTCAGGATCGGCGAGCTCGCGCTCGAGGCCGGGTTGCCGAAGGGCGTGCTCAACATCGTGACCGGCCCCGGCCGTGTCGTCGGCGATGCGCTGGTCAATCATCCCGATGTCGACAAGGTGACGTTCACCGGCTCGCCCGGCGTCGGCCGCGGCATCATGAAGGGCGCCGCCGGCAACTTCAAACGGGTCTCGCTCGAGCTCGGCGGCAAGTCCGCCAATGTGATCTTCGACGATGCCAATCTCGAAGCCGCCGCCAAAGCCGCGGCTGCCGGCATCTTCTTCAACGCCGGGCAGGTCTGCTCGGCCGGCTCGCGCGTGCTGGTGCAGGAGAACGCCTATGACGAGGTGGTCGAGCGTCTGGTCGCCCGCGCCGAGGCGTTGCGGGTCGGCGATCCCGCAGATCGCGCCACCGCGCTCGGGCCGGTCATCTCCGAGAAGCAGATGCGCTCGATCCTCGATTACGTCGAGATCGGCAAACATGAGGGCGCGCTGCTGGCCACCGGCGGCGCGCGGGTCGGTGACCGCGGCTATTTCATCAGTCCCGCGGTGTTCGCCAACGTCGCGCACGAGATGCGCATATCGCAGGAGGAGATTTTTGGTCCCGTCGTCAGCGTGATCAAGTTCAAGGACGAGGCCGATGCGCTGCGCATCGCCAACGGCACCGCCTACAGCCTCGCCGCCGGCGTCTGGAGCGCCGATATGGGCCGCGTGCAGCGCTTCGCCAAAAAGGCCCGCGCCGGCACGGTGTGGATCAACACCTATGGCTACACCGATGTGCGGTTGCCGTGGGGCGGCGAGCGCGATTCCGGCCTCGGCCGCGAGCACGGCACCGCCGCGCTCGATAACTTTACCGAGCCGAAGGCGGTGTGGATGAACCTCAACGTTTGACGATGCGCAACGCCGTCAAACGGGGGCGGGTAGGCGGGCCCGCACTGATGGGATTGCGCGAGAACGCGTCGCATAACAGCTGTCGTCCCGGCGAAGGCCGGGACCCATAACCCCAAATCCGCGTTGTTGGAACACGCTGGGGCCGCAGCGGCCTCTACAATTGACTCTTGTGGTTATGGGTCCCTGCGTTCGCAGGGACGACACTGTGGAGACACGATCGTCTCTTTCCTCTATCTTTGCGCGGGGACAAGAGCGAACACGCAGAACGAGGCGATCGTGCAGACGAAAAAATTCGGCGACAGCGGCCCGCAGGTCTCGGTGATCGGGCAGGGCACCTGGTATCTCGATCGCGGTGACCGCAAGGCGGCCGTCGCTGCGCTGAAGCGCGGCATCGATGCCGGCATGACGCATATCGACACCGCCGAGATGTATGGCGACGCCGAGCTTGTGATCGCAGATGCGATGTCAGGCCGCCGCGACGAGCTGTTCCTGGTCTCGAAAGTCCTGCCGAGCAACGCCTCGCGACGCGGCACCATCACCGCTTGCGAGCGCTCGCTGAAGCGGCTGAAGACCGATCGCCTCGATTGCTATCTGCTGCACTGGCGCGGAACCACTCCGCTTGCAGAGACGGTCGCGGCGTTCGACGAATTGATCGCGGCCGGCAAGATCCGCGCCTGGGGCGTCAGCAATTTCGACACCGAGGATCTCGACGAACTGCTCGATGTCGCGGGTGAGGGCACGATCGCCTGCAACCAGGTACTCTACCATCTGCAGGAGCGCGCCATCGAGCATGCCGTGATCCCGTGGTGCGAGCAGCACGGTGTCGCCGTCGTCGCCTACTCGCCGTTCGGTCACAATGATTTTCCCGCGCCGTCGAGCAAGGCCGGCACGGTGCTGCAATCGATCGCGCAGGCGCACAAGGCAACGCCGCGCCAGGTCGCGCTGAGCTTCCTCACGCGGCTGCCGTCAGTGCTCGCGATTCCGAAGGCGTCGAACGCGGACCACGCGGCGGAGAATGCTGCCGCCGGCAAGCTCAAGCTCAGCGCCGAGGAACTTGCCGCGCTCGATGCCGCGTTCCCGCGCGGGCCGAAGCCGCGCTCGCTGCCGATGCTCTGAGCGCGTTCCGCTTCACACAGTTCTTAACAAACTGTTGCAGTTGCGGCGGCACACAGCCTGCGGCGGGCGGTCGCGCGCGCTGGTGCATATCGGAGTCCCGTTTTCGGGCATTGTTCTTGCGGCGGAATTGGCGTTTTGTACGCGCAGCAGATTCCCTTTATTTTGCCTTCGAGATTGCCGTGACACCGCCCCCCGCAGCCGTGGCCGCCAGGCTGGACAGCGTTCCCCTTTCATTGCCCGCAAAGACCGCGCCCGCAGCGACAAGCAAGGCGCCCGCCCGCACCGACCGGCCGTTCAAGGGCATCGCGCTGATCCTGCTGTCGACCGTGTTCCTGGGCACCTCCGACGTCACGGCAAAATATCTCTCCTCCACGCTGCCCTCGATCGAGATCGCCTGGATCCGCTTCCTGGTGTTCGCGATGATCATGACGCCGGCGATGCTGCCGGGCTCGCCGCTGTTCGCGCTGCGCAGCAGCCGTCCCGGGCTGCACGTGCTGCGCGGCGCCGCATTGCTCGGTTCCTCGCTGATCTTCATCACGGGGCTCGGCTTCCTGCCGATCGCCGAAGCCTCGGCCACCAGCTTCGTCTCGCCGCTGTTCGTCACCGCGCTGTCGATCGCTTTCCTCGGTGAGAGGGTCGGCATGCGACGCTGGATCGCGACCGCGGTCGGCCTCGCCGGCGTGTTCATCATCCTGCGGCCGGGCACCAGCGCGTTCCATCCCGCCGCGATCTTCCCGCTCGTCTCGGCGCTGGCCTGGGCCGGCACGCTGATCCTGACGCGCATGATGAGCGGCAGCGAGCGCCCGATCACCGTGATGACCTATTCGTCCATCGTCGGCGTCGCCATCGTCAGCGCGCTGGTGCCGTTCGTCTGGGTCACGCCGAGCTGGCACGACATCATGTTCGGCATCCTGATCGGCGTTGCGTCCACCGTCGGACAGTGGATCGTGGTGCTGGCATTCCGCTATGGCGATGCCTCGGTGCTGGCGCCGTTCTCCTACACGCAGCTGCTGTGGGTCAGCATCCTCGGCTTCCTGATCTTCGGCGAAGTGCCCGACAGCTGGACCATCCTCGGCGCCGGCTTCATCGTCGCCTCGGGCCTCTACACCGCGCATCGCGAGCGCGTCCGACGGTCGCAGCTGCTGACCGTGGCCAGCGAGCCGTCGCCGAACGCCTGACCACAGTACCAAGAATCGTGCGCTGGTTGCGAGGCCAGCCTCCGCTAGCGTTGCGGGTGTACAACAGTGGGGCCGAAACTTCGACCTCCGGAAGCTGAATCGAAGGATTTCGGACACAATCAACAATCGCGCGTTTGGCAGCATGCTAATCTCGTCCCAAGAGCGCCGTAGAGCGTTTGGGGGCAATTCACGTGCATTTTGGTTCGGTCTTTTTTTCGTTTGCTCGGCAGTTTCGCGGTGTGTTGGCTTCGGCAGTCTGCGTCTCGGCGGCTGCAAGCCTGTTGCCGTCCAGTTCGGCACAGGCCCAGAGCTTCACCTGGGGCGGCAGCGGTAGCACAACGAGCAGTGCCGACTACCAGCTCCCGACCAACTGGTCGACGACGTCGCCCGGCGCGCCGCCGATCCTCCCGACCCAATCCGCCATTTTCGATTCGACGGGATCGGCGACGGTCACGATCGGCGCTGGCCCGATGCTGCTGGACTCGTGGACCTTCACCGCCAATTCGCAGTCGTACACGATCAGCGGCAACCCGGTTAACTTCGCCCTGACGGGGCCGAGCGGCGGCCTGATCAACCGGGCCAACAGCGGCCAGACCATCACCATCAGCGCCAACATCAACGACGGATTTGCGCCCGGCGCGATGGTGCACCAGCTCGGCAACAGCACGCTGGTGCTCGCAGGGACCAATGGCTACTCCGGCGGCACGCTGATCTCGGCCGGCACCGTGCAGGTGACGAATGCGGATTCGGTCGGCACCGGCACCATCACGCTCAATGGCGGCACGTTCCAGATGCAGTCGCCGACGGTCTCGAGCGTCGCCTTCGCCAACAACATCGTGGTCAATGCGGCCGGCGGCACGGTCGATGCGAACGGCGCCCAGGTCAATCTCCAGGGCGTGATCGCCGACGGCGCCGGCGCCGGGGTTCTGCGCCTGATCGATTCGTCGGCGTCCGCGTTCTCCAACGTACAGCTCTCCGGCGCCAACACCTATTCCGGCGGCACGCTGGTGGTCGATACGACCGTCGTCGTCGGCAACAACAGCTCGGTCGGGTCAGGCAGCGTCACGCTCGACAATGCCTCGTTTCAGGCCGACGGCCTCGGCAACCTGACTTTCAGCAACAACTTCAAGATCAATACGTCGGCCATCGGCAGCGCGATCGACGCCAATGGCGTCACGCTCACGATCGCCGGCAACATCGCCGACGGCAACGGCCCCGGCAAGCTGACGGTGCTGGACAATTCGGGCGGTCTCGGCCGCGTAGTGCTAACAGACACCAACACCTACACGGGCGGCACCACGATCTGCGATTGCGCGACGTTGCAACTCGGCAACGCCAGCCACACCGCCTCGATCGTCGGCGAGGTCGCGGTCGACGGCAAGTTCGACATCGTCAACGCCAACACGGCCGGCATCACCAAGATCGTCAACGACGGCTTCAACGGGATCGCCACCACGACGTTCTACAATTCCACCACGGCGTCGACGGCGACGATCGTCAACCAGAATTTCGGCATCACGGAGTTTCGCGACAGCAGCACCGCGGGCAATGCCACCGTGAGCAACACCAATGGTGCGCTCACGATCTTCCGCGACACCAGTTCTGCCGGCAACGCCAGATTCACCAACACCAACGGCGGCACTGTGGTGTTCGGCGACGCGTTTGGTCCTCCCGGCGGCTCCGACACCAGCACGGCCGCCAAGGCCGTGATCGACAACTCCGACGGCGGTGCCGCGGTGTTTCTGGGCCACACCAATGCGGGGCAGGCCACCATCACCAACGGCACCAATGGCGGTTCGACGCAGTTTTTCGAGTCCTCATCCGCGGCTTCCGCAACGATCGTCACGCTCGCGGGCGGTCAGGTCGCCTTTTTCCAGAACAGCACGGCGGCAAACGCCAGCTTCGACAACAGCGGCGTGCTCTATTTCGGATCTGGCGGTTTCAACCCGGTGGAGGCGCCGACCGCGGCCAACGCGACGATCATCAATCGGGACGGCAGCGTTCTCCAGTTCGATGCCTATGCCACCGCGGGCAATGCGACCATCGACAACCAGGCCGGCAGCCAACACATCTTCACGGCGTTCGCTACGGCGGGCGATGCCACCATCATCACCGAAGCCGGCAGCACCATCAAGTTCTTCAACAACGCGACCGGCGGCAACGCACAGTTCATCACCAACGGCACCGGACTGGTCGATTTCTCGCTCAGCACGGGGCTGAACGGCGACGGGCGCATCACCGCGGGTTCGATCGCAGGCTCCGGCTTCTATTATATCGGCTCAGGCAACACCCTCGTCGTTGGCAGCAATAATCTCTCGACGGCGCTCAGCGGCGTGCTTGCCGACTTCGATCCGTTGAACCCATTCCATATCTGTGGCTGCTTCGGCGGTGGCCGCACCGGTCCCGCCAATTTCGAGAAGACCGGCAGCGGTACCCTGACGCTGTCCGGCGTCAACAGCTATACCGGCACCACGACGGTCAACGGCGGCATTCTTCAGGTCGACGGCTCGATCGCTTCGTCGAGCCTCACCACGGTGAATGCCGGCGGTGCGCTCGCCGGCATCGGCACCGTCGGCAACACGACGATTGCAAGCGGCGGCATCCTGATGCCCGGCAATGCGACATCAGGCACATTCCTGAACGTGGCGGGCAACCTCGCCTTCCAGTCCGGTGCACTGTACCTCGTCGGGCTCAATTCGACGGCGTCCACCCTGGCCAAGGTGGGCGGCAGCGCGACGCTGGCCGGATCGGTCGGCGTCAGCGTCGCCGCCGGCAGTACGATCGCCAAGCAATACACCATCCTGTCGGCGGCCGGCGGCCGCAGCGGCACGTTTGCGGGTGTCGATTCAACCGGGCTGCCGTCGAACCTCGTCGCGACGCTCGGCTATGACGCGAGCAACGCCTATCTGAACTTCACGCTCGATTACGGCGCGAAGTCGAAGCTGAACGTCAATCAGCAGAACGTCGCCACCACGCTGCAGAACTTCTTCAACGCCAATGGCGGTATCAACGCGGTGTTCGCCGGACTGTCGCCGAACGGCCTGACGCAGGCTTCGGGTGAGGGCGCGGCCGGCTCGCAGCAGGCGACGTTCAACGCGATGGGCCTGTTCCTCGGTCTGCTGACCGATCCGTTCGTCGCCGGGCGTGATGGTGGCCTCGGCGGCGGCGCGGGGGCGACGCCGTTCACCGAGGAGAGCACCCCGCTTGCCTATCCGGCGCGCAAGACCGAGCCGCGCGATGCGCTGGCCGCGATTTACACCAAGGCGCCGCCACTGCAGCCGAGCTTCGAGCAGCGCTGGAGCGTTTGGGCGGCGGGCTATGGCGGCTCGCAGACCACCAGCGGCAATGCGGTGCTGGGTTCGAACAACACCAGCAGCAGCCTCTATGGCACCGCGGTCGGCGCCGACTACCGCTTGTCGCCGAACACCATTGCCGGCTTTGCGCTCGCCGGCGGCGCCACCAGCTTCAGCGTCAACGGTCTCGGCTGGGGCCGCTCCGATCTGTTCCAGGCCGGCGCGTTCGTTCGCCACAGCGTCGGCGCGGCGTACTTAAGTGCTGCGCTCGCCTATGGCTGGCAGGATGTCACCACCGACCGCATCGTCACCGCGGCCGGCGCCGATCACCTGCGCGCCAACTTCAATGCCAATGCGTGGTCGGGCCGGCTCGAGGGCGGCTATCGCTACGCCACGCCGTGGATCGGGCTGACGCCTTACGCGGCGGCCCAGTTCACGAGCTTCGAGCTGCCGGCCTATGCGGAGAGCGTGGTCTCCGGCGACGGCGCCTTCGCGCTGAATTATGCAGCGAAGAGCGTCACCGACGTCAGGAGCGAACTCGGCCTGCGCTCCGACAAGTCGTTCGCGGTTGACGGCGGCATCGTGACGCTGCGCGGCCGCGTCGCCTGGGCGCATGATTTCAATCCGGACCGCGCCGTCGGTGCGGTGTTCCAGACACTGCCCGGCGCGGCCTTCGTGGTCAACGGCGCGGCGCAGGCCAGCGACTCGGTGCTGACCACGGCCTCCGCCGAGCTGCGGTGGCGCAACGGCTGGTCGGCCGCCGCGACCTTCGAGGGCGAATTCTCCAACGTGACGCAGTCTTACGCCGGCAAGGGCGTTATGCGCTATACGTGGTGACCCTCCGTGCTATAGCCTCCTGCGGCGAAAGCCTGTCCCGGACGTGATCCGCGACGGCATTTCGCGGGACGAAATACGCATCAAAATGAGTGGGACAAAACCCACGCGGGAGGGAATATGCGCGCAGCGATCTTCAGGAACGGCGAGATTGTCGTCGACCGGATGCCCGAGCCGAAGCCCGGCGCCGGCCAGGTGCTGGTCAAATCGCTCGCCTGCGGCATCTGCGGATCCGATCTGCACGCGCGCAAGCACGCCCACCGCATGGTCGAGCTGAGCAAGTTCCTGCCCGGCCGCACGCCGATGGATCTGTCGCGCGACGTCGTGTTCGGCCATGAATTCTGCTGCGAGGTTCTCGACTACGGGCCGGGCACCACGCGCAAGCTGAAGCCGGGCACGCGCGTATGCTCGCTGCCGGCGTTGCTGACGCCGGAGGGCCCAAAGGGCATCGGCTACTCCAACGACTATCTCGGCGGCTATGCCGAGCAGATGCTGCTCAGCGAGCCGCTGCTGCTCGAAGTGCCGAACGGGCTTGCGGCCGAGCACGCCGCGCTCACCGAGCCGCTTGCGGTCGGCGTCCATGCGGTGGCGATGGCCAATATCCACGGCGGCGAGGTGCCGCTGGTGATCGGCTGCGGACCGGTCGGGCTGGCGGTGATCGCGGCGCTGAAGATCAGGGGGCTCGGCCCGATCGTTGCTGCCGATTATTCGCCGGCGCGGCGCCTGCTCGCCGAGAAGATGGGCGCCGATGTGGTGGTCGATCCCGCCAAGACGCAGCCCTATGCGAGCTGGGCCGAGCACGCCCAGATGACCGACGCGGAGAAGGCGGCGCGTCCGCCGATGCAGGCGCTGCTGCCGCCGCTGAAGCCCGCGCTGATTTTCGAATGCGTCGGCGTGCCCGGCGTGCTGCAGCAGGTGTTCGAGGGCGCCCCGCGCAGCGCCCGTGTCGTCGTGGTCGGCGTCTGCATGGAGACCGACAAGTCCGAGCCGATGCTCGGCATCATCAAGGAGCTCAACGTCCAGTACGTGCTCGGCTATACGCCGGAGGAATTTGCCTATTCGCTGCGCCTGATCGCGGAAGGCCAGGTGGATGCCGCCTCGCTGGTCACCGGCCGCGTCGGCATCGACGGCGTCGCGCAGGCCTTTGCCGATCTCGCCAATCCCGAGGAGCACACCAAGATCCTGGTCGAGCCGTGGCGATAATCTGGCGCTAAACTGATGGCGATGGGCGCGGTTTGCATTTCGTGATGCCGAACCTATAGTTCGCTGTCTGTTATCGCACTGACTGCACGAACCTCATGCGCGTTTCAATCATCACGGGAGGCGGCTCCGGCATTGGCGCCGCAGTCGCGCGCCGGCTCGCCGGCCCCGGTCAATCCCTGATGCTGCACGGACAGGGCGCCGAGGCCACCGGGCTCGCGCGGCTGAATTCGGTTGCGGAGGAATGCCGCAGCAAGGGCGCGAAGGTCGAGGTGAGCACCGGCGATCTCGCCAAGTCCGGCGCCGGCACCGCGCTGGTCGCGGCAACGCGGGCCGCGTTCGGGCCGATCGACAGCATCGTGCACGCCGCGGGCTTTGCCGACCGGCGCGAATTCTCAAGCCTGCCACGCGAGGCGCTGGAGCGTGCCTTCGCGGTGATGGCGGCGGCCTTCCATGAAATCGCGGCGGCCGCGCTGTCCGACCTCACGCGCAGCGCGCAGGGCCGCGCCGTCGCGGTGTCGAGCTTCGGGCCGCATCGCTTCGTGCCCGGCGCCACCTATCCGGGATCGGCGGCTGCGAAAGCCGCGCTCGAGGTGCTGGTGAAGTCGCTTGCGATCGAGCTCGCCGCGTCGGGCGCCACCGCCAATGCCGTGATGCCCGGCTACACCCGCAAGGATCCCGGCTTGTTCGGCGCGCTGGATACCGCGACCTGGGAGCGCGTCGCAAAGGCCAATCCGATGCAGCGGCTGGCCGAGCCCGACGAGGTCGCCGCCGTCGTTGCCTTCCTGCTGTCGCCGGAAGCAGGCCACGTCACCGGCGCGACGCTGCCGGTCGATGGCGGCCTGACCTTGATGTGACGGCATGAGCGAGGGCACGCCAGCACAACAGGTCGATGTCGCCGTGCTCGGCGCCGGCATGGTCGGCGTCTCGGCGGGCCTCGCCGCGCGGCAGCGCGGGCTCTCCGTCGTCATCGTCGATCGCCGCGAGCCCGGCAGCGAAACCTCCTACGGCAATGCCGGTATCATCTCGTCAGGCTCGATCCTGCCGCTCAATACGCCGTCGCTGCTGAAGAACCTGCCGAAATATCTGACCAACGCGCATCCGGCGCTGCGCTGGAACATTGCGTGGGCGCTTGCCAATGCCGGCTGGGTGATGCGCTTCCTCGCTGCGGCGACGCCATCACAGACCAGGCCGCGCGCGGCCGCGCTGTACGGCCTGATCGGAACCTCGCTGAAGCTGCATCGCGACTGGATCGTGCAGGCCGGCGCCGGCCATCGCATCCGCGAAACCGGCTGGCTCAAGGCGTGGCGCAGCGACGGGCTTGCCGCCGCGCAGGCCGAGCAGGCCGCGCTCGCCGAATTCGGCATCAGGAGCGAGGTGCTTGATCGCCAGGCGATCTCCGCGCTCGAGCCCAACATCATCCCTGCCTACAGCACGGGTCTCCTGCACGCGCAGACGGCATCGGTCGATTCACCCGGCGCGGTGGTCAAGGCCTACGCGCAGATGCTCGCCGCTGGCGGCGGCACGATCAGGCAATCCGGGATCCGGCGGATCGAACCGCACGGCGACGGCTGGCGCGTGCAGCTCGCCGACGGCGAGATCGCCGCGCGCCATGTCGTGGTCGCGCTCGGGCCGTGGTCGGCCGAGCTGCTGCGGCCGCTCGGCTATCGCGTGCCGCTGGCGTTCGAGCGCGGCTATCACCAGCACTTCGTGCCGAACCCGGCACGCAAATTGCTGCGGCCGATCCATGATGCGGACGGCGGCTTTCTGATGACCCCGATGGAGCAGGGCGTTCGCGTCACCAGCGGCGTCGAGCTCACCGCGCGCGACGCGCCGTCGAATTTTTCGCAGCTCGAGGCGGTGGTGCCGATGGCGCGCAGCGTGGTCGAATTTGGCGATGCAGTCGGCGAGCGCTGGCGCGGCGCGCGGCCGACGCTGCCCGACAGCCTGCCGATGATCGGTGCGGCGCCGCGGCATCGCGGGCTCTGGCTCGCCTTCGGCAACCAGCATATCGGCTTCACCACCGGCCCCGGAACGGGCGCCGCAATCGCGGCGATGATCGCGGGCGATGCACCGCCGTTCGAGGCGCAGGCATTTTCGCCGAACCGGTATATCGCGTGACACGCGCGAGGCCGCCTGCGATGTTTGGCGATCAAGCGCGCGGTAACCGAGGGGCAGGATGAACTACGTCTGGGATTTCGGCATCCTTGCCAAATACAGCCATCTGTTCTGGCTCGGGCTCGGCTGGACCATCGCCTACACCATCGGCACCATCATCCTCGGGACCCTGATCGGCCTGATCGTCGGCATGCTGCGGCTGCGGCGGATCCCGGTGATCGACTGGCTCCTGATCGCCTATATCGAATTGTTCCGCTGCACGCCGCTGCTGGTGCAGATCATCTGGTTCTACTACGCGTTTCCGGTGGTGATCGGCGTCAACATCCCGGCGCATGTCGCAGCCGTCAGCGTGCTGTCGCTCTATGGCGGCGCATTCTATGCCGAGATCGTGCGCGGCTCGATCGAGAGCGTGCCGGTCGGGCAATGGGACGCCGCGAAGGCGCTCGGCTTCCGCGGCTGGCGCCTGATGCGGCTCGTGATTCTGCCGCAGGCGCTGAAGCCGATGATGGCGCCCTATGTCAACCAGTCGGTCACGCAGCTCAAGAACACCTCGCTGGTCTCGATCATCGCGGTGCCCGATCTCGTCTACAACGCGACCTTGATCAACGCCGACACCTACCGGCCCCTCGAGGTCTACACCATCGTCGCGCTGATCTATTTTGCGATCCTGTTCCCCTCGACGCTGGTGGCCAGGCGGCTGGAGCGCGGGCTGACCTACGACAAGGTGTGAGGTCTCGCACCACCGTCATGGCCGGGCTTGTCCCGGCCATCCACGTTTTTTTCTTGTAGAAACGAAGACGTGGATGCCCGGGTCAAGCCCGGGCATGACGAGTTGACGGAGGCGGAGCTTCACCCCCTCAAATACTCAACTCCACCGGCACGTCCTCGGGCTTGACGCCGGCGAGGCCGAGGCCCTTGACGAACCATTCGCGCATCTGGCCGATGCCGCGGTTGTAGTCGATCCACACCGAGAGGAAATCGCGCCAGCGCTTGTCGGCTTCGCGCCGTACCGCCGTGCCGCTCGCGATCGTCACCGACGGCGAGGCCAGGATCTTGTAGGTGCCGAGGTTCGGGTTCTTGGCGATCGCGGTCAGCCCGAGCACCAGCGCGTTGACCACGCAATCGACGCGGCCCGACGACATTTCCAGCATCACCTCGTCGCGCGACTTCAGCGACTTGATGGTGGCGTTCGGCGCAAAGCGCCGCGCCACGGCTTCGTTGGCCGAGCCGACGTCGACTGCGATCTTCACCTCGGGCTTGTTGATGTCGGCCCAGGTCTTGGCTTCCAGCCCCTTCTTCAGCATCGCGCCGAACGGATGCGGGAACACCAGATTTGTGAAATCGACCACCAGCGCGCGCTGCGGCGTCGGGTTGAGCGCGAAGCCGAGGTCGATCTTGTTGGCCTGCAGATCGAGAATTGAATTGCCGTAGGTCGACTCGACATATTCCAGCTTGACGTCGAGCAGTTTGGCCAGATCGTTGGCCATCTCGATCGAGAAGCCGGACCAGGTGCCCGAGGCGAGGTCCTTGTTGAAATAGGGCAGTTCGCCCGGCAGCACCGCGATCCGCAGCACCTTGCTGGCCCGGATGCGATCCAGCGTGTTGTCGGCTGGCGTCTGCGCCGAGGCCGGCGTTGCCATCGCGGCCGCGAGCGCCGCGCCGCTGCCGATCCCGAGCGCATAGCGCAGCGCGTCGCGGCGATCTTCGGAAATTGTGATGTCGTCGGATTGAGTCAAGCGGGCCTCCCTGCACCAGATCGCCGGAAGCCTAGCGTCGGTATCCGGTACCAGCAATACCGCCGGCCTGCGCCAATAGTAGGCGATGGGGTGGCTATTTCTTCACCTCCCCTTGGACTGAGCTCTCAGCGCGCCGTCATGGCCGGGACAAGCCCGGGCATGACGAGTTTGTGGGGACGTTCAGCGGTTCCGCGAGCGGGAGAGGCCAGTGATCGCGGCTCTCAATACCGTCCCGGCACGTACATTTCCTGCGGGATCGGGCCGCGGTGATAGTCGGGGTTGCGCACCCGCGGCGGCAGCACTACCGGCTGATGGGTGACCGCCTGATAGGGGATCTGGCTCAAGAGATGCGAGATGCAGTTGAGCCGGGCGCGCTTCTTGTCGACGGCATCGACGATCCACCACGGCGAGTCCTGCAGGTGCGTGCGTTCCAGCATCGTTTCCTTGGCCTTGGTGTAGAGCTCCCAGCGGGTCCGCGCCTCGACGTCCATGGGGCTCAGCTTCCACTGCTTCAGCGGATCCTGGATCCGCATCGAGAAGCGGAACGCCTGTTCCTCGTCGGTGATCGAGAACCAGTATTTCAGGAGGATGGTGCCGGAGCGGATCAGCATGCGCTCGAATTCCGGCACCGAGTTGAAGAATTCCTCGTACTGCTCGTCGCTGCAGAACCCCATCACCTTCTCGACGCCGGCGCGGTTGTACCAGCTGCGGTCGAACAGCACGATCTCGCCGCCGGCCGGCAGATGCGAGACATAGCGCTGGAAGTACCATTGCGTGCGCTCGCGCTCGTTCGGCGCCGGCAGGGCCGCGATCCGGCACACCCGCGGATTGAGCCGCTGGGTGATGCGTTTGATCACGCCGCCCTTGCCGGCGGAATCGCGGCCCTCGAACAGCACGACGACCTTCTTCTTCTCGTGCTGCACCCAGTCCTGCAGCTTGACCAGCTCGCCCTGCAGCCGCAGCAATTCGCGGAAGTAGAACTTGCGGTCGATCGACGGCTTGCCGGGGGCGCCGTCATGGTCGAGCTCGTCGAGCCTCATGTCGTCGAGCTCGAGCTCGAGTTCCTCGTCGAGGCTGTCGGCCATCTCCTGATGGATGCGGGCGCGCAAGGCTTCGTCGTGCAAGGCTTCGTCGTGCAAGGCTTCATCGCGCAAGGCTTCATCCCGGGAGGCTTCGTCGGTGAGGGCGGAGGTCGTCATGAAGGTCCGTCTTTCAGTATGTTAGATGGATCGGACGGCAGCATTGACGGGCGATGTTACCCCTCTATGACAATGCCATGACCGCTGTTTCACGCCGCCGGGCGGACTGTGCTAACAAGTCGACAAAACCAAAAAGGGAGATGTGCCGATGATTTCGCTCACGCCAAAAGACGTCCTGCCGGAGGACGGCACCGCCGGCACGCTGGTCGGACGGGTCTGGCTGCCGCAGGCCGGCGGACCGGCCGTCGTCGCGGTACGGGCAGACGGCGTGTTCGACGTTACGGCGCGGTTCCCGACGGTGAGCGCGCTCTGTGAGGAAAGCGATCCCGCGGCCGCGCTGCGCGCCACGCGCGGCGAGCGGATCGGTGATTTCGAGGCGATCCTCGCCAACACCCCGCCCGACGGCCGCGACAAGGCCAGGCCGCATCTGCTGGCGCCGGTCGATCTCCAGGTGCTGAAGGCCGCCGGCGTCACCTTCGCGATCTCGATGCTGGAGCGCGTGATCGAGGAGCGGGCGCGCGGCAATCCGTCCTCGGCGGACGCGATCCGCAAGGAGGTGGTGCGCCTGGTCGGCGACGATCTCTCCAAGCTGAAGCCCGGCTCCGAGCAGGCGATGAAACTGAAGCAGGTGCTGATCGATCAGAATGCCTGGAGCCAGTATCTCGAGGTCGGCATCGGTCCCGACGCCGAAGTGTTCACAAAGGCGCCGACGCTGTCCTCGGTCGGATCAGGCATGGATGCCGGGCTGCATCCGAAGTCGACCTGGAATAATCCGGAGCCGGAGGTCGTGCTGATCGTCTCCGCCGCCGGCAAGATCGTCGGCGCCGCGCTCGGCAACGACGTGAATCTGCGCGACTTCGAGGGGCGCTCGGCGCTCTTGCTGTCGAAAGCCAAGGACAACAACGCGTCCTGCGCGATCGGCCCGCTGCTCCGGCTGTTCGACCAGACCTTCTCGCTCGACGATGTCAGGAAGATGGATGTCGGCCTGACCGTGACGGGCGCAGACGGCTTCGTGCTCGAGGGCCATTCCTCGATCAGCAAGATCAGCCGCGACCCGACCGATCTGGTCGCCCAGACCATCGGCCCCGTGCATCAATACCCTGATGGATTTGCGCTGTTCCTCGGCACGATGTTCGCGCCGGTCAAGGACCGCGACGCCAAGGGCGAGGGTTTTACCCACAAGCGCGACGATATCGTCACCATCGCCGCGCCGCAGCTCGGCAAGCTGGTCAACCGGATGCGGGGCAGCGACGAGTGCGAGCCCTGGACCTTCGGCGTCGGTGCACTGATGAAGAACCTCGCACAGCGCAAGGTGCTCTGAGGATCGGGACGGGACGGCGAGTCCACTACCTCGGCCGCTTCGTCGGCCATGTGCGGCCTGTCGCGCGGCGGCAGGTCGGCGCTGAGTTGCGCCCGCAATCCGGTGACGTTCAGCCGCCTCTTGCAGAGCGTTGAACGACGATGATGGTGACTGTGCGAAAGCGGCGGCATTGTCGAACATGTTCAGAAACCTGCGCGGCAGAGCGACCGCGTGGCGCAACTTGAGCGCGCTAAAACACGAGGAATTTGCCGCTTTTTCCTGGCTTTATGTGAACCAGTTCATCCTCGTTCGCGCGGGTTCGCTCCAGCATATTGGCTCGACGCGAACAGAAGGAGTCGCGGACATGAGCGAGCAGCCATCAAACGGAATGCCCGATTGGCTCACCACCGATATGCTGGTCATTGCCGTCTCACTGGCCATCATCGTGATTGGGATATGGATCGCGCCGTAGCCTGGTTGTCGCGGCGAGGCCGTCCAGCCGGGCAGGGTGCCAGCGCCAATCACTGAGTTGCCCGACGGCGCAAGCCTCTCTTGCAAAACGGAACAAGATGCAAAGCTCGGACGATTCATGTTGCGAGAATGTGGATGTGACGCACAGATCATGCAACACACTCGGCGTCGTCCCGGCGAAGGCCGGGACCCATTACCCCAAATGCCAATGATCGCGCGACGCTGGGGCCACAGCCTTCTTCAACTACTCGACCCTGTAGTTGGGTCCCGGCCTTCGCCGGGACGACGGCGTACATCTTGGCGCGACCGACGGCACCATTCAGACGCGAGCAACACTCACACCGGCAACGCCGTCGAATACTTCACCTGGCTCAGCGCAAAGCTCGACTCGATCGAGGCGATGCCGTCGAGCCGGGTCAGCTTGTTTTTCAGGAATGCTTCATAGGAGGAGAGGTCGGCGGCGACGACGCGCAGCAGATAGTCGCGATTGCCCGTCATCAGGTAGCATTCGAGCACCTCGTCCCATTTCGAGATCGCGCGCGCGAAGCGGTTGAGGTCTTCTTCCTTCTGCCGCGCCAGCTTGATCGAGATGAAGACCGAGACGTGCAGCCCGATCGACTTCTGGTCGACGGTTGCGATGTAGCGAGAGATCACGCCGCGCTCCTCGAGCAGCTTGACCCGGCGGTGGCAAGGCGACACCGACAGCCCGACCTTGTCGGCGAGTTCCTGCATGGTCATGCGGCTGTCGGTCTGGAGCAGACTCAGGATCTTGCGGTCGATGGCATCGAGGGCGGGCATTGGGATGAACTCGTCAGTTGAAGCCGGATCGTGGGAATTTATCCCAATTTTTCCTGTGCTGTCGCGTGGAATTGAGATTTTCGCCGCCGCTTGCGGCAGTAACATTCCGGCATATCGCCCGGAGCATCGCCATGGGAATCGCGCCTGAACGCCTCGACATGCTGTCCGCCCTGGCCCGCAAGGTGCTGTGGCTGTCGTCGTGGACCATCCATCACGCCAACCATGTGCGGCTCTCGACCGACGGGTTGAAGGTCGGCGGCCACCAGGCGTCGTCGGCCTCGCTCGCCAACATCATGTCGGCGCTTTATTTCTCGGTGCTGCGCCCGCAGGACCGCGTCGCGGTGAAGCCGCATGCGAGCCCGGTGTTTCACGCCATCCAGTATCTGTTCGGCCACCAGACCCGCGACAAGCTGGAGAATTTTCGCGGCTACAAGGGCGCGCAGTCCTACCCGTCGCGCACCAAGGACAGCGACGACGTCGACTTCTCCACCGGCTCGGTCGGCCTCGGCGTCGCGCAGACGCTGTTTGCCTCGCTGGTGCAGGACTACGTCAAGGCGCATGGCTGGCTGAACGACCGGCCGGAGGGCCGCATGATCGCGCTGGTCGGCGACGCCGAGATGGACGAGGGCAACATCTTCGAGGCGCTGCTCGAGGGCTGGAAGCACGGCCTGCGCAACACCTGGTGGGTGGTCGACTACAACAGGCAGTCGCTCGACGCCGTGGTGCGCGAGGGACTGTGGGCCAAGTTCGAGACCATGTTCCGCAACTTCGGCTGGGACGTGGTGATCGTGAAGTACGGCAAGCTGATGCTCGAGGCGTTCGCCGAGCCCGGCGGCGAGGCGCTGCGGCGCTGGATCGACAATTGCCCGAACCAGATGTACGCCGCGCTGTGCTTCCAGGGCGGCGCCGCGTTCCGCAAGCATCTGCGCGACGACATCGGCGACCAGGGCGAGGTGTCGGCGTTGATCGAGCGCCGCAGCGACGACGAGTTGCTGGCGCTGATGTCCAACCTCGGCGGCCACGACATGGCGAGCATGATCGAGGCCTTCGAGGCGATCGACCATGATCGGCCGGTCTGCTTCATCGCCTACACCATCAAGGGTGTCGGCCTGCCGATGCAGGGCCACAAGGACAACCACGCCGGCCTGATGACGGTGGCGCAGATGGAGAAGTGGCGCGCCGCGCAGAACATCCGCCCCGGCCACGAGTGGGACAAGTTCGAGGGCCTGTCGCAGGAGCCTGCGAAGCTCGAGGCGTTCCTCGCCGAGGCGCCGTTCAACCGCGAGGGGCGCCGCCGCCTGTCGGCGCCTGAAATCGATGTGCCGGAACGGTTGGCCTTCAAGGCCTCGGCGCAGATGTCGACGCAACAGGGTTTTGGCCTCGTGCTGCACGAGCTGGCGCGCGGCGATAGCGAACTCGCCTCGCGCATCGTCACCGCATCGCCCGATGTCACCGTGTCGACCAATCTCGGCGCCTGGGTCAACCGCCGCGGCCTGTTCGCGAAGGCGGAGAACCACGACCTGTTCCGGCAGGAGAAGATCCCGTCCGCCTACACCTGGGAATATTCGCCGAAAGGACAGCACCTCGAGCTCGGCATCGCCGAGATGAATCTGTTCATCATGCTGTCGGCGCTCGGCCTGTCGCACCAGATCAATGGTGCGCGGCTCTTGCCGGTCGGCACGCTGTACGATCCCTTCATCGAACGCGGTCTCGATGCGCTGAACTACGCCTGCTACCAGGATGCCCGCTTCATGGTGGCGGCGACGCCGTCGGGCATCTCGCTGGCGCCGGAAGGCGGCGCGCATCAGTCGATCAAGACGCCCTTGATCGGGATCGGGCAGGACGGGCTCGCCTCGTTCGATCCGGCCTTTGTCGATGAACTTGCCGTGATCATGGGCTGGGGCTTTGGCCACATGCAGCGCGAGGGCGCCGAGGGCGGTTCGGTTTACTTGCGACTCTCGACGCGGACGCTGGAGCAGCCGCAACGGATCATGACCCCGGACCTGCAGCGCGACATCACCGACGGCGCCTACTGGATGCGCAAGCCGGGCCCGAACTGCGACATCGTCATTGCGTATACCGGCACCGTCGCGCCGGAGGCGATCGAGGCGGTCGGCCTGATCGGCGAGAGCCACCGCGACGTCGGTCTGCTGGCGGTAACTTCCGCCGACCGGCTCTATGCGGGTTGGTCCGCCGCACGGAATTTGCGCCGCGACCGCCGCGGCGCGCAGCATTTGAGTCATATCGAGCGCATGCTGGCGCCGCTCGGCCGCGACTGCGGCATTGTGACCGTGATCGACGGCCATCCGGCAACGCTCGGCTGGCTCGGCAGCGTGCGTGGCCACCGCGTCGAGGCGCTCGGTGTCGAGCATTTCGGCCAGACCGGCACGATCGGCGACCTCTACCGCCACTATGGCATCGACGCCAACGCCATCATCGACGCGGCGGAAAGCGTCTCGGTCGGCGCCCCGGTGCGGCATCGCAAGATGGCGGTGTGAGCCATTGCAGGCTCCACATCGTCGTCCCGGCCTAGTGCGCAATTGCGCACGGGGGCCGGGACCCATTACCACAACTGGCAGCAAGTAAACGCGACTCGTTCTAACAGCACCGTTTAGCAATTGCCGGCGGTGGTTATGGGCCCTGGCCTTCGCCGGGGCGACGAGACCAACCTTGCCACCTGCGCGATAGCGACATTATATGCTGTTCGCGCGCACGAGCCGCGTCCCGCATATGGCGGGTTCAATTCGCCGGGCTTTCGTGCAAGGATGCCTGCCGAACGCTTTCGTTCCCCATTCCATACGCCCCGTACAAGAGGTTTCCGATGGTCAATCGCATGCAATTCTACATCGACGGCGCCTGGGTCGATCCCGTCGTCAAAGGCAAGTCCACCCCGGTCGTCAATCCGGCGACCGAAGAAGCGATGTATGAGATTGCGCTCGGCTCCAAGGCCGATGTCGACAAGGCAGTCGCCGCCGCCAAGCGCGCCTTCGAGACCTATTCCCAGACCAGCCGCGAGGAGCGCGTCGCGCTGCTCACCAAGATCGTCGAGGTCTACAAGGGCCGCATGAAGGAGATCGGTGCTGCCGTCTCCGACGAGATGGGCGCGCCGCTGCCGATGGCCGAGAAGCTGCAGGCCGGCGCCGGCCTTGGCCACCTCATGAACACCCTCGAAGTGCTGAAGAAGTACGAGTTCGAGGAGACCATGGGCACCGCCGTGATCGTGCGCGAGCCGGTCGGCGTCGTCGGCATGATCACCCCCTGGAACTGGCCGCTCAACCAGATCGCCTGCAAGGTCGCGCCCGCGCTCGCCGCCGGTTGCACCATGATCCTGAAGCCGTCGGAGTTCACCCCGACCTCGGCGCTGATCTTCGCGGAAATCCTTCATGAAGCCGGCGTGCCGAAGGGCGTATTCAACCTGCTCAACGGCCTCGGCCCCGAGGTGGGTGCGGCGATGAGCGAGCACCCCGACATCGACATGATCTCGTTCACCGGTTCGACCCGCGCCGGCGTCGACGTCGCCAAGCGTGCGGCGCCGACCGTGAAGCGCGTCAGCCAGGAGCTCGGCGGCAAGTCGCCGAACGTGATCCTCGATGGTGCCGACCTGACCAAGGCGGTGACCGGCGGCGTGATGCACATGTTCAACAACTCGGGCCAGTCCTGCAACGCGCCGTCGCGCATGATCGTGCCGCTCTCCAAGATGAAGGAAGTGGCCGCGATCGCGAAGGGCGTCGCCGACAAGACCAAGGCCGGCGATCCGCGTGCCGACGGCACCACGATCGGTCCGGTGGTCAACCGCGGCCAGTGGGACAAGATCCAGGCGCTGATCCAGAAGGGCATCGACGAGGGCGCAACGCTGGTCGCCGGCGGCCCGGGCCTGCCCGAGGGCGTCAACAAGGGCTTCTATGTCCGTCCGACCATCTTCGCCGACGTCACCAACGACATGACGATCGCCCGCGAGGAGATCTTCGGACCGGTGCTGACCATCCTCGGCGCCAAGGACGAAGCCGATGCGGTGAAGATCGCCAACGACACGCCGTATGGTCTCGCCGGTTACGTCTCGGCCGACACCGTGGAAACCGCGCGCCGCGTCGGCCGCCAGATCCGCGCCGGCAACGTCAACCTGCAGGGCATGCCGAACGAGCGCACCGCGCCGTTCGGTGGCTACAAGCAGTCCGGCAACGGCCGCGAGTGGGGCCGCTACGGTCTGGAAGAATATCTCGAGGCCAAGGCGGTCGCCGGCTACAACGCCGCGTAAGCCGAGCCACGAGAGACGTGACTTTTGGCGCCGAGGCAGGCAACTGCTCCGGCGTCAGACGTTTTGGGAAGGTACAAGTTTTTGTCGTCGTCCCGGCGAAGGCCGGGACCCATAACCACCGATGCATCTGGTTGAGTAAGCTCGGGCCGCATTGTTCGAATAACGAAGGTCTGTGGTAATGGGTCCCGGCCTTCGCCGGGACGACGAAGAGACTTAACCGCCGAGCGCGCCCTGGGTGTTGACGTAGAGCGCATAGATCGACTGGCTCGCCGCCATGAACAGGCGGTTGCGCTTGATGCCGCCGAAGCAGAGGTTGGCGCAGCGCTCCGGCAGCGCGATGCGGCCGATCATGACGCCGTCGGGCGCGAACACGACCACGCCGTCGAGCTCGGGATCGCCCATGCCCCAGCCGCACCACAGATTGCCGTCGATGTCGCAGCGCATGCCGTCGGGCGTGCCCGGGCCGGCGTCGATGAAGACGCGTTTGTTGGAGATCGTCTTGCCGTCGGCTGCGACGTCATAGGCGAGGATCTTGCGGTTCGGCTCGCCGCGGGATTCCACGACGTAGAGGATCTTCTCGTCCGGCGAGAAGCACAGCCCGTTCGGTCCCAGCACGCCCTCGGCGACGACGGCGGCCTCGCGGGTTGCGGGATCGAGCCGGTAGACGTTGGGCTCGATCTCGGGATCGGCCTTGTAGCCTTCGTAGTTGCCGAGCAGGCCGAAGATCGGATCGGTGAACCAGATCGAGCCGTCGGATTTCACCACGACGTCGTTTGGCGAGTTCAGCCGCTTGCCGCCGAAGGAATCGATCAGCACCGTAATCGATCCGTCATATTCGGTGCGCACCACGCGGCGGCCGCCGTGCTCGCAGGTGATCAGCCGGCCCTGGCGATCGCGGGTGTTGCCGTTGGCGAAGTTCGACGGCTTGCGGAAGATGCTGACCGCGCCGGTCTCTTCCTCCCATTTGAGGATGCGCTGGTTCGGGATGTCGCTGCACAACAGATAGCGGCCGTCGCCGAACCACACCGGACCTTCGGCCCAGCGCAGGCCGGTCGCGATGCGTTCAACCGCGGAGAGTTTAAGCCAGTATTTCTCGAAGCGCGGATCAAGCGCGTGGATCGCGGGATCGGGATAGCAGGTCGCGGGACGCCAGCCGGCGGAATGAACATCGGACATTTGCTGTTCTCGTTGTTGTTTTTCGATGGTGTTTCCTTGAGCGCCTGGTTTGCTATCATTGTCGGCCTGCGACCGCAATTCGGTCGCAGCAATCAGGAAAGAAGAGGGACGGCATGCCACGCATTTTGATGACCGGCGCATCGGGGGGAATCGGAACGAGCCTGCGCAAGCTGCTGCCGCCGATCTATCCGGATCTCCTGCTGAGCGACATCAAGCAGCCCTCCGATCTCGGCGGCTACGAAAAGTTCAAGGCGGCCGATCTCGCCGACCTCGCAGAGGTCGAGGCGATCTGCGAGGGCGTCGACGGCATCCTGCATTTCGGCGGCTATTCGGTCGAAGGACCCTGGGACGCGATCCTGCAGTCCAACATCATCGGCTGCTACAATCTGTTCGAGGCGGCGCGCAAAAAGGGCGTCAAGCGCGTGATCTTCGCCTCATCCAATCACGCGGTCGGATTCTATCCGCGCCATCACCGCATCGGCACCGACGTCACCGCGCGGCCGGACAGTCGTTACGGTGTGAGCAAGGTGTTCGGCGAAGGCGTCGGCGCGCTCTATGCCGACAAGCACGGCATCAAGGTCACCTGCCTGCGGATCGGCAATTTCGGCGAGGCGCCGCTCGACCACCGCCGGCTCTCGATCTGGCTCAAGCCCGAAGATCTGGTTCAGCTCTGCCGCATCGGGCTCGAGCATCCCGACATTCATTTCGAGGTGTTGTACGGCGCGTCCTACAATGAGCGCTCGTGGTGGGACAATCACCGCGCCTACGATCTCGGCTATCGCCCGACCGGACGGGCTGAGGATTTCCGCGAGCACGCGATGGCCGAGCAGGCCAAGCTGCCGCCGGATCCGGTCGGCGACTATTATCAGGGCGGCGCGTTCTGCAGCATGGAGTTCGATGGCGACAAGGAGAGAGTGATCGACTGGAAGAAGTGATCAATCCTCGCATTGCGGCAGTTGCTTCACGGATTCGGTGTGCTGCTGCGCGTCCTTCGAACCTTGCCCGGATGTCTTGGGCGGGTTGCCGGGCCCGTCAAAGGTCTCGGCGAAGTGCGTGAGAGGAAAGGCGAGGCTGATGGTCTGCCCGGTAAGGTTCTTGGCTTCGACGGCGATGGTCTGCGCGTGCTTCAGCCGCTCGATCATTTCGCCGTCGGCCTCGAGCGTGCCGCCGCAGCCGAGCGTATAGCAATGCGGCTTGGCGATCTGGATCGGCTCGTCCTGATCGATGCGGAGGCTGATCGTGCCTTCCAGCATGGTCCGCGTTCCGACGTTGGCGCTCACGATGGCGCGCTTGCTGTTCTGCGGCGAGACGCTGAGTGTGCCGCCCGACGGCGAGCACTGACCGCGCGCGGCGGCGCCGACGAAGCAGCTAGCCTCTGTCAGGCACGTCTTGGTCCAGGGCTCGTAGGTGAGCTGCGTCGCGCGCGGATCGCCCGCTTCGCCGACGCCGCCGAGCGCGAGCTGCACGGCCAACGATCCAAGGAATATAGCCACGTAGCGCATCGCCGTCTCCTTCACGAGGAGGCCGCGTATCGCGCTATTGCGGCTTTTTGTCGTTGGAGATGCGGACGAGATAATCCGCCTTGCTGTACTGCATGTGATCGACGCAGAGCTGCGCCAGCGCCCAGCCGTCGCGGCCCTTCAAGAGCTCGATCATCAATTCGTGCTGGCGGCGCGACAATGCGAGGCCCTCGCTGTCGGCGAGATTTTTGGCGCGCATCGGCAGCGTCAGGTTCATGTAGTCCTGCAGCGAGCGGACGAGGTAGGGATTGCCGCAGGCGGAGAACAGCGCGAGGTGGAACGCATCGTTGGTCTCGTGAATGCCGCGCATGTCCTGCGCCTCGGCCTTGGTGCTGTAATGCCGTTGCAGTTCGCTCAATTGGTCGATCAGGCTTTGCGGCGCGGGCAGGGCGATCATCAGCGCGGCCTGGCGCGTCAGCATCTCGCGTACCTCATAGATCTGCCGTACTTCCTCGGCCGAATAGAACCGCACCGTGGCGCCGACATTCTTCTCGCGCAGCACGATGCCCTGGCGCTCGAGCTGGAACAGCGCCTGGCGGACGAAATGCCGGCTCGCGCCATAGCGCTGCATCAAGGTATCCTCGACCAGCCGCAAACCGGGCGCGAAGCGGCCGAAGATGATGTCCTCCTCCAACCGGCGGATCACTTCCGCCTGTTCCTCCTCGCGCGAGGGGGCCTGGAGTTCGGGCAATGTGGGCTCGGCTGTCATGCGCTCTCGGCTCCCGATCGGTGCCTGAGGTCAGCATGGCGCCACGGTTATTGTCAATAATGGGGGCGATTTTGCCGCAGACCAGCCACCCGTCGCGACCGGATTATCTCATATTGACAATAATTCCTGCCGCTCCTTAAGTGCGGCCGAACAACCACGGGACGACAAGAAAATGGCCGACGGACTTCGCAAGGGACTGACAAGCTATGGTGACGCCGGCTTCTCGCTGTTCCTGCGCAAGGCGTTCATCAAGGCGATGGGCTATTCGGACGATGCGCTCAATCGCCCGATCGTCGGCATCACCAACACCTATAGCGATTACAATCCCTGCCACGGCAACGTGCCGCAGATTATCGAGGCCGTGAAGCGCGGCGTGATGCTGTCGGGCGCGATGCCGTTCGTGTTCCCGACGATCTCGATCGCGGAGAGCTTTGCGCATCCGACCTCGATGTATCTGCGCAACCTGATGGCGATGGATACCGAGGAGATGATCCGCGCCCAGCCGATGGATGCGGTGGTCGTGATCGGCGGCTGCGACAAGACCTTGCCGGCGCAGATCATGGCCGCGATCAGCGCCGATCTGCCGACGGTGGTGATTCCGGTCGGGCCCATGGTCGTTGGCCATCACAAGGGCGAGGTGCTCGGCGCCTGCACGGACTGCCGCAGACTGTGGGGCAAGTATCGCGCCGGCGAGATCGACGACAATGAGATCGAGGCGGTGAACGGCCGCCTTGCGCCTTCCGTGGGCACCTGCATGGTGATGGGCACCGCCTCCACCATGGCCTGCATCACCGAGGCGCTCGGCCTGTCGCTGCCGATGAGCGCGACGATCCCGGCGCCGCATGCCGAACGCTTCCGCTCTGCGGAGGCCAGCGGCCTCGTCGCGGCCGAGATGGCGAAGACCAAGGGACCGAAGCCGAGCGAGATCCTGACGCCGTCGTCGTTCCGCAACGCCCAGGTCGTCATGCAGGCGATCGGCGGCTCGACCAACGGGCTGATCCACCTCACGGCGATCGCCAATCGCTCGCCGCACAAGATCGACCTCGAGGCATTCGACAAGCTGGGCCGCGAGGTTCCGGTGCTGGTCGACCTCAAGCCGTCGGGCGAACACTACATGGAGCATTTTCATCACGCCGGCGGCGTGCCGAAGCTGATGGCGCAACTCGGCGACCTCATCGATCTCGATGCCAAGACCATCACCGGCCAGACCTTGCGTGAGGTCGTCGCCAACGCGGAGGATGTGCCCGGGCAGGACGCGATCCGCTCCAAGGCGAACCCGATCAAGTCCGAAGGCGCGATGGCGATCCTGCACGGCAATCTCGCGCCGCGCGGTGCCGTCATCAAGCATTCGGCGGCGAGCCCGAAACTATTGCAGCACACCGGCCGCGCCGTGGTGTTCGAGTCGGTCGAGGACATGACGCTGCGGGTCGACGATCCCGCGCTGGATGTGACCGCCGACGACGTGCTGGTGCTGCGCAATGCCGGCCCGAAGGGCGCGCCGGGCATGCCGGAGGCGGGTTACCTGCCGATCCCGAAGAAACTCGCGCGCGCCGGCGTGAAGGACATGGTCCGCATCTCCGATGCGCGGATGAGCGGCACCGCGTTCGGCACCATCGTGCTGCACATCACGCCGGAATCCGCCGTCGGCGGTCCGCTCGGGCTGGTGCGGAACGGCGACATGATCCGGCTCGATGTCGCCAAGCGCAGCATCGATCTTTTGGTCGACGAGGCCGAATTGCAGAAGCGCCGCGCCGCGCTCGCGCCGGCCGGTACGCCCGATTGGGCCAAGCGCGGCTACGCGCACCTTTTCAACGAAACCATCCTGCAGGCCGACGAGGGCTGCGATTTCGACTTCATGCGCGCCAAGGGGAAGTAGCAAGTCGCAAGTAGCCGGCGTCGTTCGGCCCGGCGGTCGAATTGTCGATAATTTCTGCGATGCGGCACTCAATAATACCCGAGGGCAGCTCGTTTCGCCTGTTTTATTGACAATCCAGCGCGACTGGTGGGATGATCTCCTCAATTAAAAACAGGGGGAACGTCGCGATGGGCTATTCAGCTGGGATCGTCGGGATTGCCGTGGCTGCGGCAGCGTTGCTGCTGCCGCCGCGTGCTGGCGCGCAGGAGGTCAAGCATTACCGCTTCGCGCACGATCAGCAGCTCAATACCGGATATAGCGTCGCCTACGACATGTTCTCCGCCAAGCTCAAGGAATTGAGCAAGGGGACCATGATCGTCGACCAGTATCCGGGAGCGCAGCTCGGACAGGAGCCGCAGCTGCTGCAGCTTGTGAAATCCGGAGACATTGAATTCGCCATCATCTCGTCGGCGAACACTGCAACCATCTCGCCGCAGGCCGGTGTGATGTCGCTGCACTTCCTGTTCCGCGACGCCAACCACGTGGTCAAGGCGCTTGCCGATCAGAAGGTGATCGATGCGATCAAGGCGATGATCGACGACACGTCGCAAGGCCTTCATGTCATCGCGACGGGCAGCCAAGGTGTGAGAAGCATCTATGCGAGGAAGGAAATCCACAATGTCAGCGACCTCAAGGGTGTAAAGATTCGTGTTCAGGCGACGGCTACGGAAGACACGATCTTCCCGGCTTACGCGGCGCAAACCGTCCATATGCCGTTCGGCAGCGTGTACACGTCATTGCAGACCGGCGTCGTCGATGCGGCGGAAAACAGCGTGAACGTTTACCTCGTCAACAAGCACTACGAAGTCGCGCCGGTGCTCTCGATGACCGAGCACGAGGCCAACAATGCGCTGCTGTTCGTCAGCGACAAGCTGTGGCAGAGCCTTTCAGCCGAGCAGAAGACCTGGGTGACGACGGCGGCCGCCGAGGTCAGCGCCAAGGAGCCGGCGAAGGCGTTCGAATTGGAGAAGAACGCGGCTGCAAAACTGAAGTCGTTCGGCGTCAAGGTGGTCGAGGACGTCGACAAGAAGAGCTTTACCGCGATCGCCGATCCCTATCTCGACAAGCTCGCCAAGGATCTCGGGCCACATGCGGAGAAGATCAAGAATTTGATCCGCGCGGTCAACTAGACAAGCGTCGTCCCGGCGAAGGCCGGGACCCATACGCTGCGGCTCGTCCATTGAAGCACCGGGCCGCCGTTCTTTCTCAAAGCATCAGGCGCCGGTGGTTATGGGTCCCGGCCTTCGCCGGGACGACATACGAGGACGGAGCATTCGATGGCCATCGCCGACACGCTGGTGCTGCAACGGCAGCGGCATCTGAAATGGCGGGCGCTCGACCGGCTCGAGCTGATCCTGATGATGCTGTGCGGCTTGCTGTGCTTCGGCTTCTCGCTGTCGGTGACCGCAGATATCGTCACCCGCACCATCGGTCATCCCTGGCTGTGGCTGCAGGAGGTGACCTCGACGCTGTTCATCTACGCGATCTTCATCGGGGCCGCGGTCGCGACACGGCGCAACGACCATCTCTATCTCACCGCGATCTCCGAAGCGCTGCATGGCAGGTCGCGGCTGCTCGTGGAGATCGTCATCCGTCTGGTGGTGCTGGGCGTCGCCCTTTGCCTGGTGTGGTACGGCTATCAAAATTACCTCCGCGGCTTCGGCAGCTTCCGCCTGCCGTCGGGTACGCCGATCGCCTCGCTCTATGCGGTGATCCCGCTCTCCGGAATCCTGATCGGTCTGTTCACGATCGAGCAGCTCGTCAACGGCATCCGCAACGGCTTTGACCATCCGGAGCCGCCGGATGACGACCTTCCGATTCCTGCGATCGACACCCGCGCGACGACGGGAGTTCAGCCGTGAGCGCCCCGGTCGTGCTTGCGCTGATGTCGTTCTGCTTCCTGTTCTTCGGCTATCTCGGCGTGCCCGTGCCGTTCTCGCTGATGGCCGGCGTGTTCGTCGGCGCAGTGCTATCAGACGTCTCGCTGGCGGCGATCATCCAGAAGATCTTCGACGGCGTCGATTCCGAGGCGCTGCTTGCGATCCCGTTCTTCCTCCTGGTCGGCGAGCTCATGAGCTCGGCAAATGTCGTGGTCCGCATCGCCAATCTGTCGGTCTCGCTGGTCGGTCACATCAGGGGCGGGCTGTCGCAGGTCGTTGTCGTCTTCAGCATGTTCTTCTCGGAGATGTCGGGCTCGACCACCGCCGACGTCGCGGTCATGAGCCGGGCGCTCGGCGGGCCGATGCGGCGGGAAGGGTATGAGCCGGCCTTCATCGCCGCGATCATCGCCTCGGCCTCGACGATCGCAGCGCTGGTGCCGCCGAGCATCACGGCGGTGGTCTATGGTGCGGTCGGCAATGTCTCGATCGCCGGGCTGTTCATGGCCGGCGTGGTGCCCGGGCTGATGATCGGCTTCGGGCTGATGATCTATTGCTACTTCTTCGGGCCCTCGGGCCTGCGCAAGCCGCGCGCGCCGCCGCGCCAGGTTGTGTTCGCCGCCGGTGACGCGGCGCTCCCGATGATGATCCCGGTGATCCTGCTCGGCGGCATCCTGACCGGCTGGTTCACGCCGACCGAGGCCGGGGTCGTTGCGGTCGCCTACATCGTCATCGTGGTGATCCCGGCGCTGAACCGCGGGCACCTGAAGAAGATCCCGTACGACTTCTGTCTGGCCGGCCTGATCTTCTCGCTGCCGCTGATCACGATCGGCGCGGCGAACGCGTTCGGCTGGATGCTGGCCTATCTGCGCGGCGCGATCTACATCGCCGACTGGATCACCTCGATCGCCGGCAACGACCCACACCTCATCATGCTCCTGATGGTGCTGCTGTTCACCGTGGTCGGCGACTTCATCGAGCCGGTGCCGACCATCATCATCTTCATGCCGCTGGTCAACGCGCTGACCCAGGCCGGCGACATCAACGGCGTGCATATGGGCGTGGTGCTGATCGCAACGCTGGCGTTCGGCCTGATCACGCCGCCCTACGGGCTCGTGCTGCTGATGGCCTCGAAATTCGTCGGCATCAGTTTTGCAAAAGCGTTGCGGGCGGCGCTGCCGATCTATGTCGTGTTCCTGGTCACGATCTGCTTCACGATCTATTTTCCGAAGGTCGTGCTGTGGCTCCCCAAGCAGGTGATCCCGGAATCGGTCGGCTGCTTCAAGGCACCCGGCGGCACCGGCTATATCTGTCCGAACTAGCCGATCCGTCGCGGGCCTACTTCGACTTGCTGGTGAACTTCTTCACGGCGACGCGGAAATCGTCGGTATGCATCGCCGTGATGATCTTGTGTTCCTCGGCGTCGAGCTGCTGCTTGGTCGGCGTGGTGGCGGCCTGATAGACCAGTGACTTGGTCCCAGCTATTGCGGCGGGCGGATTTTGCGCCAGGCGCTCGGCGAGTTGCCGGGTGGCCGCCTTCAACTCGGCCGCGGGGACGGTCTTGACGACGAGACCCCATTCATAGGCCTGCTGCGCGGTGAATCCATCCTCGGCGAGGAAAATCTGCAGCGCGCGGCGGGTACCGACCGTGCCGACGATGCCGACCGTGCTGCCGCCATCCGGCGACACGCCGATCTTGGCATAGGCGGGCGTGAAGCGGGCATCGTCTGCGGCGATACACAGGTCGGTCACGAACGCGAGGCCCATGCCGGCGCCCGCCGCCGAACCATGCACGCTGGATAACACGATCTTCGGCATCCGCCGGACGGTCTCGATGAAGGCATGGTAGTGGTGAAGCATCTCGCCGACCACGGGGGCGACATTGTTGGCTTCGGTCGCAGCGCCGATGGTCTGCAGATCGCCGCCGGCGCAGAAGGCGCGGCCTTCGCCCTCGATGACCAGCACGCGAATGTCCTTGTTGGCTTCGACCTCGGCGCTGAGTTGCTCGAGCTTTTTGGCGATCGTCATGTCGATCGCGTTGAACGCGGCCGGCCGGTTCAGCGTGATGGTCGCGATGGCGCCGTCGATGCGGAGCAAAGCGGGGTCGTTGGCGGAGGGGGCGGGTGCTGGCATATTGAAGACCTTGGGCTTGTTGGTTCCGCATATTTAAGGCCTTGGCGGGAGCCGTGGCAATCCGGCCCGGCGGCCGGGGGGGGGCGCCCAGAATCGCCTGGGACCCCCTTGCGTCCGCTCGAGCCATGAGGCCAAATGGCACGCGCCTTCGGTACGCAGACACGAGCGCTGTGGGGACGGGGCAAGCAAGCTAACATCGACAAGAGGAAACGGCATGGGTCGCTCCTGCTCGCGCGTATTTGGGTTGTTCCGATGACGGGCTCGGTCATCATCGTGGGCGCCGGACACGCCGGCTTCCAGCTCGCGGCGTCGCTGCGCCAGGCCGGCTTCGCCGAACGCATCGCCCTGATCAATGATGAAGGCCATTTGCCGTATCAGCGGCCGCCGCTGTCGAAGGCCTATCTGAAGGGGACCGGCGGGCCCGAGACCCTGATGTTCCGGCCCGACAAGTTCTACCAGGACAACGAGATCGAGCTGATCACCGATCGCGCCCATGCGATCGACCGCAATGCGCGGAAAGTGGCGCTCGCCTCCGGCGCATCGCTCGACTACGGCCATCTGGTGTTCGCCACCGGCGCGCGGAACCGGCTGCTGGATATCCCCAACGCCAGGCTCGATGCAGTCCGCTACCTGCGCATCCTGGATGAGAGCCAGGCGCTGCGCGACTTGATCGCGCCCGGCATGCGTGTCGTCGTGATCGGCGCGGGCTTCATCGGGCTCGAATTCGCCGCCACCGCCCGGGCCAAGGGCCTCGAGGTCGATGTGGTCGAACTCGCCTCCCGCGTGATGGCGCGGGCGGTGACCGCGGAGATTTCCGAGTTCTCGCAATCCCGCCACAGCGCGGCCGGCATCCGGATTCACCTCGGGGTGCAGGTCACGGCGATCGAGGCCGATGGCGGCAAGGTTACCGGCGTCAGCCTGAGCAACGGCACGCATATCCCGGCCGATCTCGTCGTGGTCGGTGTCGGCGTGCTGCCGAATGTCGAGCTTGCCGCGGAGGCCGGCCTGCCGGTGGCATCCGGCATCATCGTCGACGAGCATCTTCTGACCGCCGATCCGAACGTCTCCGCGATCGGCGATTGCGCGCTCTATACCAGCAAACGCTTCGGCGGATCGCTGCGGCTGGAGTCGGTGCAGAACGCGACCGACCATGCGCGCTGCGTGGCGTCGCGGCTGACCGGCAAGACCGAGGTCTATGACGGCCTGCCGTGGTTCTGGAGCGATCAGGGCCCCGACAAGCTGCAGATGGCGGGTCTCACCACCGGCTACGACCGCGTCGTGGTGCGCGGCGACCGCGCGCAGGGCGCGTTCTCGGCGTTCTGCTACCGCGGCGACAAACTGCTCGGCATCGAATCGGTCAACCGCGCCGGCGATCACATGTTCGGCCGCCGGCTGCTCGGCGCCGGCGGCTCGATCACCCCGGAGCAGGCGGCGGATGCGAGCTTTGATCTGAAGAGTGCGCTTTCCTAACAACCTCGTCGTCCCGGCGAAAGCCGGGACCCATACTCCGCGGCGGGTCTAGTGAACGGGACTAGTCGTTCCAGCGCCGCAAACAATTGACATTTGTGGTTATGGGTCCCGGCCTTCGCCGGGACGACGTGGGGAGAGAGCGTCCTCGACCTCCTGCGCCGTCGGCATCGACGGCGCGGCTCCCATCCGTTGCACGCAAATCGAGGCCGCAGCGTTGGCGTAGGCCAGGGCGTCGCCGAGCGGCTTGCCGATGGCAAGCTGTGAGGCGAGAGCGCCGACGAAGCAATCGCCGGCGCCTGTGGTGTCGACGGCCTTGACCTCGCGTCCCGGCACGAGCAGCGGCTGGTTGTCGACCAGCGCCAGCACGCCACGCTTTCCGAGCGTGACGCAAACGATCCTGCCTTGCCCCAAGGTCCGGGCCGCCTCGGAGAAGCGCTCCGGCGTGTCGCTGTCTCGCAGCTCCGTGCCAGTCAGGTAGCCGAGTTCGGTCTCGTTCATAACGAGGATGTCGACGAGATCGAGCAGAGCCTTGTCGGCCTGTTTTGCCGGTGCCGGATTAAGGATCGTGGTGGCGCCGACGGCTCGGGCGCGCCGGAAGAAGGCAGCGATCGCCGGCAGCGGGATCTCGAACTGGCTGACCGCGACGTCGCCTCTTACGAAATCAGGTGAGGCGACGTCACGGGCACTGACCAGCCCGTTGGCGCCCGGCACGACGACGATCGTGTTGTCGGCATTGGCGAGCGTGATGATCGCCGTGCCTGAATGGGTGCCGCTCGTAGTCTTGACGCAGGAGAGATCGACGCCTTGCGCGACAAGGAACGCTCGCAGTTCCTTGCCAAACGCATCGGTGCCGAGCCGGCCGACAAGCGTGGTCGGGACGCCGAGCTTGGCCGAAGCCACCGCCTGGTTGGCGCCCTTGCCTCCGGGAAAATAGAGCACGGCCTCGCCGGCGACGGTTTCGCCGATCCGCGGATGGCGCTCGGCGGTCGCCACCACGTCCATATTGATGCTGCCGGCGACGAAGACGTGCCTCATGACTAGCCCCGTTCACCGATATCAGGCCTCGGCGCGAAATTCCTGCTTGACCGCTGCGATATCGGCGAGTGTCGGCAAGCCGGCCTCGTTGCCGAGCTTCTGGATCTTGAAGGTCGAGGCTGCACGCGCGAACTTGAAGTGCTCATGCCAGCCTTTGCTCGGGTTCGAAAGGTAAGAGTAGATGTAGGCGCCGTGGAAGACGTCGCCGGCGCCGTTGGTGTCGATCACGCGCGCGCGCGGGATCGGGAAAGCCGGCAGCGTGCGCACCGTGCCGGCCTCGTCATACCAGAGCAGGCCGCGCTCGCCCATGGTGACGCCGCCGACCTTGCAGCCGCGGCTCTTGAGATAGTCGAGCATCTGCTCCGGCGTCTTGTCCATCTGCTCGCACAGCCGTTCGGCGACGATCGCAATGTCGATGAATGCGAGCAGCTCGTGGGTGTTGGTGCGCAGGCCGCCGCCGTCGAGCGAGGTCAGGATGCCGTCCTCGCGGCACAGCTTTGCATAATGGATCGCGGCGTCCGGCTGGTGGCCGTCGATGTGCAACGCGCGGCAGCCCTTGATGTTCAGCAGCGGAAAGGGGTGGATGTGCTGGTCGTCGCGGCAGCGGACGATGGCGCGCTTGCCGTCGTTCGGCATGATGAAGGACAGCGAGGAGGAGTTGACCTTGCGGGGGTGGAACGAGATGCCGTACCTGTCGGCCATGTCCCAGAACATCCGTCCCAGCCAGTCATTGGCCATGGTGGCGATCAGGTCCGGCGGGACGCCGAGCTTGGCGCAGCAGAATGCTGCGGTCACGGCGTTGCCGCCGAACGACACCGCATAGGCGTCGGCGACGTGCTTTTCGTCGCCGACGGGCATGTGATCCGTGATGAAGGTGACGTCGATATAGGTCTGTCCGATGAAGAGAGCCTGCATTCGCTTTCCGTCGTGGCTTGGTGTGGTCCCGGCCGGCGGTTCCAGACTAGCATTGCTGATCGGCCGATATAGCTGAAATTATTCGCAACCCTGCCTGGTTTACAGGTAGAGGTGATGATTGCGCCGGGCCGTTCTCGCATGCGGCATAACGGCCGGCGGCAGTCCGTGGTTCCGGGTTGGGTCAAGGGAGAAACACAATGACGGCAGATTCGGGGAGGTTGCAGCCATGATTACCGGTCTCGATCACGTCGTCGTCCTGACCGGCGACATCGCGGCTGCCAGCGCGGCCTACGAGACGCTGTTCGCGCGGACGCCCTCCTGGCGCTACAGCGACGGCGGCGCGGACCGCACGCTGTTCACGCTCGACAACACCACGCTGGAATTGGTGGCGCCGCGCGGCGACGATGATGCAGCCCAGCGTGTCCGCAGCGCGCTAGCCACCCAGGGCGAGGGGCTTGCGAGCCTCTGCTTCCGCACCAGCGATATCGCGAAGACACACCGCAGGCTCGATCGGCTGACGCTGAAGCCCGAACCCATCACTGAAGTCGAAAGCCGCGACGAGACCAGTGGCGTCGTGCTGTCTTGGAAGCGGACCCGCGCTGCGACCGATGCGACGCGCGGCGTGCGCATGTTCTTCCTGGAGCGCGCGCAGGAGCGGCCGCTGTCGGTCCGCACCACGACCGCATCGATCACCGCGATGGATCACGTGGTGGTTTCGACCGCCGATCCGGAACGCGCCGCCGCGCTCTATGGCGCGCGGCTCGGCCTCGACATGGCGCTCGACCGGTCGCATCCGGAGTGGGGCCGGCTGATGTTCTTTCGCTGCGGCGACCTCGTGGTCGAGGTCACGCACCGGCCGGGCAAATCGGAGACGGACGCGCCGGACCGGCTGCGCGGCATCTGCTGGCGCGTCGCCGACATCGATGCCACACGTGCGCGGCTGATTGCCGCTGGCGTCGACGTCTCCGAGGTCCGCACCGGCCGCAAGACCGGCACGCGCGTGATGACGGTGCGCAACGGCACATGCGGTGTGCCGACGCTTCTGGTGCAGCCGTCACAGGGAAAGCCGGACTAGGCTGCGTCTCATCCGCGGGTCGTCCCGGCAGTGCGTGTTTTGAGTTTCTCGTCATTCCCCGGTGCGCAATTGCGCACCTGGGGGCTCGCGAAGCGAGAACCCGGAATCCATTCACGCACGGAACATGTTGCCCGATGGATTCCGGGTTCATGCCGCGCACGCCCTCAGGTGCGCAATTGCGCACCGGGGAATGACGAGGAGGGTGGTTGCGAGAAATATTCCCGCACAAGCGTCACGACAACATTCGTTCTCAAACGTCGCGCGTCATGCTACATTCACCAACCCAGCATCACCGGGCGATCGATTTGGCCAAGGCAAAGCGAATACAGAGATGGCAGCGCGACCCCCAGGGGATGCGGCTGCGGATTCTCGAGGCCGCAAAGCAGGAATTCGCCGCCCATGGCCTCGCCGGCGCGCGGGTCGACCGCATCGCGGCCAACGCCGGCGCCAACAAGCGCATGCTGTACTACCACGTCGGCAACAAGGAGGATCTTTATCTCGAGGTGCTGGAAGGCGCCTATGAGAAGATCCGCGCCGAGGAGCGCACCCTCGATCTCGAGCATCTCGATCCGCCCGAGGCGATCGGACGCCTGATCGACTTCACGTGGAACTATTTTCTGCGCAATCCCGAGTTCCTGGCACTGCTGAACACGGAAAACCTCGCCAAGGCAAAACACCTGAAGCGATCGACCAAGGTCAAGTCGATGCACTCGCCCTTTGTCGAGATGATCCGCACCGTGGTGACGCGCGGGGTCGAGAGCGGCGATTTCCGAGTCGCGGTCGATCCGGTGCAGCTCTACATCTCGATCGCCGGGCTGGCGTTCTTCTATCTCTCCAACAGCGCCACGCTGAGCGTGATCTTCGGCCGCGACCTCTTGAAGAAGGACGCCCGCGACGAGCGCCTCGAGCACATGACCGCGCTGGTGCTGGCGGCGCTGACCGGCAAGTCGACGGCAGGATTCGGCGGAGCGATGCCGGCGCTGAAGTCGATGGAACACCGCGTGGTGTGAGGCGGCGCGTTCGCGCTTATTGCCAATGGTGTCTTGTAGCCCGGATGAAGCGCAGCGCAATCCGGGGCAGCTTTATCCGTAGACACTCCGGGCCCCGGATTACGCTCCGCTGCATCCGGGCTACGGACCATAGAATTCTCGCCTGACGAAAGTAGCGTATTTCGGTGCGATTTTGCCGCGCGCTTGGGGCTGGACAGTATTTATCCAACGGGTTAATTTCTGAACGAACAGAGAGACTGCAAAGGGAGCGTGACGTGGCGGAGGCAAAGAGCCCTTCGGGCCTGTCGAAGGTGCTGAATGCGGCGTGGGTACGTCCGTTCCTGTTCTTGGTCGTCATCGTGGCGGCCTGGGACCTCGCGATCCGCTTGTTCCATATTCCGGCCTACCAAATTCCCTCGCCCGGCGACGTCGTGGCGGTGCTCTGGAGCGACTGGCCGGAGCTGCTGCGGCAGTCCTGGCCGACCACCTATGCAACGATTTGCGGCTTCCTGCTCTCGGCGCTGTTCGGCATTCCCGTCGCGATGCTGATCGCGGGTTCGAAGACGGTCGAGAGCTACGTCTATCCGCTGCTGGTATTCTCCCAGTCCGTGCCGAAGATCGCGATCGCGCCGCTGTTCGTGGTGTGGTTCGGCTTCGGCATCATCCCCAAGGTGATCTCCGCATTCCTGCTCGGCTTCTTCCCCGTGGTGGTCTCGGCGGTGCAGGGCTTCAAGTCGGTCGACCCTGATATGGTCGATCTGGCGCGCGCGATGCAGGGCAGTCGCTTCCAGGTGTTCCGCGCGGTCAACCTGCCGCACGCGATGCCCGCGATCTTTTCCGGCCTGAAAGTCTCGGTGACGCTCGCCGTGGTCGGCGCCGTCGTCGGAGAGTTCGTCGGCTCCAATTCCGGCATCGGCTACGTGATGCAGCGCTCGATCGGCACCTTCGACCTGCCGACGATGTTCGCCGCGCTGGTGATCCTTGCGCTGCTCGGCGTCATCCTGTTCTGGATCGTCGACCGCATCGAGCGGCTGGTGATCCCCTGGCACGTCAGCCAGCGCGACGACATCATCTTCGCTTCCTAGCGCAGCAACCGGACAAGCGGTCCACGCAAGGACCGCGGACAATAAAGGGAGAACAACCATGAAGCGTTTGATTGCGGTCGCGGGTGCCGCGCTCGCCTGGACCGCACTAGCGGTGGCACCGGTGTCCGCGGCCGACAAGGTCGTGCTGATGCTGAACTGGTACGTCTATGGCGAGCACGCGCCGTTCTATTACGGCAAGGCCAAGGGCATCTACGCCACTGAGGGCATCGACCTCGAGATCCAGGAAGGCCGCGGTTCGGCGGCGACCACGCAGGCGGTGGCGGCCAAGACCGCCGATTTCGGCTATGTCGACGTGCCCACGATGATGCGCGCCGCGGTGAAGGGCGCGCCCGTGATCGCCACCGGCGTGCTGCTGCAGACTAGCCCGATGTCGGCGATGAGCCTTGCCGACAAGAACATCAGGAAGCCGGAGGACATCAAGGGCAAGACGGTCGCGATCACGCCGGCGGATTCGATGACGCAGATCTGGCCGCTGTTCCTGAAGAAGACCGGCCTCAGGGAAAGCGATTTCAACACCGTCGCCGGCGACGGCCAGACCAAGCTCAACGCCGTGATCAACGGCCAGGCCGACCTGCTGCTCGGCTACGTCATGGACCAGTCGATGAAGATCAAGGATGCCACCGGCAAGGACGTCTATCCGATCAAGTTCGCCGACTACGGCATCAACATGGTGTCGTCGGGCATCATCGCGAACTCCGACTATGTGAAGGCCAATGCCGACCTGGTGCGCCGCTTCATGTCGGCGACCACCAAGGCGGTGGAAGCCGCGGAGAAGGACCCCAAGGCCGCCGCGCAGACGATCCTCGACGCCAACCCGAAGGGCGGCAAGATCGACACGTTGACGCAAGGCTTCGAGCTGACGATCCCGCTTTATCGCACGGCGGAGACCAGGACCAGGCGGCCGTTCCAGGTCACCGACCAGAACATGACCGAGTCGGTCAATTTGATGGTCGAGTATGGCGGCCTCGACGCCAAGGCCAAGGCCAATCCGAAGGCGTTCTACACCAACGACTATCTGCCGAAGGGCGATTCGTGACTGCAACAGGCACCATCATTCCGGGGCGATGTGAAGCATCGAACCCGGAATCTCGAAATTCCGGGTCTGGTCCTTCGGACCATTCCGGAATGACAGCAATCTATGTCCCTGCGGACCGGGCAGAATGAACCCAGCGACCAAGCCAATAGCCGACGTTCAGCCCGCCGCGCATCTGCGTCTGGTGTCGGACCGCGCGGCCGGTGCCACGCCGGGCATCAAGCTGTCGGGCGTGTCGAAGACCTACCGGTCGCGCGACGGCGATGTGCCGTCGCTGCGGCCGCTCGACTTCACCATCAATGACGGCGAGTTCTTCGTCGTGGTCGGGCCCTCCGGCTGCGGCAAGTCCACGCTGCTCAAGATGATCTCGGGCCTGCTGCCGCCGACGACGGGCGAGGTGCTGGTCGACGGCGAGCCGGTGACCAGGCCGCACGGCAATGTCGGCATCGTGTTCCAGAACGCGCTGCTGCTGCCTTGGCGCAACATCCTCTCCAACGTGATGCTGCCGATCGACATGAAGCAGCTGCCGCGGGACAAATATCTCGCCCGCGCCAAGGACCTGCTGAAGCTGGTCGGCCTCGAAGGTTTCGAGAAGAAGCTGCCCTGGCAGCTGTCCGGCGGCATGCAGCAGCGCGCCTCGATCTGCCGCGCGCTGGTGCACGATCCGAAGATCATGCTGATGGACGAGCCGTTCGGCGCGCTCGACGCCATGACGCGCGAGCGGATGAACGTCGAATTGATGCGGATCCAGCGCGAGACCGGCAAGACGGTCTTGCTGATCACGCACTCGATTCCCGAGGCCGTGTTCCTCGCCGACCGCGTGCTCGTGATGACCGAGCGGCCCGGCGCGATCGCCGCGATCTACGACGTGCCGATGCCGCGGCCGCGCTCGCTCGAGACGATGTCCGATCCTGTCTTCAACGAACTGGTGCAGCGGATCCGGAAGCATTTCTTCACACAGGGGTCGCTGGACTAACACCCGAGCCTTCAATGCCGCTTCGCCTCAAAGTCAACGACATCGCGTTCTTCGAACGGCCGCTGGTGTTCGCCCGGCCGTTCCGCTTCGGCGCGGTGACGATCACCGCGTCGACGCAGATGTTCGCGCGGGTCGAGATCGAGGTGGAGGGAAAGGGTCGCGCTACCGGCGCCGGCGCCGAGATGCTGGCGCCGAAATGGTTCGACAAGCGGCCGCATCTGACCGAAGCGCAGTCGCTCGACGGACTTCGCCGCTCGCTTGCGGTTGCGCGCGAGCTCTATCTTGCGAACAGGGGTTTTGAGACCGCGTTCGGCCTCCATGCCGAACGTATCGGCCCGCAGGTCGCGGCCTGCGCTGTGGAAGACATTCCTCCACTTGCCGCCGGATTCGGCCCGGCCGAGATCGACAAGGCGATCCTGGATGCGCTGCTGCGCGCGGCCGGCGCGAATTTCTTCGACGGCATGGCCGGCAATATCGCCGGCATCGACGCGCGGCTGACGCCGGATGTCGACGATGCCGCGATTGCGCGGTTCCTTTCTACACGCAAACGGCTCGAGCGGGTCGCCGTCAGGCACACGGTCGGAATGGACGACAAAATTGAAGGCGAGGGCGGCGTCGCCGACCGCAACGAGACCGCCGGTGCGCGCTATTTCAAGCTCAAGCTGAACGGCGATCCCGCGCATGACGCGGCGCGGCTGGCGCGGATCGGCAGCGAGCTTGCGAAGCTGCCTTACGCAACCAGGATCACGCTCGACGCCAACGAGCAATATGCCGACCTTGCCGCGCTGAGCGCGCTGGTCGACCGGCTCGACCATGACGCGGCGTTGCAGCCGATCAGGGCAAACCTGCTCTATATCGAGCAGCCGATGCCGCGCGATATCACAAGAGCCTCGCCGCTCGGGAAACTGGCGGCGCACGGCTTCATCATCGACGAGGCCGACGATTGCTATGATGCATTCCCGCAGGCGCGCGCGCTGGGCTATCGCGGCATCTCCTCCAAATCGTGCAAGGGCATCTACAAGTCGATCGTCAACGCCACCCGCGCGGCGACGTGGAGCGCTGAGAGCGGCGGCTATTTCATCAGCGGCGAGGACCTGACCTGCCAGGCCGGGCTCGGCGTGCAGCAGGACCTTGCGCTCGGCGCGCTGATCGGCGTCATCCATGCCGAGCGCAACGGGCACCATTATGTCGATGGCTTTGCCGATACGCCGGCTGACGAGGCCGACGCCTTCCTCACCGCGCATCCCGATCTCTACACGCGCGCGGGCGGCAAGGTCCGCCTCGCGATCCATGACGGTGATCTGCTGACCGGATCGATCGCCGCCGCGCCGGGCTTTGCCAGTTCGGTCCATCCGGACTGGTCCACCATGCAGCCGCTCAGGCGGCCAACACCACGCGTTTCGCAGGAGCAGACAGTATGACGACCAAGCGCCTCGGCCTGATCATGAACGGCGTCACCGGCCGGATGGGGCTCAACCAGCATCTGATCCGCTCGATCGTCGCGATCCGCGAGCAGGGCGGCGTGCAGCTCGCGAACGGCGACCGCGTCATGCCCGATCCGATCCTGGTCGGCCGCGATGCCGAGAAGGTCGGCGCGTTGGCAAAACGCTACAACATCGAACGGCACACCACCGATCTCGATCGCGCGCTCGCGGACAAGGGCGACACGGTGTTCTTCGACGCCGCCACCACGCAGGCGCGGCCCTCGCTGCTGACCAAGGCGATCAATGCCGGCAAGCATGTCTATTGCGAGAAGCCGATCGCGACCAATCTTGAAGAGGCTGTTGCGGTCGTGAAGCTCGCCAATGCCAAGGGCCTCAAGCACGGCACGGTGCAGGACAAGCTGTTCCTGCCGGGCCTGAAGAAGCTCGCTTTCCTGCGCGACTCCGGTTTCTTCGGCCGCATGCTCTCGGTGCGCGGCGAGTTCGGCTACTGGGTGTTCGAGGGCGGCTGGCAGGAAGCGCAGCGGCCGTCGTGGAATTACCGCGCCGAGGACGGCGGCGGCATCATCCTCGACATGGTCTGCCACTGGCGCTACGTGCTCGACAATCTGTTCGGCGAAGTCGAGAGCGTGACCTGCCTCGGCACGACTGACATCCCCGAGCGCTATGACGAGAAGGGCAAGAAATACCAGGCGACCGCCGATGATTCCGCCTACGCCACCTTCCGCCTGAAGGGCGGCGTCATTGCGCACATCAACATGAGCTGGGTGACGCGCGTCTACCGCGACGACCTCGTCACCTTCCAGGTCGACGGCACCCATGGCTCGGCGGTGGCGGGCCTCACCGACTGCGTGATCCAGGCACGTCAGGCGACCCCGCGGCCGGTATGGAATCCGGACGAGAAGCGGATGCACGATTTCTATGCCGACTGGCAGAAGCTGCCTGAGAACGTCGTTTACGACAACGGCTTCAAGGAGCAGTGGGAGATGTTCATCCGCCATGTCTGCGAGGACGCGCCCTACAAATACACCCTGCTCGAAGGCGCCAAGGGCGTGCAGCTAGCGGAATGCGCGCTGAAGAGCTGGAAGGAGCGGCGCTGGATCGACGTCGCCCCGATATCGGTCTGAGAAAGGACCTTGCCATGAACAAGCCAGTCCTGCCCAAGCCTGCCCTGACAGAGTCATCCCTGTCGCTGAAACTGCCGACCGCCGATGGCGGCCTCGAGACCTATCGCCTCGCGGCGTCGCGGACCTTTCCGGCGAAGCTCGAGGGTACGCTGAACCGCGTGGCGTTCTCGGCCGCGCATGTGGTGGCCGATCCGCGCGCCGACGTCGATCCCTGGTTGGCCGCGGCGATCGACTGGGACAAGACGATCGCGTTTCGCGAGCACGTCTGGGACCTCGGCCTCGGCGTCGCTGAAGCCATGGACACGGCGCAGCGCGGCATGGGGCTGGACTGGGCGACCTCGCTCGAACTGATCCAGCGCTCGGTGCAGGCGGCGAAGGCCAAAGGCAATGCACTGGTGTTCTCCGGCGCCGGCACCGACCATCTCGCGGTCGAGGACGCCAGGTCGATCGACGATGTGATCCGTGCCTATGAGGAGCAGATCGCAGCAGTGGAGAAGGCTGGCGGTCGCATCATCCTGATGGCCTCGCGCGCTTTGGCAAAGCTCGGCAAGAGCGCTGACGACTACGCCAGGGTCTACGACCGCGTGCTGTCGCAGGTCCGTGAGCCCGTGATCATCCACTGGCTCGGCGACATGTTCGATCCCGCGCTATCGGGTTACTGGGGCACGGCCGATCTCGACAAGGCGATGGATACGGCGGTTGCGATCATCAACGCCAATGCGGCCAAGGTCGATGGCGTCAAGGTCTCGCTGCTCGACAAGCAGCGCGAGATCGACATGCGGCGCCGCCTCGATCCGCGCGTGAAGATGTATACCGGCGACGACTTCAACTATGCGGAGTTGATCGCCGGCGACGACAAGGGATTTTCTCACGCGCTGCTCGGCATCTTCGATGCCATCGCCCCGGCAGCGTCCTATGCGCTGTCGCGGCTCGCCGCGGGCGATGAGGCCGGCTTCCACGATGTGCTTGGACCTACGGTGCCGTTGTCGCGCCATATCTTCAAGGCGCCGACGCGCTTCTACAAGACAGGCATCGTGTTCATGGCCTATCTCAACGGGCACCAGGATCACTTCACCATGGTCGGCGGGCAGGAGAGCGCACGCTCGACCTTGCATCTTGCCGAGCTGTTCCGGCTCGCCGACAAGGCCGGGCTGCTCGCCAATCCGGAAGCCGCGACGCGGCGGATGGCGACGATCCTGGCCACCCGCGGCATCGACGCCTGATGCGCGATTTCTCCAATGACCACCGCTGGCTGTCGCTGAACACGGCGACCGTTCGCAGGCAGGGCGACCTTCTCGCCATCGTCGAGGCCTGCGCGCGCCGTGGCATCCGCGCCATCGATCCCTGGCGCGACCAGGTCGCAGCGGTCGGCCTCGATCGCGCCGTCCGCGCGGTCAAGGATGCCGGGCTCGATCTGTCGGGCTATTGCCGCGGCGGCATGTTCACGGCAGATGGCGCGCATCGCAGCGAGGCGCGCGACGACAATCGCCGCGCGGTCGACGAGGCGGCGGCACTCGGCGCCTCCTGCATCGTGCTGGTGGTCGGCGGCCTGCCGCAATATTCTCGGCCGGGCAGCGCGGATTCGAAGGACATCGCGGCCGCGCGCCATCAGGTGCACGACGGCATCGCCGAGATGCTGGATTATGCGAAGCTGGCAAAGCTGCCGCTAGCGATCGAGCCGCTGCATCCGGCCTATGCCGCCGACCGCGCCTGCGTGAACACCACGAAGCATGCGCTCGATATCTGCGACGCGCTCGATCCCGGCAGAACCGGCGCGATCGGCGTCGCGCTCGACGTCTATCACATCTGGTGGGATCCGGAGCTGATGGGCCAGATCGCGCGCGCCGGCCAGGATCGCCTGCTTGCGTTCCACGTCTGCGACTGGCTGGTGCCGACCAAGGACATCCTCAACGACCGCGGCATGATGGGTGACGGCGTCATCGACATCAGATCGGTGCGCGCCGCCGTCGAGGCGCAGGGCTTTGCCGGCTATTCGGAGATCGAGATTTTCTCGAACGACTGGTGGGGCCGTCCGCTGGACGAAGTGCTGCGAACCTGCATCGAGCGGCACCGGACGGTGGTTTAGGACGCCGTCAGGTGGGCACGGCGCTTCATGCGCGCCTCGTGCCTCATCAGGACTCTTCGTTGCGGTGCTCGATCTCCAGCGTGACGAGGCGCGCCAGCAGCGTTGCCGGATAGAGCTGGCCGAAGATCGCCTCGAGATTGCACAGGCTCCGCGCGATCGGATGCAGCGGGGCGACGTCGCCATAACCTGTCGTCGTGAGCGTGGCGAAGCTGAAATAGAGGACGCGGCTCGCCAGCGTCGGACTGTCTTCCACCTTCATGCCGGGAAATGCGTCGGGCCTCAGCGTGCCGACAAAGGTGTAGAGCGCCGCGAAGATCACGGCGACCGTGAGATAGAGCAGGACCGCGCCGATCACACGGTGATAGGTGACGCGGCCTGGCGCGAACGTCGCGCGCGCCACCGTCACCGCCATGGTGAGGCCGACGAGCAGCCAGGATCCGGCGAACAGGTTGAGATCGAAAATTGAAGGTGAGCGTAGTCTCAGGATTCCGCCCGTGACGATCATGACGAGCGCGACCAGCATCGTGACGACCGCCAGCGCGCTGCCTGACATCAGGAAGACGCCGCCGACCAGGACCAGCGCGAGCAGGAGTTCAAAAATCTGGAATTCGAACAGGCCCAACGCCTGTAACGGCGCCACCACGAAAATCATGACCACGAGCAGGACAGTGAGCACTGTCAATAAGGAATCGCCCCAGCGCTCGCGTAGCTCGCCAGTGCTCATCCAGCCGCGCTTCATTCCCGCCCCGTCATTCGGCATTGCATCAGGACGCCGGTAGCAGACATTGCTGCGCGCCGGCCGCAAAGGCAAGATGGGGGACTGGCATTCCGTGGCGCACCCGGCGATCCGGATCGCCGGCCGGCCGTCTCAGGGGCTCGCAACCCGCTGCAGCGTGTTGAAGCGAGCTTTCTGCTCGCTGCTCAGCATCGTATAGAACTCATCCAGTGCAGGCTCGATCAGCTTCGCGGCCTTTTGCATGGCTTCGAGCCGGTGCTGCATCGCCTCCAGCCGGCCGACCGGCGTCAGCGGCACGTCGTTCGGACAGGCCGCCTGCAGGTCCGCGATGGCTTTTGTGGTCGCATCGCTCAGGCGGTCGAGCGCTTCCTTTTGCTTGCCCGCCGGATGAAGCGAGGCCGCGATCCGGTTGATCGGCAGGTGGGCCAGGTCGGATTTCGAATCGCCGCAATTGCCGGTTTGCGCGGTCGCCTCCTGCTGCTGCGGCGAACGCTCGCCGACATGTGGACCAAGCGCATTGAAGCGGGCCTGCTGCTCGTCGCTGAGCGAGCTGTAGAAATTCTCCAGCGCCGGCCGCACGATCTTGATCGCCTCGAGCGTCGCGCTGATGCGGTTCTGCATCGACCGCAGGCGGCCGGTGGGCGTCATGGCATAGCTGTCCGTGCAGGAGTCCTTGAAGATGTCGGCGGCCTTTGCCGCTGATGTCTTCAACTCGTCGAGCAACGCCCGCTGCTGCTGGTCCGGCCGTACCGCCCGCGCGATGTCGGCAAGCGGCCAGGCCGTGACGCCCTTGTCGGGCTCTCCGCAGAGCTGCTTGAGTGCCTGCGGGCTCGTGTCGCTGCGTTGACGGGACCAATCGCGACCCGCGGTCGCCCGATAGTCGCCAGGGTTGATGCTGGCATAGGCGGAGTAGGGAGTGTTGGTGTCCCAGAACACGGTGTCGACGAAGTCGTCATAGGCGTAGGCCCAATAGCCGGGCTCGTAGGCATAGGACCAGAACGTGTAGTCAAAGATGTCCGAATAGGCGTAGGGCCAGAACACCGGCCCAAGCCACGCCACGAAGGCCGCGTGGCTGCCGCGGCGCCAGGCATGCCGGGGCGCCCAGCCGCCCTGGCGCGCCGCAAGCCCTGCCTGGCTCTGCGCATTTGCCTGCTCGCGGAAGTGTGCGGCAAATCGCTCGCGCTGAGCCGCCTGCGTCGCGGCCGTGGTCGCGACCGCGGCGCCAACCGCAGCCCCAACCGTCGCTGCCGGCGCCAATCGCTGCTGACGGGCAAATTCGGCCTGCTGCGCACGCTGCTCGCGCTGCAACAGGCGGTTCTGCGCCTGCAGGGCGCGGTCATGGACGCGTTGCGCGCGTGCGCCTTGCACCTTTTGCGACTGCAATTGCTGCAGGCGATCGATCCGGGTCTGCCGCTCGGTGGTCTGGCGCGACAGCGCGTCACGCTGCCGCTGCTGCGCCGCCTGCTGGCGTTGCTGGATCATTTGCTGTTGCTGCTGCGCGCGCTGTTGAACGCGCTCCGTTGGCGACGGCCGCTCGCTCAAGCGCGACGGTGGGCTCGGGCGTGACGGCGCCGCGATATGCGGAGCCTGACGCTGCGGTGCTCCGCGACGGAATTCGGGGCGTGGCGCTGCGACACGCGGCGCTGCGATATGGGGGGCCTGGCGCACCGACGGGGCGGCGAAATGCGGTGCCGGGCGCAGCGCCATCGCCGGTCGCTGCGGGGCGTGGAACGCGGGTGGCGCCGGCCGTGCCATCGCGAGTGGCCGTGCCATTGCAGGCGGTCTCGCCATTGCGGGCGGCCTGGCCATTGCGGGCGGGGCGGCGTGTACCATCGGGGCGGGACGCGCCATCGCGGCCGGTGCAGCCGGCCTTGCCGCCGGTGGACCCTTTCCGTGTGGCTGGGCGGATGCGCCGCCGTGCGCCACGAGCATCGAGCTGCCAATCGAAAAGACAACAAACAAAGCGCTGCGGGAAAGCATGAGCTTAGCTCTCCGTTCAACAGTCGCCCGCAGTGCTTTAACGCACCGACGTCGGATTCGTTCGTTGTGGCTACGGCCGGCGTTACGGTCTTCCGGCGCGGGGAACCGTCAGGAGACATCCTGCGTGAGGGTCGCCGCGATCCGCTCCGTCGCCCAGTCGACCTGATCGGCCGTGATCACCAGCGGCGGAGCAATCCGGATGGTGTGTTCATGGGTGTCCTTGGCGAGGATGCCGCGCGCCTGCAGCGCCAGACAGTAGCGGCGGGCGCCGCCGGCTTCCGGGTGCAGCTCGATCGCCAGCATCAGCCCCCGCCCGCGCACCTCGCGGATCACGTTGGCGCGGATGTCCTGCAATCCGGCGAGAAAGCGCGCGCCCTGTTGCGCGGCGTTCTCGATCATTCCCTCGTCGATCAGCACGCGCAGCGCCGCCCGCGCCACCGCGCAGGCCAGCGGATTGCCGCCGAAGGTCGAGCCGTGCTGGCCGGGCCGCAAGGTGCCGAGCACGGCGTTGTTGGAAAGCACCGCCGACACCGGATAGAAGCCGCCCGACAGCGCCTTGCCGAGCAGCGTCACGTCGGCCTCGATCCCTTCGTGCTGCTCGGCGAGCAGCTTGCCGGTGCGGCCGAGCCCGGTCTGGATCTCGTCGAGCACGAGCATCACATTGTGCGCGGTGCACAGCTCGCGCACGCGGGCGAAATAGCCTGGCGGAGGAATCACGACGCCGGCTTCGCCCTGGATCGGCTCGACCAGGAAGGCCGCGGTGTTCGGCGTGATCGCCTGCTCGAGCGCGGCGGCGTCGCCGAATGGGATGATCTTGAAGCCCGGCGCGAACGGTCCGAAATGGTCGCGCGAACCGGGGTCGGTCGAGAAGCCGACGATGCCGAGCGTGCGTCCGTGGAAATTATTGGCGCAGACGATGATCTCGGCCTGCCCGTCCGGAACGCCCTTGACCTCATAGGCCCATTTGCGCACCGACTTGATCGCACTCTCCACCGCCTCGGCGCCGCTGTTCATCGGCAGCACCTTGTGCGAGCCGGTCAGTTCCGCGAGCTCGCGGTAGAAGGGAGCGAGCTGGTCGTTGTGGAAGGCGCGCGAGGTCAGCGTCAGCCGACGCGCTTGTTCGATCATGGCGGCGAGGATCTTCGGATGGCAGTGGCCCTGGCTCACCGCCGAATAGGCGGAGAGACAATCGAGATACCGGTTGCCATCGGTATCCCAGACCCAGACGCCTTGGCCGCGGGACAGCACGACCCCGATCGGCTCATAATTGTAGGTGCCGAACTGCGCTTCGGTTGCGAGGAAATCAGTGACCGATGCATTCATCATGCGTCACTCCCGCTGCAGCGCACGAGAGATTACATCAAATCGTGCCTGCAGTTGATTTGGGCATCAGTTCCTCCACAGGGAAGTGTGTCGCCGGCCAAATTCGCAGGCGACGATGTGTCGTCTTAGGCGCTGATGCTGCAGGGCACGCTGAGGAAGCCGCGGAAGCGCACCCGCCCGCCGCGCACCGGCTCGCCGTCGAGCGCGTAGTTCGGGAAGCGTTCGAGGAACCGCGATATCGCGACGGCGCCTTCGAGGCGCGCCAGCGCCATGCCGGCGCACTGATGCGCGCCGGTGCCGAAGGCGAGGTGGCGGTTCGGCGTACGCGCGACGTCGAAGCCTTCGGGATTGGGGAATTGCGCGGGGTCGCGGTTGGCCGCGCCGATGCACAGCGTGACCAGCGTGCCGGCCGGCATCGTGATGCCGCCGAGCTCGGTTTCTTCCACGATCATGCGGTTGCCGAGCTGGTTCGAGCTTTCGTAGCGCAGCATCTCCTCGACCGCGGTCTTGATGAGCTCGGGGTGCGCGATCAGCCGTTGCTTCTGATCCGGATTTTGGGTGAGCGTCACCAGCCCGTTGCCGATCAGATTGGTCGTGGTCTCATGGCCGGCGTTGAGCAGGAAGATGCAATTGTGCAGCAATTCCTTCGCGGTCAGCCGCTCGCCATTATCCTCACCCTGGATCAGCCGGGTCAGCACGTCGCGTTCGGGATTGCCCGGTCTGGCGCGGCGGCGTTCAACCAGCGTTTCGAGATAGCCGAGAAAATCCTTCACCGCATTATTGCCGCGGTCGAACGCGTCCTTGCCGATCACCGGCTCCAGCGCGCCCAGAATCGCCAGCGACCAGTCGCGCAGCGGCTCGCGTTCGTCGTGCGGCACGTCGAGCAGATTGCCGATCACCTCGACCGGGATCGCCGAGGCGAAGTCGCCGATCAGCTCTGCGCGGTCGCGGGTCTCGATCCGGTCGAGCAGGCTGTCGACCAGCGCGATCAGGTCAGGCTCCATGCCGGCGATCGCCCGCGGCGACAATGCGCCCATGATCAGCCGCCGCACGCGGGTGTGGGCCGGCGGATCGTTGAAGACGAGGCTGGTCGTGTGATGCTCGTAGAGCAGCGAGTTGCCGTATTTCGGCAAGAACTCCTTCTTCTTGTCGGAGGAGAATACCTTGGTGTTCTTGTAGGCGGCGACGAGGTCGTCGTAGCGGGTGAGAAAATAGCAGCCGTTCGGCAGCCGCTTGACCGGCGCGTTCTCGCGCAACGCGCGATAGGTCGGGTAGGGGTCGGCGTAGAATTCCGGCGTCAGCTTCTCGAGGTCGAAGCCGTCAGCCAGCTCGCACGCGTGTCCGTTCATGGCGCATCCAACCCAATTAGTTTCATTTGCAACTATCGTAAGCCGCGGGCCGCTGCCGCGCAACACAATTTGCCAGGCGCCGGGAACAGCGCGCCGGGCGTTGCGTGGTGCGAGCAAATCGCAGAGCCATATGCGGTTTTGCGCTTTGATGAAGCGCGCGCGCCCCTCTACAGTCGCGACCAAGCAACAAGACCGGAAACGCCAATGCATGCCCGTGCCGACACTGCGGCCTCCTGGCCCGAGGAGATCTTCTCGATATTGCAGCGCTTCGAGGTGCGTCAGGTGCCCTACGTGCCGGACGCCGGGCATTCAGAACTGATCGAGCGGGTGCTGGGGTCGTCCTCGATGCGCGGCATCGCGCTGACCACCGAGGAGGAGGGCGTGGCGCTGCTCGCGGGCGCCTGGGCCGGCGGCCAGCGCGGCGTGCTGCTGATGCAGTCGAGCGGGGTCGGCAATTGCATCAACATGCTCTCGCTGGTGCAGATCTTCCGCTTGCCGTTCCTCACGCTGGTGACGATGCGCGGCGAATGGGGCGAGTTCAATCCCTGGCAGGTGCCGATGGGCTCGAACACGCAGGGGATTCTCGAACTGTCCGGGATCAAGGTGCTGCGCGCCTCGCACCCTGAAGAGGTCCGCGAAGTCGTCGAGGCCGGCGCAGCGCAGGCCTATAACGCCTGCACGCCGACCGCCGTCCTGCTGTCGCAGCGCCTGATCGGGGCAAAGGTCTTCACCAAATGAGCAAAGCCAATCTCCTCGACCGCCGTGCCGTCGTTGCCGAACTGCTGAAGGATCGCAAGGGCGCCTTTGCCGTCGGCGGCCTCGGCGCCTCGACCTATGACATCGCCGCCGCCGGCGACCACGACCGCAACTTCTATCTCTGGGGCGGCATGGGCGGCGCCGTGATGATCGGGCTCGGCCTTGCGCTGGCCCAGCCGACGCTGCCGGTCGTCGTGATCACCGGTGACGGCGAGATGCTGATGGGGATGGGAAGCCTCGCCACCGTCGGCCTGCAGCAGCCCAAAAATCTCTCGATCATCGTGCTGGACAATGAGGCCTATGGCGAGACCGGCGGCCAGGCCAGCCACACCGGCGGAACCGCCGACCTCGTGGGTGTTGCCAAAGCCTGCGGAATCGGGGATAGCCGGGCGATCAGCACGATGGCGGAGGTCGAAGCTTTTGCCTCGTCTTTGCAAGACGTTACGGCGGGGCCGCGGTTCGCCAGCGCGAAGATCGACGGGGCCAATCTGGAGCGCGTGCTGTCCAGCCGCGACGGCACCTACCTCGTGAACCGCATCAGAGGGTCGATCGGCCACACTCCTATTTAAAGTGGCTTTCGCGGTGCAATAGAACCTTGACTTTTGGTAAAGTGAGTGATTACTCACGACCCAAATGTCTACCTTACGCATGACGAGTGACTTGCGGCGTCAGTTGATCCTGAGCGCCGCCAAGCGGTGTTTCGCCCGCAACGGCTTTGCCGGCACCACGACAAAGAGCGTGGCGGCCGCGGCTGCCATTTCGGAAGGGCTGCTGTTCAAGCACTTCCCGTCCAAGGCGGCGCTCTATGCCGAGATCCTAGCCGAAGAGTGCGAGGCGGATCCCGATCTCGCGCATCTGCTCGGCCAGGAGCCCTCGACCGCGACGCTGGTCGAGCTGGTGCAAGGCATGGTCGGTCACTTCATGCAGTTGCGTGATGCGCCGGACCAGGAAGAGGCGCAGCGGATGCGGTTGATGGTGACGAGCCATCTCGACGACGGCGAGTTTGCGCGCCTGCTCTACGACAAGGTCGGCAAGCTGATCGGTCCGACCTTCGCCGCCTCGCTCGAGCGGGCGATCGCCGCCGGCGAGGCCACGAAGATCGGCGACGAGCCGCTCAACCTGTTCTGGTTTGCGCACCATACCGTGCTGATGGGTGCGCTGACGCAGCTGCCTGCGACACCATGCCTCCCCTACGGTGATGCCGCCGCGGCCGAGCGGCAGCTTTGCCAATTCATCCTTCGCGGCATCGGACTTACCGAAGCCGCAATTTCAACTCATTTGGGCCGCCAGCCGTCGCCGATCGCAGGACCGTCGGTAACTGCAGAAAGTGCATGACATGAATATTCAGACCGAAAGCCACATCTCGGGGCAACCGATCAAGGAGAAGCAAGCCAAGCGTCCCGTCCGCATGGTGCGCTGGTTCATCATCGTAGGCCTGTTGCTGGCCCTGCTCGTCGGTGCGCTGGTCGGCTTCAACGCCTTCCGTAGCCACATGATCGCGCAGTTCTTTGCCAACAATAAGCCGCCGCCGGCGAACGTTTCGGCCGTCGAGGCGAAGACCGAGGTGATTCCGAACCTGCTGACCGCCGTCGGCGATCTCGTCGCCGTGCACCAGGTCAACGTCACGACCGACGTGCCGGGCCGCATCACCGAGATCCTGTTCACCGCCGGCAGCCATGTAAAGGCCGGCACGCCGCTGGTGCAGTTGTTCGACGCACCGGAGCAGGGCGACCTCGCCAACTACAAGGCGCAAGCGACCGTCGGCGAGCTGCAACTCGACCGCGCCAAGCAGCTCGCGTCGCGCCAGTTCGGTCCGCAATCGACCGTCGACACCGCGCAGGCTGCCTACGACCAGGCCAAGGCGGGCATTGCCAAGACCGAAGCGCTGATCTCGCAGAAGCTGGTGCGCGCACCGTTCGAAGGCGATCTCGGCGTGCGCCAGGTCGAAGTCGGCCAGTACCTGACGGCCGGCACCCAGATCGTGTCGCTGACCGATCTGTCGGTGCTGTACGCCAACCTGACCGTCACCGAGAAGCAGAGCTCGCAGATCAAGGTCGGCCAGGCCGTACGTGTCTCGGTCGACGCCTATCCGGGCCGCACCTTCGAGGGCAAGATCACGACCATCGAGCCGCAGATCGCGACCGACACCCGCAACATCCGGGTTCAGGCCACGATCCAGAATCCGGACAGCATCCTCAAGCCCGGCATGTTCGCGACCACCACGATCGTGCTGCCCGGGAAGCCGCCGGTTGTGACGATTCCCGAAACCGCGGTCGACTACACGCTGTACGGCGACTCGGTGTTCCTGATCACCGAGAAGAAGGGCGACGACGGCAAGACCACCCTGACCGCGGACCGCACCTTCGTGAAGACGGGCAACCGCGTCGAGGGCCGTGTCGAGATTCTCAAGGGCCTGAAGGCGGGCGACAAGGTCGTCGCCGTCGGCCAGATCAAGCTGCAGTCGGGCATGGCGGTTGCGATCTCGACCGATCCGCCGCCGCCGGTTCCGGCCGAACCGCCGCGCTACTGATCTTCATTCATCGAACTCGGAGGGCCATTGGCCCTCCGCCACATCTTGCCGCAAGCCGGCAGAACACGAATCGAGTTGGCGATGGCCTTCACTGATATTTTCATCAAGCGCCCGGTGCTGTCGGTCGTCGTCAGCCTGCTGATCCTGCTGATCGGCCTGCGCGCGGCGATGGTTTTGCCAATCCGGCAATATCCGAATCTTTCGAACACCGTCGTGACGATCACCACGTCATACCCCGGTGCGTCGCCCGAGCTGATCAACGGCTTCATCACCACGCCGATCGAGCAGGCCGTCGCGTCGGCCGAAGGCGTCGACTACATGACGTCGAACTCGGTGCTCGGCACCTCGACGATTCAGGTTTACGTCAAGCTCAACCACGATCCGAACCAGGCGCTGACCGAGGTGCTCGCCAAGGTCAACTCGGTCAAATACCTGATCCCGAAGGAAGCGTTCGATCCCGTCGTGACCAAGGCGACCGGTGACACCATCGCCGTGATGTATCTCGGCTTCTCGAGCGAAGAGCTGACCGGATCGTCGATCTCCGACTACCTGACCCGCGTCGTGCAGCCGGTGCTCTCGACGGTCGATGGCGTCGCGTCGGCCGACATCCTCGGCGGCCAGACCTTTGCGATGCGCGTCTGGCTCGATCCGACCCGCATGGCCGGACGCGGCGTGTCGCCCAACGACGTCGCCGCCGCGATCGCCGCCAACAACTTCCAGGCGGCCGCCGGCCAGACCAAGGGTTTCTTCATCGTCTCCAACGTCTCGGCCAATACCGACCTTCAGAACATCGATCAGTTCAAGCGGATGATCGTGAAGGCGAAGGACGGCGGCTTCGTGCGCATCGAGGACATCGCGACGGTGGAGCTCGCGGCGCAGAGCACGGACGCCAGCGTCGCCTTCAACGGCGAGCATGCGATCTTCATCGGCATCAAGGCGACGCCGCAGGGCAACCCGCTGACCCTGGTGAAGGGCGTGCGCGCGCTGTTCCCCGACCTCGAGCGCAACCTGCCGCCGTCGATGAAGATGAAGGTGGCCTACGATTCCACCAAGTTCATTCAATCGTCGATCGACGAGGTCGAGAAGACGCTTACCGAAGCGGTCCTGATCGTCGTCGTCGTCATCTTCCTGTTCCTGGCCTCGCTGCGGTCGGTGATCATTCCCGTCGTCACCATCCCGCTGTCGCTGATCGGCGTCTGCATCCTGATGCTGGCCGCCGGCTTCAGCTTCAACCTCCTGACGCTGCTGGCAATGGTGCTGGCGATCGGCCTTGTGGTCGACGACGCGATCGTTGTCGTGGAGAACATCCATCGACATCTCGAGGAGGGCCTGCCACCGGTGCAGGCATCGCTGAAGGGGGCCCGCGAGATCGTCGGTCCCGTCGTCTCCATGACGATCACGCTGGCGGCGGTGTACGCGCCGATCGGCTTCCTCGGCGGCGTGACCGGCACGCTGTTCCGCGAATTCGCCTTCACGCTGGCCGGCTCGGTGATCGTGTCGGGCGTGATCGCGCTGACGCTGTCGCCGATGATGTGCTCGGTGTTCCTCAAGAGCGCGGAGGAGGGGCGTTTCGCCAGGCTGGTCAATCGCGTGTTCGGCGGGTTGACGCGCGCCTATGGCCGTCAGCTCGACCGTTCGCTCGACTACCGCCCGATCACGGCGCTGTTCGCCGTGACCATCCTCGGTCTGGTCGGCTTCCTCTATATGCACATCCAGAAGGAGCTGGCGCCGCAGGAGGACCAGGGCATCGTGTTCGCGGTGACCAAGGCGCCGAAATACGCCAACATCGACTACATCGATTTCTACGGCGACAAGATGGACAAGGAGTTCCAGAAGTTTCCCGAGACCGACCTGCGGTTCATCCTGAACGGCATCACCGGTCCGCAGGGCGGCTTCGCCGGCATGCTGCTCAAGCCGTGGGATGAGCGCAAGCGCAGCGCGCAGGCGCTGCAGCCGCTGGTTCAGGCCGAACTGTCCAAGATCGAGGGCATCAGCGCGTTCGCGTTCAGCCTGCCGCCGCTGCCCGGCGGCCCCGGCGGTCTGCCGGTGCAGATGGTGATCTCTTCGACGGCCGGATTCCAGCAGGTGTTCGACCAGATGAGCAAGTTGAAGGATGCGGCGCGCAAGAGCGGCCTGTTCATCGTCACCGACAGCGACCTCGACTTCAACCAGCCGGTGGTCCGGGTGAAGGTCGATCGCTCGAAGGCGAGCGATCTCGGCATCACGATGCAGTCGATCGGTGGCGCCTTGGCGACGCTGCTCGGCGGCAACTATGTCAACCGCTTCAATCTGGAAGGACGCTCCTACCAGGTGATCCCGCAGGTGCCGCGCGCCAGCCGGCTCGCGCCCGAGGCATTCAACGATTACTACGTTCCCACCGCGACCGGGCAGCTGGTGCGGCTGTCGACCGTGGTTTCGGTCGAGACCGGCGTCGATCCCAACGCGCTGACCCACTACAACCAGCTCAACTCGTCGACCTTCCAGGCCGTGCCGATGCCCGGCGTCTCGATGGGCCAGGCGGTGGAGTTTCTGCAGGGTGAAGCCAAGAAGCTGCCGTCAGGCTTCAGCTACGACTTCCTGGCCGACTCCCGGCAATACGTCCACGAAGGCAACCAGCTGCTGGTCACCTTCGCGTTCGCCATCATCATCATCTTCCTGGTGCTGGCGGCGCAGTTCGAGAGCCTGCGCGATCCGTTCGTGATCATGATCTCCGTGCCGATGGCGATCGTCGGCGCCTTGATCCCGCTGTTCTTCGGCGTAGCCACCATGAACATCTACACCCAGGTGGGCCTGCTGACGCTGGTCGGACTGATCACCAAGCACGGCATCCTGATGGTGGAGTTCGCCAACGAGTTGCAGCTCAACGAGGGACTGGACCGCCGCGCGGCGATCGAGATGGCCGCCCGGATCCGCCTGCGTCCGATCCTGATGACGACGGCGGCCATGGTCACCGGCCTGCTGCCGCTGCTCACGGCCTCGGGCGCGGGCGCTGCCAGCCGCTTCTCGATCGGGCTTGTGGTCGTGGCCGGCATGACGATCGGCACGCTGTTCACGCTGTTCGTGCTGCCGATGGTCTACACGGTGATCGCGACCGACCACCAGGCCGCGGCCCGTTCCGACCGCGCCAAGCAGATCGCCGACTACGAACTCGAAGGCCGCGGCGGCGCATTGAAGCCGACCTGAGCCCTCCAAGCTCATGCTCGCAGGGAAGGCGGCACTGGCGAAAGCCACTGCCGCCTTTTCTTTGTCTCGTGATAGCCTTCACCGCAAAGATTGGGAGGAAACAGCCATGGCGAGCGAGTTTGCGGCGGGTAATTACCGGTTCATTCCGGCCGTGTTTCAATATTCAAGCGGCGCGCAGGCAAACGCCGGCTACGAGATCGAGCGGGTGCGCTTCGATCGTCTGCTGCCTCTTGCGGAAGGTTTTGCGCGGATTGCGGCTTACATCAAGGACGCCGGCCGGCCGCTGACCGCGTTCTGCGCCTGCGAATTGCGTTCGCCGGCCGCCTTCACCGAGGATGGCTTCCGCGCCTTCAACCAGCATTACGTCAAGACGCTCGCCGAATGGGGCTTGTTCGACGGCACCATCAATCCGGTGGCGCGCAGCAACGTCTGTCCCGAAATCGATCCGCCGGCCGAACCCTCGTTCCATGCGTTCTCGTTCACGCGGCCGAGCACGACGACGTCACCGTCCTTCGTGATCGCCGGCGGCGCCGAGGCACGCGGCGGCACCGCCAGCTATCGGGACCGCATCGTTTGCTATCGCGATCTCAGTCCCGGCGCGTGGCGGGAGAAGGTCCGCTTCACCGCCAGCGAGATGGAGCGCCGTCTGGCGGAGTTCAGCTTCGGCTGGCAGGAGACGACGGCGGTGCAGGCCTACACCGTGCACGACATCCATCCGGTGCTCGTCGACGAGCTGGTTCGCCGCGGCGCCACCCGCTCCGGCCTGACCTGGCACTTCTGCCGCCCGCCGGTGGTCGATCTTGAATACGAGATGGATTGCAGGAGGGTGCTAAGGGAAGTGGTGATTTAAGCGGATAATCTGAGGCGCGCACTGCTAATCCCGTCATCCTGAGGAGCGCGTAGCGCGTCTCGAAGGATGAACGGCCCGGTCGGTGGCCGTCGACCCTTCGAGACGCGCGTTCCGCGCTCCTCAGGGTGACGGGGAGAGGATAGGCGCTCGCTGTTGCACGACCCTCTACCGCGCCTTCGGGTCCAGTGCGTCGCGCAGGCCGTCGCCGACCAGGTTGAACGACAGCACGACCAGGAAGATCGCAAGCCCTGGCCAGACCGCCATCCAGGGCGCGCTGGTCAGGAAGCGTTGCGCGGCGTTGAGCATGCTGCCCCAGGACGGCGCCGGCGGCTGCTGGCCGAGGCCGAGGAACGACAGCGCCGCCTCGGCGATGATCGCGGCCGCAATCGACAGCGTCGCCTGCACCAGCAACGCCGGCAGGATGTTCGGCAGGATATGGACCAGCGCAATGCGCCAGCGCGGATTGCCCATCGCACGCGCCGCCTCGACATAGTCCTCGACCTTGACGCTCATCACCTGGCCGCGGGTCAGGCGGATGAAGATCGGGGTCGCCGAGACGCCGATCGCGATCATGGCATTGCTGAGACTCGGGCCGAGGAACGCTGCGAGCGCGATCGCCAGGATCAGGAACGGGCAGGCCAGCATGGCATCGGTGATGCGGCTGATCAGCGCGTCGATGAAGCCGCCGCGATAGCCGGCGACGAGGCCGAGCGGCACGCCGATCGCAAGCGCGATGCCGACCGAGATGACGCCGGCAAGCAGCGAGGCGCGGGCGCCGAACACGACGCGGGCGAACACGTCGCGGCCGAGTTCGTCGGTGCCGAACCAGTGCTGCGCCGACGGCGCCTTGCGTACCAGCGACCAGCTCGTCGCGACCGGATCATAGGGCACGATCAGCGGCGCGAACCCGGCGAGCAGGATAAAGAGCGCGATCACGGTGAGCCCGAGCACGGCACCCTTGCGCCGGATCAGCCGCCGCCAGGCGCGCCGCGCCGGGCTCTCGAGCGCCTCAGTGGCGGCAAGTGGAGCGAGGGGGCCGAGTGCAGCGTCGGTCATCCGATCAGCCCCTTAGCCGCGGGTTGACGAGGATGTAGGCGATGTCAGCGATCAGATTGAGCGTGATGTAGATCGTCGCCGTTGTCAGCACCACGCCCTGCACGACGGCATAGTCGCGGTTGAACACGGCATCGACGATCAGCTTGCCGAAGCCCGGGATCGAGAAGATCTGCTCGGTGAGCACCGCACCCGACAGCAGCGTGCCGAGTTCGAGCGCGCCGAGCGTGATGATCGGCGTCAGCGCGTTGCGCATCGCATGCTTGAGGATCACCGTGCGCTCGGACAGACCCTTGGCGCGCGCGGTGCGGACATAGTCGCTCTCCAGCACCTGCAGCATCGCGCTTCGTGTGTGCCGCATCAGGATCGCCGCGATCGCATTGCCGAGCACGAAGGCGGGCATGACGGAAGCGGCGAGGCTCGCGCGCCAGTTTTCGCTGAGCGGCACGTAGCCGGAGGCCGGCAGCCAGCCAAGTTCGACGGAAAAGAGGAAGATCAGCATGATGCCGAGCCAGAAATTTGGCGTCGAGATGCCCCACAGCGCGAACAAATTGGCGCCATAGTCCCACGCCGTACCGATCTTCACCGCCGAGATGATGCCGGCGGGAATGCCGATCAGGAAGGCGACCACGATCGCCATGCCGGCGATTTGCATCGTAACCGGCAGCTTCTGCGCGATCAGGCTCGAAACCGGCATCTTGTTGCGCAGCGACTCGCCGAGGTCGCCCGTGAGCACGCCCTTGACCCAATAGGCATATTGCACCGGGATCGGTTGATCCAAATGGTATTGCTGACGGATTTGTTCGATGACGGCCGGGTCGCGCTCCTCGCCGGCCATGACGAGTGCCGGATCGCCGGGCAGCAAATGTTGCAGCGAGAAGATCAGGAGCGAGACGAAGAACAGCGTCGGGACCAGCTGAACCAGCCGCTTGGCGAGGAAGTTCAGCATTGTCGGCCCCGCGTGTCCTGCGCTGTGGCGATCATTTCAATTTCAGCCCGACCACGCGCACCAATCCGTCCGGCATCTGCCGGTAACCCTCGACCTTGGTGGAGTGCGCGATCAGGAGTGTGCGGTGATAGATGTAGATGATCGGCTCGTCATTGAGCACGATCCTGGTCATCTTCTCGTAGATCGCCTTGCGCTGGACGGGATCGTTGATCAGCCGCGCATCTTCCATCAGCTTGTCGGCTTCCGCGTTGGAATAGCCGCCGTCGTTCTGCGGCGCCTTGGTGTGCAGGAAGACATAGGAATTGCCGTCGGGATCGATCCGGCCGCTCCAGTTGATCTGAAACACCTGAAATTCGCCGGCCTGGGCCTGCTTGAAAGTCGTCGCAAATTCGACCACGCGGATCTTGATGTCAAAGCCTGCTTCGGCCGCCATCGACTGCACGACCTGGGCCACGGCTTCGTTCTCGGCGCCTTTGGGGACCATGTAGTCGATGGCGACGGGCAGCGTGACGCCGGCCTCCTTCAGCAGCGCCTTGGCCTTGGCAATGTCGCGTCCCCGAACCGGAAACGCCTTCTGATAGTAAGGATGCGTCGGGCTGACCCACTGATTGCCCGGCGTGAACTCGCCGTTGAAGACGACTTGGTTGAGCGCCTCGCGGTCAATCGACAGATCGAGCGCCTGGCGCACCTTTTCCGACTGGCTGAGCGGCCCCTTGCTCTTGTCGTTGCCGATGTTGATGGTGAGGCCGAGATAGCCGAGTTCAGGTGCGGTCGACAGCACGAGCCGCTTGTCCGCTCGGACGTCCTTGATATCGGTGGCGAGCACGCGCTCGATCAGATCGAGCCCGCCGGATTTCAGATTGGCGAGCCGCACCGTGGCATCGACGATAGGAAGGAACACGATGCGATCGATGAAGACGTTGTCCTTGTTCCAGTAATCCCCGAATTTCTCGAACACCATGCGGTCCTGCTGCACGCGTTCGACGAACTTGTAGGGTCCGGCGCAGACTGGATGCAGGCCGAATTTGTCGCCCGCTTCCTTCACCGCCTTCGGCGAGACCATCATGCCGGCACGGTCGGTCAACTGGGCGATCAGCGGCGAGTAGGGCGTCTTGAGCACCAGCTTGATGGTCAGGGGATCAACGACGTCGACGTGGTCGAGCGCAGCCAATTCCGGTTTGCGAAACGAGGTCGGCAGCGTCAGATGGCGCTCCAGCGAGAATTTGGCGGCTTCGGCGTCGAACGGCTCACCGTCGTGGAACTTGACGCCCGGCCGGAGCTTGATCGTCATCTCCTTGCCGTCGGCCGAGTTCTCGTAGGACAGCGCGAGTTGCGGAACGATGTTCAGCTTCTCGTCAATGTCGAACAGCTTGTCGCAGAAGGCTGAAAAGACGATGCGGCCGACATAGGTGCGTCCGATTGAAGGATCGAGGATGTCGGGGTCCTCGGCGAGCCCGATGCGAAGTGTCGTCTCGGCACGCGCGCTCGTTCCGCACCAGGTCACGAGGGCCGCCATCAGGACCGCCAAGCGCCAAAATCTCATCGCCAACCCCTTTATTCCCTACGCCTCTGTTCCCTGTGAGATAACCCCGGGCTGCCCCGAGGCTTCCGCCGCATTGAACGCCGCCACCAGCTTTTCCAGTGTCGGCGAGAACCCGCCATCGGAGGGCACGATCGCCTCCGCGCCGGGCAGCTCTCCCGTTCGGTGACAGGCCGTTGCATATCCGGTGCCATCTTCGCGCAACTGCGGCACTTCGCTGCGGCAGCGCGCGATCACATAGGGGCAGCGGGTATGGAAGCGGCAGCCGGACGGCGGATTGAGCGCGCTCGGCAGCTCGCCCTCCAGCACGATGCGGCTGCGCCTGGCGCGCGGCTTCGGCACCGGGATCGCCGACAACAGCGCGCGGCTATAGGGATGGCGCGGCGCCGCGAACAGCGCTTGTGCATCCGCGGTCTCGACGATGGTGCCGAGATTCATCACCGCGACGCGGTCCGCGATGTGCTTCACCACGGCGAGATCGTGCGAGACGAAGATGTAGGCAAGCTTCAGACGATCCTGCAGGTCGCGCAGCAAATTCAGGATCTGGGAACGGATCGAGACGTCGAGCGCCGACACCGGCTCGTCGCAGATGATCAGCTTCGGCTCGACTGCGAGCGCGCGGGCAATCGCGATGCGCTGGCGCTGGCCGCCGGAGAATTCGTGCGGATAGCGCCGCGCAAAGCGCGGCTCGAGCCCGACCAGGCGCAACAGCTCCTCGACCCGTTCGCGGCGGTCCGCGGCCGGGACGAGATTATGCAGCGCCAGCGGCTCGGTCAGGATCTGGCTCACCGTCATGCGCGGGTTGAGCGAGGCGTAGGGGTCCTGGAAGATCAGCTGCGCGTCGCGGCGGAATGCGCGCAACTGCTCGGCATTGAGCGTGCCGAGGTCGCGGCCCTCGAAGCGGATCCGTCCGGCGTCCGGCTCGATCAGCCGCAGCACCAGCCGGCTGACGGTGGATTTGCCGCAGCCGGATTCGCCGACCAGCGCCAGCGTCTTGCCGGCTTCGACCGTGAAGCTGACGCCGTCGACCGCCCTCACATGGGCGGTGGGCCGGCCGAACAGCGAGCGTTCGGCGACGAAATGCTTCACCAGCCCTTCGACCTCGAGCAGCGCGGTCATGACACCAGCCGCTCCAGCGGCGCGCGGATACAGCGCGAGGCGTGGGTCGCGCTCAGCATCGCGAGCGGCGGCGGCGATTGGGTGCAGGCAAGTTCCACGAACGGACAGCGCGCGGCGAAGCGGCAGCCGGCGGGCGGGTCTGCCATGTTCGGCACCATGCCCTCGATGGTGGCGAGATGGCTGGTGCGGCGGTCGAGCCGCGGGATCGAGCCGAGCAGGCCGACCGTGTAGGGATGCTGCGGATTGGCAAACAGCTCGTCGACCGGCGCGCGCTCGACGATTTCGCCGGCATACATCACTGCGACCTCGTCGCAGACTTCGGCGACGACGCCGAGATCGTGGGTGATCAGGATGATCGCGGCGCCGCTCGCGGCCTTCAGCTCCCGCATCAGATCGAGGATCTGCGCCTGCAGGGTGACGTCGAGCGCGGTGGTCGGCTCGTCGGCGATCAGAAGCTGCGGATCGCAGGCCAGCGCCATCGCGATCATCACGCGCTGGCGCATGCCGCCGGACAGCTTGTGCGGAAACTCGTCGATGCGTTTCTCGGGCGAGGGGATGTGGACGCGGCGCAGCAGCTCGATGGCGCGTTCGCGCGCCGCGCGCCGGGAGCCGCCGCGGTGGCGCAAGATCGTCTCCGTGATCTGGTCGCCGATGGTGAAACTCGGGTTGAGCGAGGTCATCGGCTCCTGGAAGATCATCGCGAGGCGATTGCCGCGCAGGTCGCGCAGCGTCGCATCCGGCACGTCGAGCAGGTCGAAACCGTCGAAGCGGATCGCGCCGGAGACCGCCGCGGATTGCTTCGGCAACAGCCCCATGATCGCGAGCGAGGTCACGCTCTTGCCGCAGCCGGACTCGCCGACGAGGCCGAGCGTGGCGCCGTTGGCGACGGAAAGATCGACGCTGTCGACGGCATGCGTCATGCGGCCGTCATCGCCTTGGAAGGTGACACGCAGGCCCTCGATCTCGATCAGCGGGCCTGCCGTCATTCGCGGCTCGTTGTTGCCGCTGCGATGCCGGCGTCGATCGTGGCGCGATCGCTGGTTCCGGCCGGGTTGCCGCGGGTCGGCATGAAGCTCCGGAACGGCACCCAGTGCTCGCGGCTGACGGCTTCCAGCCGCTCAAGCTCGTGCAGGGGATCGGCGTGGTCGTCGACGCGCAGATCGAGCAATGGCCATTCCTCCGCGCCGTGAATTAAGAGAGCGGCGGATTGCTTGCCGCGCTTGTCGCCGCCGGCCGCTTCACCGGCGAACATCGCCTTGATCAGCCGCTCCGCGAACGGCAGCTTCTCGTTCGCGGCATAGACGCGCGCGGTCTCGTCGAGCACCGCGGGTCCCGCCAGCACGTTGCCGGCGATCGAGAATCCGTCGCCGGCGATATGGCCGAACCAGTCGATACAGTCCTTGCCGGAATGCGCCGCGATGCGGCCGCTGGCGTCCATGACATGGAGCTGCCGGCTTTCGCGGCCGCTGTCGGGCGCAATCAGCGCTGCGATCACCTCATGCGGGCTGTTGCCGCTGCGCAGCAGCGCGAGGCCGTCGATGCCGTAATAGGGATTGACCAGCGCCTGCGTCGCCACCGCGCCGATCCCGGGTGCGATGTGTGGCACCAGCGCGCCGACCGCGAAGAACCGCGTCGCGACGGCGATGCCGAGCTGGCCGGTGGCGCTGTCGCGGGCGATGATCGACCAGGTCATCTCAAACCTTTGTGCTTAGCGGCCTGCGGCGTAACCCTGCATGCCGCGCGGATTGGCGGCGGCGCGGCGGCGGGCACCGACCTTCGAGGCCGCGGTGAGGCGGCCTTCCGACCAATCGGGACCAATCTCCACCACATGGCCGCGGCGTTTCAATTCGTCGATGGTCGATTTCGATACGCGGTTTTCCAGCACCAGCACGCCGGGCCGCGAGGTGCGCGGCCAGAACGAGATCGGGAAATGCTCGGAGTGCCAGGCCGGCGCGTCGATCGCCTCCTGCAGATTGAGCTTGGCGTGAACATGGCGCAGGAAGAACTGCGTGATCCACTGGTCCTGCTGGTCGCCGCCCGGCGAGCCCCAGGAGAGATACGGCTCGCCGTCGCGCAGCGCCATGGTCGGCGACAGCGTGGTGCGCGGCCGCTTGCCCGGCGCGAGTGAGGCAGGGTGGTTCTCCTCGAGCCAGAACATCTGGGCGCGGCTGCCGAGGCAAAAGCCGATCTCGGGAATCACCGGCGAGGACTGCAGCCAGCCGCCGGACGGCGTCGCCGAGATCATGTTGCCGGCCTTGTCGATGATGTCGAAATGCACGGTGTCGCCACGCACTTCGCCGAACCGGCCGACGGTCGGCTCGCCCGCGCCCATGGCGCCGACCGCTTCGCGATGTCCTTCGGCGTGTCGCAACTTCACGACGCCGCCGAAACCCTCGACCGAGCCGGGACGGAAGTCGAGCGAAGCCTTGTCTTTTGAGATCAGCTTGCGCCGTTCGTTGTTATAGGCATCGGACAGCAGCGTCTCGATCGGGATCTCCGTGAATTTCGGATCGCCGTAGAACGTCTCGCGGTCGGCGTAGGCGAGCTTGGCGGCTTCGATCTGCAGATGGATGAAGTCGGGGCCTGCGGGATCGAGCCCGTCGAGCTCGAAACCCTTCAGCAGCGCGAGCTGCTGCAGCATCACCGGACCCTGGCTCCAGACCCCGGCCTTCTGCACGGTGTAGCGGCCGTAATCGTAGGTGAGCGGCGCCTCGATGGTCGGCTGCCAGCGCGCCATGTCGTCGGCCGACAACACGCCGCGATGCGGCGAGCCGGAGACGTCCATCACCTCCTGGGTGCGGCAGAACTTGTCGATCGCCTCGGCGACGAAGCCCTTCGACCAGGCCTGCCGCGCGCGCTCGATCTGCGCCACGCGATCGCCGCCGGCGCTCTCCGCCTCGCTCAGGATGCGTGCGTAGGTCTCGGCAAGCTTCTTGTTGGTGAAGATGGTGCCGGGCTTCGGCACCTCGCCACCAGGCAAATAGACGTCGGCCGACGTGGTCCAGTATTTCCGGAACAGTTGCTCGACGGTCTTGATGGTGGCCGATGCACGCTCGACCAGCGGATAGCCGTCGCGTGCGTAGGCGATCGCGGGCTCCAGCACGTCGCGCAGCTTCATGGTGCCGTAGTCGCGCAGCAGCAGCATCCAGGATTCGAATGTGCCGGGCACGCAGGCCGCAAGCAGGCCGGTGCCGGGCACCATCTCGAGCCCCTCGCTGCGATAATGCGCGATGGTTGCCTTCGCCGGCGCCGGGCCCTGGCCGCAGATCACCTCGCTCTTGCCGCGCTTGACGTCGTGCACGATGATCGGCACGTCACCGCCGGGGCCGTTCAGATGCGGCTCGACCACCTGTAGCGTGAAGGCGGTGGCCACGCCGGCGTCAAAGGCGTTGCCGCCTTTCTCCAGCGTTGCCATGCCGACCGCGGTGGCGATCCAGTGCGTCGAGGTGACGACGCCGAAGGTGCCTTCGATCTCGGGCCGGGTTGTGAACGGATCGGGGTTGATGTTGCTCATGGCGATTGACCGTTCGTCGGTTTGTTGTTGGGTCTTCTCGGCGGGCGCACTTGATCACAGGCCGGCTGGTATGCCAACCGCTTGGTGGACATGGCCGCTCCCATCCGCGTGATCATGCCGGAACGGCGGCAGGACTGTTGACGGCATGGCAGGCGACGCCGTCGATCAGTTCCGGCGTCTTCTGGCGGCAGAGATCGAAGGCGAGGGGACAGCGCGGATTGAACGAGCAGCCCTGCGGCGGATCGATCGGGTTCGGAATCTCGCCCTTCACCGGGATGCGCTGGCGGCCCGACATCGCAAGGTCCGGAACCGCGCCGAGCAGCATCTTCGTGTAGGGCATCCGCGGGTTCTCGAACAATTCCCGGCCCTCGGCGATTTCGACGATGCGGCCGAGATACATCACGCCGATCCGGCTCGCCATGTGGCGGACCACCGCGAGATTGTGGCTGATGAAGAGATAGGTGAGGCCGAACTTGTCCTGCAGGTCCCGCATCAGATTGAGGATCTGCGCCTGCACGGAAACGTCGAGCGCCGAGGTCGGCTCGTCGCAGACGATGAACTCGGCTTCCGACGCCAGCGCGCGGGCGATCGCGATGCGCTGGCGCTGGCCGCCGGAAAATTCATGCGGGAATTTTTGGCCGTCGTCGGGGTGCAGGCCGACCAGCGAGAGCAATTCGCCGACCCGGGCCTTGATGTCGCGCTCGCCCTGGATCAGGTCGAAGGCGCGGATCGGCTCGGCGATGATGGCGGCGACCCGGTAGCGCGGATTGAGGCTCGCATAGGGATCCTGAAAAACCATCTGGATGCGCCGGCGCAGGCGGCGGCGCGCCTGGCCCTGCCGCGGGTCGGTCATCGAGACCCCGTCGATGACGACCTCGCCCGAGCTCGGCGGCAGCAGGCCGACCACCATGCGCGCGACGGTGGTCTTGCCGGAGCCGGATTCGCCGACCAGCGCGAAGGTCTCGCCGCGCTTGATGTCGAAAGAGACGCCGTCGACTGCCTTCAGGAATTCGAGATGACCGCCCTCGATCACGCGGTTGAGCCACGGCTTGGAGACGTCGAAGACGCGGCGCAGGTTCCTGACCTCGATCAATGTCCCGCTCATTCCGCCGTCTCCTTCGCGGGCTCGAACAGGTGGCAGGCGACGGATTGCGTGCCTTGCCGGATCGGCTCGGGGCGTTCGACGCGGCAGCGGTCAAAGGCGAATGCGCAGCGCGGATTGAACGGGCAGCCCGGCGGGATCGCCGACAGCCGCGGCATCGAGCCGGGGATCTGCACCAGGCGCTTGTCCTCGCCGGCGAGCGTCGGGATCGCGCCCATCAGGCCCTTGGCGTAGGGATGCAGCGGATTGCGCACCACCTCCTGCACCGGGCCGATCTCGGCGATGCGGCCGGAATACATCACCGCCACGCGGTCACAGGTCTCGGCGATCACGCCCATGTCGTGGGTTACCAGCATCACGGCGGTGCCGTGGTCGCGGCCGAGCCGCTTGATCAGCGCGATGATCTGCGCCTGCACGGACACGTCGAGCGCGGTGGTCGGCTCGTCGGCGATGATCAGCTCGGGCTCGGCGCAGATCGCGAGCGCGATCACGACGCGCTGGCGCATGCCGCCGGAGAATTCGTGCGGGTAGCCGTCGATGCGCTTTTCCGGCGCAGGAATGCCGACCTCGGCCAACAGATCGATGGCGCGCCTGCGCGCGGCGCTCTCGCTCAGATTGCTGTGGGTGCGAATGGTCTCGATGATCTGGTCGCCGATCCGGTAGAGCGGATTGAGGCTGGTCAGCGGATCCTGGAAGATCATGCCGATCCGCTTGCCCCTGATGCGGCGGATCTCTTCCGGCGGAAGATGGTCGATCCGCGTGCCCGAGAGTTCGATCTCGCCGCCGGAAATGCGGCCGGGCGGATCGATCAGGCCGATCACGGCAAGGCCGGTGACCGACTTGCCGGCGCCGGATTCGCCGACCACGCCGAGCACCTCGCCTTTGGCGATGTCGAACGACACGCCGTTGATGGCGCGCAAGGTCGCACGGCGGGTGACGAATTCCACCTCGAGATTGCGCACGGAAAGAACAGGCTTGGTCATCGGAGCTTCGGATTGAGTGCGTCGCGCAGCCAGTCGCCGAGCAGGTTGATGGAGAGGATCAGGCCGGCCAGCGCAATGCCGGGGAAGGCGACGATCCACCATTCGCCCGCGAATAGATAGTTGTTGCCGATCCGGATCAGGGTGCCGAGCGAGGGCATGGTGTCGGGCATGCCGGCGCCAAGGAACGACAGCGTCGCCTCGGTGATGATCGCGAGCGCGAGGTTGATGGTGGCGATGACGAGGATCGGGCCCATCGTGTTGGGCAGCACGTGCCGCAGCATGATCTTCGGCGCCGGCAGGCCGATCAGCTGCGCCGCGGCGACGTAATCCTTGTTCTTCTCGACCATCACCGAACCGCGCACGGTGCGGGCATATTGCACCCAGAAACTGAGACCGATCGCGATGATGAGGACGCCGAGCGTGCTTATCTCGTCGAGCCGGTTGCCGAGCAGCGATTTGGCAACGCCGTTGACCAGCAGTGCGATCAGGATCGCGGGGAAGGTGAGCTGCACGTCGGCGATCCGCATGATCACGGTGTCGACCACGCCGCCGAAATAGCCTGCGATCAGCCCGAGGGCGATGCCGAGCGCGCCGGCAAAGACCACGCCGGCCAGGCCGACCGCAAGCGAGATGCGCAGGCCGTAGAGGATCGCCGAGAGCACGTCGCGGCCCTGCTCGTCGGTGCCGAGCAGGAACGGGCTTTGGCCGTCGGCGGTCCACAGCGGCGCGATCCGCGAGTTGATCAGCTGCAGCTGTGCCGGGTCGAACGGGTTCTGCACCGCGAGCCACGACGCGAAGATTGCGAGCAGAAAGAACAGCAGCGTGATCACGGCGGCGACCATCGTCAGCCTGGAGCGGCGGAACGAATAGAAGACGTCGCTGTCGAGCGCGCGCCTGAACCAGCCGGCAGGGGCCTGGTGGTCTTCGGAACGATGGGAGACGACGGCATCGGACATCGGTCAGCCCCTCACGCCGTGCGGCCGACGGTCGACCGCAAGCGCGGATCGACCACGGTGTAGAGGATGTCGACCACGAGATTGATGGTGACGAAGATCAGCGAGACCATCAACAGATATGCGGCCATGATCGGGATATCGACATTTTGCACGGCCTGCACGAACAGAAGTCCCATGCCCGGCCATTGGAACACGGTTTCGGTGATGATCGAGAAAGCAATAACCGAGCCAAACTGCAGGCCGGCCACCGTGATCACCGGAACCAGGGTGTTCTTCAACGCATGGCCGAAATGGATTGCGCGCGTGGTCAGCCCGCGGGCGCGGGCGAAGCGGATATAGTCGGTCCGCAGCACTTCCAGCATTTCGGCGCGCACCAGCCGCATGATCAGCGTCATCTGGAACAGCCCGAGCGTGATCGCCGGCATGATCAGCGCCTTCAGGCCCGAGACGGTGAGCAGCCCGGTGGTCCACCAGCCGAGCTTCACCACCTCGCCGCGGCCGAACGAGGGCAGCCAGCCCAGCGTCACCGCGAACAGATAGATCAGGAGGATGCCGATCAGGAAGGTCGGCAACGAAATGCCGATCAGCGATACCGCCTGAAATAATTTGGCGAGCACGGTGTCGCGGCGCAGCGCCGAATAGACCCCCATCAGGATGCCGGCCACCATCGCGAACAGCGTCGCGCAGATCGAAAGCTCCAGCGTCGCCGGCAGCCGCTCCGCCAGCAGCGAGGAGACCGGCAGGCGGAACTGGTAGGACACGCCGAACTTGAACTGCAGCGCATTGATGAAGTAGTGGCCGAACTGCACCAGCACGGGATCGTCAAGGCCGAGCGAGTGGCGGATTTCAGCGCGCTGCGCGGCCGAGGTGTCGATCGAGACGATCTGGTTCACCGGGTCGCCGGCGAAGCGGAACATCGCGAACGCAATCACGCCGACGGCGAGCATCACGCCGATCGCCTGCAGGAAGCGGCGAAGAGTGAAAGCCAGCATCTCTACCTTTCACTGCTTTTGACATTCGGCGCGCGGCCTTGCGCGGCCGGAAAACGCGAGGTCCCGGAAGCCTGCGCTTCCGGGACCCAATTCGCCAAAGCCACTATTCACCCTGTTTGGTGGCCCAGTAGAGCAGCACCTGGTTGTCCGCGCGCTGGGTCAATTTGACCTTTTTCGACACGCCCCAGACCAGCGGTTGCTGATGCAGCGGAATGTAGCCGTAATCCTTGATGACGATGTCGTAGGCCTGCTTGATCAACTGGTCGCGCTTGGCAGTGTCGCCCTCGATCAGGACCTTGTCGGTGAGCGCGTCGACGTCCTTGTTGCAATAGCCGCCGAGATTGGCCTCGCCCCGGGTGGCATCCTTCGGATCGTCGCGGCAGCCGAGGATGTCGTGCAGCACGTTGTGCGAGTCGGACGTCGCGGGCGTCCAGCCCAGCATGAAGAACGAGGTCTGGTAGCCGCCGGGCTTCAGCACCTTGGCGAAATACTGCGCCTTCGGCTGCGCCAGCAGGTTCACCTTGACGCCGATGCGGGCCAGCATGCCGACCACCGCCTGGCAAATCGCGGCGTCGTTGACATAGCGGTCGTTCGGGCAGTCCATCGTGACTTCAAAGCCGTTCGGATAGCCGGCGTCGGCCAGCAGCTTCTTGGCACCATCAGGATCGAGCTTCGGCCGGGTGAATTCCTTCGACAGCGGATAGAGCTCGGGCGCGATCATCAACGTCGAGGGGGTCGACATGCCGCGCATGACGCGGGTCTTGATCAGATCGACGTCGATGGTCTTGTAGAAAGCTTCGCGGACGCGGATGTCCTTGAACGGATTCTTGCCCTTGATGTTGGAATACAGCAGCTCGTCGCGCGCCGTATCCATGCCGATAAAGATGGTGCGAATCTCCGGCGCGGTCATGACGGTGGCGACGCCGCTGGAATTGACGCGCTGGATGTCCTGGAGCGGAACCGGTTCGATCACGTCGACTTCGCCCGAGAGCAGCGCGGCAACGCGGGTGGCGTCGGAGCCGATCGGGGTGAAGATGATCTCCTTGAGATTATGCTCGGGCTTGCGCCAATAGCCGGCAAACGCCTTGAACACGGTCTTCACGCCGGGCTGGTGGCTCTCGATCGTGAAGGGGCCGGTGCCGTTCTCGTGCAGCGCCGCGTAGCTCGGCGTGGTTGCGGAGGCCGGCGTCGGTGCAACCGAGTTGTTCTCCTCGCACCACTTCTTGTCCATGATGTACCAGCTATCCCATTGCGAGATCAGGATGGGATTGGGCGAGTCCAGCGTCACGTCGACGGTGTAGTCGTCGACCTTGCTGAACTTGGCGTCGGCCGGGACGTTGCTGAGGAAATTGGAGCCCTTGGCGCGGACGCGCTCGGCCGAGAACAGCACGTCGTCGGCGGTGAAGGGATCGCCATTGTGGAATTTCACGCCCTTGCGCAGATGGAAGCGCCATTTGGTCGGGCTCAGCGTCTCCCAGCTTTCCGCCAGGGCGGGAATGATCTTGAGGTCCTTGTCGCGCGCGGTGAGGCCTTCGTAGACGTGGGCGTGGTGCGCGATCGTCGTGGTTTCCTTCAGCGTGTAGGGATCCAGCGACTTCAGCTCGCCCTGGTTGGCATACTTCAGCGTCTGGGCCGATGCCGGCCAAGCAAAGGCGACGAATGCGACGGCAGCCGCCGCAAAACTCCAACGTACCGACATGTGATCCCGCGTCCCCGTTTTTGTCCGCCGGCTGCTGTGTCCGGCTGGTATTATCGATCCATGTTGCCAGAGTTTACCGGCTGCGCAAGCGCGATTTGCCAAAGGGTTAACCCGTCCGCGCGGGTGCAGCGCAATGAACCGGATTAGAGAGTAGGCTGTTGGCGCGAACGCGTGACATTCGACTTTCGGAGTGCCGCTCGTCGCTCCCGGGAATGATCTCCGGCGCGCCGCGTTCATGCCGGCCGCTCCAAACGGTTTGGAGCAACCGCTCCAAACGGTTTGGTTGACCATAACGGATGATTGAGGCCGACTGCCCCCCGGGGCAGGTACGGCTCGCTTGCGCAACTCGCCCCGTCGCGGCGATACTATGGCGGGCCAAGGCGCATTTGAGGAGGCGGATATGAAGGTCAACGTCGAGATAGATTGTACGCCCCTCGAAGCGCGGCAATTCTTCGGCCTGCCGGACGTGGCACCGATGCAGACCGCCGTCATGGACAAGCTGCAGCAGCAGATGCTGTCGAACATCGAGAAGATCTCGCCGGAATCGCTGATGCAGAGCTGGTTCACCTTCGATCCCAAGCTCGCCGAGCGCTTCCAGGACATGTTCGTGGCGATGGCCGGCTTCGGCGGCGCGAGCAAGAAGAAATAGTGACCAGCATGGACAGGAGCGTTGATGGGACCGAACGCCGGTTGCGCCCGCCGAGCCTGTTCCTGATGCTGGCGGAGGCGCGCGGCGTGCTCGAGCTCAATTCGAGCCTGCTGCTGTCGCCTTTGCTGATGCGGGCGCCGAGAGGCGACGGTCATCCGGTGCTGGCGTTGCCGGGCTTTCTCGCCAGCGACCTTTCGATGGCGCCGATGCGGCGCTATCTGAAGGAGCTCGGCTACGACGCCTATGCCTGGAACATGGGCCGCAATTTCGGCGGGATTTCCAGCAGGCGGGCTGCGCTGCGCGACCTGCTGAAGCGGGTCCATGAGGCGTCCGGGCGCAAGGTCTCGATCATCGGCTGGAGCCTCGGCGGCGTCTATGCGCGCGACCTGGCGTCGCAGATGCCGGAGTTGGTGCGCTCCATCATCACGCTGGGCAGCCCGTTCGCCGACGACATCCGCGCCACCAATGCGACGCGGCTCTATGAGGTGTTGTCCGGCGAAGCTGTGAACGACATCCCGGAAATCCGCGCCGCGATCGCCGGCGACATGCCGGTGCCGACAACCTCGATCTATTCCCGCACCGATGGCATCGTGAACTGGCGGACCTCGCGCGTGCGGCCGTCGGCCACCGCCGAGAACATCGAGGTGCATTTCGCCAGCCATATCGGCCTCGGCGTCAATCCCGCGGCGCTGTGGGCGATTGCGGACCGGCTGGCCCAGCCGGAAGGGGAATTCCGGCATTTTGACCGCTCGGGCCCCTTTGCCATTGCCTACGGGCCGGCAGAACAGGCACTATCCTGACCAAACGACCAGAAGCGCCGCCCAAGGCGCCCGCGTAAGTAGGCTCTCGGGAGGAGATCATGAGCGACGCCAAGAAGCTGTCCTCGCTGGACGCATCGTTTCTCTATCTGGAAACGCCGGAAATGCCGATGCATGTCGGCAGCATGGCGATCTTCCGCCTGCCCGACGGCTACAAGGGCGACTTCTTCGAGGAGTTCAAGGCGATGATCGCCTCGCGGCTGCACATCGCGCCGATCCTCAAGGCTCGGCTGCAGAAGGCGCCGCTCGACATCGATCATCCGTCCTGGGTCGAGGACGATCAGTTCGACATCGACCGTCACATCTTCCGCGCCAGCCTGCCCGCACCGCACGATCGCGCGACGCTGGAGCGCATCGTCGGCTGGATGCACGCCAAGCTTCTGAATCGCGCCCGCCCGCTCTGGGAGTTCTACGTCTTCGAGGGCATGAAGGACAACGAGATCGGGCTCTATTCCAAGATGCACCATGCCTGCATCGACGGCGGCGCCGGCGCGGCGCTGACCAGCATGATCTACGACCTGACGCCGGTGCCGCGCGAGATTGAGCCGCCGAGCGCGAAGAAAGTCGCGCAGGAACCGCGCGACATCGCGGCCAATCTGATCGATGCCTATCAGCAGCTCTGGACCCAGCCGTTCGAGGCGGCGGCCGCCGCGCAGAAGAGCCTGGAGCTGCCGCGTTCCGGCAAGAGCGACCTTGGCTCGATCCTGTTCGACAACGCCATGTTCCAGATCGAGAGCGCGGTGAAGTTCGCCGGCTCCATGCCGACGGTCATGAAGAGCCTGTCCGACGTCGTCGCCAAGGTCGCCGATCCGAGGTCGCGCGAGAGCCTGCAGGCGATGTCCTCGCCGCCGACCATCCTCAACAAGGCGATCTCGTCCGAGCGCAGCTTTGCCGGCACCTCGATCTCGCTGTCGCGTGCCAAGGCACTGGCGAAGGCGTCCGGCGGCAAGCTCAACGACGTCGTGCTGGCGCTCGCCTCCGGCGTGGTGCGGCGCTATCTGATCAGCCAGGGCGCGCTGCCGAACAAGTCGCTGACCGCAGGCGTGCCGATCTCGCTGCGCGAGGAGGGCAATGCCGAATCCAACAACCAGGTTTTCGGCATGATCTGCTCGATCGCGACCGACATCGAAGACCCCCGGAAGCGGCTGGAAACCATCATCGCGCAGTCGACCAAGTCCAAGGAGATGTCGCATCCGCTGCGCGCCTTGGTGCCGCAGGTCACCAACATCTCGCTGCTGGGCGCGCCGATCCTGGTGCAGATCCTGGCGCTGCTCTACAGCCGCTCCGACCTCTCCAACGTGCTGCCGCCGGCCACCAACATCACGGTCTCGAATGTGCCGGGGCCGCGGCAGACGCTGTATGCGGCGGGTGCCGAGCTGCTGCACATCTTCCCGGTTTCGATCTCGACCCACGGCGTGGCGCTCAATATCACCGTGCAGAGCTACCGCGATCAGCTCGATTTCGGCTTCATCGTGGGCGCCAACATCATTCCCCACGTGCAGGTGATGTGCGACATGCTGCCGCTCGAGTTCGATGTACTCGAGGCGGCGTTCGCTCCCCCGCCTGCGGACATCAAGGGCGCAGCCGAATAAGGATCCCTGCCGATGATTGAGATGCCACCGCTGCAGTTCGCCGAGACGAACGGCATCCGCATGGGGTTTTATGAAGCGGGCCCCAAGACCGACACGCCGCCGGTTATGCTGTGCCACGGCTGGCCTGAACTGGCGTTCTCCTGGCGCCACCAGATCAAGGCGCTGGGCGAGGCCGGCATCCGGGTGATTGCGCCGGATCAGCGCGGCTATGGCGCGACCGACCGGCCGGAGCCGGTCGAGGCCTACGACATGGAGCACCTGACCGGCGACCTCGTCGGCCTGCTCGACCATCTCAAGATCGACAAGGCGATCTTCGTCGGTCACGACTGGGGCGGCTTTGTCGTCTGGCAGATGCCGCTCAGGCATCCTGCGCGGGTCGCCGGCGTCGTCGGCGTCAACACGCCGCATTGGGACCGTGCGCCGATGGACCCGATCGCGCTGTTCCGCCAGCGCTTCGGCGATCACATGTACATCGTCCAGTTCCAGGATCCGGGACGCGAGCCCGACCGCATCTTCGGCAGCCGCGTCGAGCAGACCTTCGACGCCTTCATGCGCAAGCCGGCGCCGCGTCCGGCGGATGCGCCGCCCGAACAGCCGATCGCCGGCGTCGGCGCCTCGGCGCGGCTCAATCTGGCGTTTCCGCAGATGATCGCGAATTACGACGCCAGGCATGATCCGCGCACGCCGATCCTGTCCGCGGACGAGAAGAAGGTGTTCGTCGACACCTTCACCAAGACCGGCTTTACGGGCGGCATCAACTGGTATCGCAATTTCACCCGCAACTGGGAGCGCTCGGCCGGGCTGGACCATCACGTCCGGGTGCCGTCGCTGATGATCATGGCCGAGAACGACGCGGTGCTGCCGCCCTCGGCCGCCGACGGCATGGAGCGGCTGGTGCCGGACCTCGAGAAGTACCTGGTCAAGGACAGCGGCCATTGGACGCAGCAGGAAAAGCCTGACGAAGTCAGCGCCAAGCTGATCGAATGGCGCAGAAAGCGGTTTGGGTGACGACGGGACACTAACGCCGTCATTGCGAGCGAAGCGAAGCAATCCATTGGTCCGCATATGAGGACAGATGGATTGCTTCGTCGCTTCGCTCCTCGCAATGACGAATAGAGGACAGGGGGCACTTCGAAAATGGCGTCCGGCAACAGACTGAGTCCGATTCCGCATCCGCCGACGAAGCCGGTGGTCGGCAACATGCTGTCGCTGGACTCGACCGCGCCGGTGCAGCACCTCGTCAAGCTCTCCAAGGAGCTCGGACCGATCTTCTGGCTCGACATGATGGGCGCGCCGCTGGTGATCGTGTCCGGCCACGACCTCGTCGACGAGCTCTCCGACGAGAAGCGCTTCGACAAGGCGGTGCGCGGCTCGCTGCGCCGGGTGCGCGCGGTCGGCGGCGACGGCCTGTTCACCGCCGACACCAAGGAGCCGAACTGGAGCAAGGCGCACAACATCCTGATGCAGCCGTTCGGCAACCGCGCCATGCAGTCGTACCACCCGAGCATGGTCGACATCGCCGAGCAGCTGGTCAAGAAATGGGAGCGCCTCAACGCCGACGAGGAGATCGAGGTCGTCCACGACATGACGGCGCTCACCCTCGACACCATCGGCCTCTGCGGCTTCGACTACCGCTTCAATTCGTTCTACCGCCGCGACTACCACCCGTTCGTGGAATCGCTGGTGCGCTCGCTCGAAACCATCATGATGACCCGCGGCCTGCCGCTCGAGGGTCTGTGGATGCAGAAGCGGCGCAAGACGCTGGCCGACGACGTCGCCTTCATGAACAAGATGGTCGACGAGATCATCGCCGAGCGGCGCGGCAACACCGCCGCGACCGACGACAAGAAGGACATGCTGGCGGCGATGATGACCGGCGTCGACCGCGCCACCGGCGAGCAGCTCGACGACGTCAACATCCGCTACCAGATCAACACCTTCCTGATCGCCGGCCACGAGACCACCAGCGGCCTGTTGTCGTGCACGATCTACGCGCTGCTGAAGCACGCGGAGGTGTTGAAGAAGGCGTATGAGGAGGTCGATCGCGTCCTCGGGCCCGACGTCAATGCGCGGCCGACCTATCAGCAGGTGACGCAGCTCACCTACATCACGCAATGCCTGAAGGAGGCGCTGCGGCTGTGGCCGCCGGCGCCGGCCTACGGCATCGCGCCTTTGGCCGATGAGACGATCGGCGGCAAGTACAAGCTGAAGAAGAACACCTTCATCACCATCCTGGTGATGGCGCTGCATCGCGATCCCAGCGTCTGGGGCCCGAACCCCGACGTGTTCGATCCCGAGAATTTCAGCCGCGAGGCGGAGGCCAAGCGGCCGATCAATGCCTGGAAGCCGTTCGGCAACGGCCAGCGCGCCTGCATCGGCCGCGGCTTCGCCATGCACGAGGCGGCGCTGGCGATCGGGATGATCCTGCAACGCTTCAAGCTGCTCGACGTGCATCGCTACCAGATGCATCTGAAGGAGACGCTGACCGTCAAGCCGGATGGTTTCAGGATCAAGGTGCGGCCGCGCGACGACAAGGACCGCGGCGCGTTCGCCGGCAGCACGGGCGCGGTTGCAGCCGCGCCGAAGGCCCAGCGGGCGCCGGCCACGCGCCCGGGCCACAACACGCCGATGCTGGTGCTGTACGGCTCCAATCTCGGCTCCGCCGAGGAGCTGGCGACCCGCATGGCCGATCTGTCGGAGATCAACGGCTTCGCGACGCGGCTGGGTCCGCTGGACGACTATGTCGGCAAGTTGCCGGAGGAGGGCGGCGTGCTGATCATCTGCGCCTCCTATAATGGCGCGGCGCCCGACAACGCGACGCGGTTCGTCAAATGGCTCGAAAGCGACCTGCCGAAGGATGCGTTCGCCAAGGTCCGCTACGCGGTGTTCGGTTGCGGCAACAGCGATTGGGCGGCGACCTACCAGTCGGTGCCGCGTTTCATCGACGAGCAGCTCACCAAACATGGCGCGCGCGCCGTCTATCCGCGCGGCGAGGGCGATGCGCGCAGCGATCTCGACGGCCAGTTCCAGAAATGGTTCCCGGAGGCGGCCAAGGTCGCGACCAAGGAATTCGGCATCGACTGGAATTTCACCCGCACCGCCGAGGACGAGCCGCTCTATGCGATCGAGCCGGTGGCGCAGGGCGCGGTCAACACCATCGTGACGCAGGGCGGCGCGGTGCCGATGAAGGTGCTCGCCAACAGCGAGCTGCAGACCAAGGCAGGCGCCCACCCGTCGGAGCGTTCGACCCGGCATATCGAGGTCGAGCTGCCGGCCAGTCTGAAATACCGTGTCGGCGATCATCTCAGCGTGGTGCCGCGCAACGATCCGACCCTGGTCGATTCCGTTGCGCGCCGCTTCGGCTTCCTGCCGGCCGACCAGATCCGCCTGCAGGTCTCCGAAGGCCGCCGCGCGCAACTGCCGGTCGGCAACGCGGTGTCGGTCGGGCGGCTGCTCACCGAGTTCGTCGAGCTGCAGCAGGTCGCGACCCGCAAGCAGATCCAGATCATGGCCGAGCACACCCGCTGCCCGGTGACCAAGCCGAAGCTGATGGCCTATGTCGGCGACGACGATGCCTCGGCCGCGCGCTATCGCACCGAGGTGCTGGCCAAGCGTAAATCGGTGTTCGACCTGCTCGAGGAATATCCGGCCTGCGAGCTGCCGTTCCACCTCTATCTCGAGATGCTGTCGCTGCTGGCGCCGCGCTATTATTCGATCTCGTCGTCTCCGGCCGGCGAGGCGCAGCGCTGCAGTGTCACCGTGGGCGTGGTGGAGGCGCCGGCAAGTTCCGGGCGCGGCATCTACAAGGGCGTCTGCTCGAACTATCTGGCGCGCCGCCGCGCCGGCGACACCGTCCACGCCACCATCAAGGAGACCAAGGCAGGCTTCCGCCTGCCCGACGACAATGCCGTGCCGATCATCATGATCGGGCCGGGCACCGGGCTCGCACCGTTCCGCGGCTTCCTGCAGGAGCGCGCCGCGCGCAGGGCGCAGGGCGCGACGCTGGGGCCGGCGATGCTGTTTTTCGGCTGTCGGCATCCCGAGCAGGACTTCATCTATGCGGATGAGCTGAAGGCGTTCGCGGCCGACGGCGTCAGTGAGCTCCACACCGCGTTCTCGCGTGCCGACGGCCCGAAGACCTATGTGCAGCACCTTGTCGCCGCGCAGAAGGACCGGGTCTGGGAGCTGATCCAGAAGGGTGCGATCGTCTATGTCTGCGGCGACGGCGGCAGAATGGAGCCCGACGTCAAGGCGACCTTGATGTCGATCTATCGCGAGCGCACCGGTGTCGACGCTGACGCCGCCGCGCGCTGGATCGAGGAAATGGGCACCAGGAACCGCTATGTGCTCGACGTCTGGGCGGGTGGGTAGGCTCGGCGCTGGGGACGACGGTGATGTGGTTGAGTGCAAGTTTCTTTCCCCGTCGTCGTCCCGGCCGAGTGCGCGATTGCGCACGGAGCCGGAACCCATAACCACAGGGTTGAGTCGTTGAAGAGGGCTGTGGCCTATAGCGTTTTCGAGCGAAGTGGACGCCGGTTCGCGTGAAGAAAACGCGTCCAAACAACAAGCTAGAGCTTCGGTTCTGATTCAATCAGAACCGAAAATGCTCTAGCGTCGCGCAACTATCTCTTTCGGTGGTTATGGGTCCCTGCTCCCGTGCGCAATTGCGCACTAGGCAGGGACGACACTGAGTTCGTTGCGCCATTCGTGAGTCACTATTTCGCATTCTCCGGGCGCTAGCTTCGCCCGCCCTGCCGGCCATGTTACAAGCCGCCGCATGATTCCATGGGAAAAGATCGATACCGCGCGCATTCCCGGCACCGAGGGTGAATTGCGTCTGATGCGGCGAGGCCGCGAATTCTCGATCATGCTCGGCACCAACGAGCTGATGAACAGCCGCCTGTCGGGCTCGGAAGAGGCGCTGGCGACGCTTGCCGCGAAGAAGATCGAGAAGGTCGCACGGCCGCATTTTCTGATCGGCGGCCTCGGCATGGGCTTTACGCTGCGGGCCGCACTCGCCGTACTCGGGCCCGAGGCGCAGATCACGGTGGCCGAGCTGGTGCCGGCGGTCGTTGCCTGGGCGCGAGGCCCGATGGCGGCGATCTTCGGCGACAGCCTGAACGATCCGCGCGTGAGCATCCGGGAGGAGGATGTTGCCGGCGTGATCGAACGCCAACCGCTCAGCTTCGATGCCATCCTGCTCGACGTCGATAACGGGCCTGAAGGTCTGACCCGCAAGGCCAATGACGCGCTGTATGATGTCGCCGGGCTCAAGGTCGCGCACACGGCATTGCGGCGCGGCGGCGTGCTTGCGGTCTGGTCGTCCGGTCCGAATGCCAGGTTTCCGAAATCGCTGACCCGGGCCGGGTTCGCGGTCAACGAAATTGCCGTCCGCGCCACCGGCCGAGGCCGCGGTGTCCGCCACGTGATCTGGATCGCGGTCAAGGACTAGCCGGCGTCCCGGCGCGCTCGCCAGCCTGATCATGCCAGCTGCCGAGCACAAGCCGTCACGATGTCTCAGAACATCGTGTTGCCGTTCGCCGGGTTTTCCGGAACTGGCTGCGCCACGTCCCAGTGCTCGACGATCTTGCCGTCCTCGAGCTTGAAGATGTCGACGATCGCATTGCCGCGGGTGCCGGGCTCGCGCACGGCGTGGACGTGCAGGATCACGTAGTCGCCGTCGACGAATGAGCGCTTGATCTCGCTGTGCGAGTTCGGAAATTTTTCGCGCAGGAAGCCGATGAACTTGCGGAAGCCTTCCGGGCCGTCGGCCGCGCCGGGATTGTGCTGCACATAGCGGTTGCCGACATAGGCCAGCGCCGCGTCGGCGTCCTCCTGGTTCAGTCCCTTCTCGTAGAACGCCAGCACCGCCTTGCGGTTGGCCTCCTGCTGCGCCTCGCCGGCGGCCGCCATTGCCGATGAAGACGCGAGCGCGAGGAGGAGAGCGGCGACGGCTGTCCGTGGCCGGAGAAGGGTTTTCATCTGGTGGCTCCCGGTGGCTGAGCGGTGGATAGCGCTCTCTACAGCGTCCATGCCGCGCCCGGAAGAACGCACTCCTGGCTCACATGGTTACCGGAAGATACCAGAGCCCCGTTCCGATCGAATCGGGACGGGGCTCCCGATCTGGCTTTGGAGCGTTTTCTTCACGCGAACCGGGATCCACTTCGCTCGAAAACGCTCTCGCCTCACGCCGCCTTCGCCGTCGCGCCATGCGCGTGCTTGTCGATGGCGTCGATGATCTGCGGCCACATCGGGATCGGCAGCGCGTGGCCCATGCCTTCGATCATCACGAGCTTCGCGCCCGGGATCGAGACCGCGGTGTCCTTGCCGCCTTCGGGGTGCACCAGCGGATCGATGGTGCCGTGGATCACCAGCGTCGGCGCCTTGACGCCGCGCAGGCGCTCCTTGCGGCTGCCGGAGGCGAGGATGGCGCGGAGCTGGCGGCCGACGCCCTCCGGATTGAGGCCGCGCTCGAAGGTGCGCCGCGCGCGTTCGGGATCGAGCGCCTCGTCTTCAGGGAACGAGCCGTTGCGCAGGACTTTCCAGGTCTGCCCGAAGCGGACGAAATACTCTTCCTTGCTCTTCGGCGGTGGCGCCATCAGCACCGCGGTCGCCTCGCGGGTCGGCCCCGGGATCTTTGGATTGCCCGTGGTCGACATGATCGAGGTCAGCGAGCGCACGCGCTCGGGAAAGGTGATCGCAACCTCCTGCGCGATCATGCCACCCATCGAGGCCCCGACCAGATGCGGGGTACGGATGCCGAGCGCATCCATCAGCCCGATCGTGTCCCTCGCCATGTCGGCCAGCTTGTAGGGCGCTGCGACCGGGATCTTCAGGAAGCGGAGCTTGAGCAGTTCGAGCGCGGTCAGCCGCTTGCTGCCGCTGAGGCGGGAGGATTTGCCGATATCCCTGTTGTCGAATCGGATGACGCGAAAGCCGCGTGCGGCGAGCTGGCGGCAGAACTCGTCGTCCCAATGGATCATCTGGGCGCCGAGGCCCATGATCAGGAACAGCGGCTCGGCGTTCGCATCGCCAAAAATCTCGTAGCAGATGTCGATGCCATTGGCGCGGATGATCTGCGGCGGTTGATGGGCGAGCGTGGTCACGGGCGTCCCCTGCTGGTGTCGCGGTCAGGAACCTCTATGCCACGGATTGACGCAGCGCAGAAGAGCCTCGGCGTCGCTGGTCGCGCCGCGCAGTTGACCGATCAGCAGCAACAGTGTCGTATGGCAGAAACAAATCGAAGCGCGGCAAGCGCTCAAAATTGGTGTGGAGGAGCGCCGCATGGCCGACAAGGGCAACGATCCTGCCGTGATCTGGCAGACGATGATTGGCGAGATGGAGAAGGGGTTCAACTCCTTCGGCAACCAGCTCATGAGCTCGCCGGAATTTTCCAAGGTGATGAACCAGGCCGGCGGCGTCGCGGCCGGCGCGCAGAAGCAGCTCGGCGAGCTGATGGAGAAATATCTGCTGGCGATGAACCTGCCGAGCCGCGCCCAGCTCGTCGGCATGGCCGAGCGCCTGCAGTCGATGGAGAACCAGCTCAACGAGATCAAGACGCTGCTGCAGCAGGTGCACCACAATTCGCTGGCGCCGGACGACGGCCACGGCGCAACGCCACGGCCACCGCGCACCAAGCAGCCGCCGGCGGAGGGAGGCAGCAAATGAATGCTCCCACCCCCTTTGATTTCGCCTCGATCTCCGAGCGGGTGCAATCCGAGGTGCAGCGTGCGATCCAGCGCAGCATCAAGGGCGTCGAGTATTTCTCGAGCTCCGGCCCGTCGCTCGGCTCGACGCCGAAGGACGTGCTGTATTCGCGCGGCACCATGAACCTCTATCACTACCGGCCGCTGGCCAGCGAAGTCTATCGCGTGCCGGTGCTGATCGTGATGGCGACCACCAACCGCGGCTACATCCTCGACCTGGTGCCGGGGCAGAGCTTCATCGAGTTCCTGCTCAAGCGCGGCTTCGACGTCTACATGCTGGACTGGACTGCGCCCAAGCCCGAGGAAAAATCGCTGCGCATGGAGGATTACGTCCTCGACTTCATTCCGGAATCGGTCCGCCGCGTGCAGCAGGATTCCGGCGAAAAGGACGTCTCGGTGATCGGCTATTGCTTCGGCGGCGTGTTGTCGCTGCTCTATGGCTCGATCTTCAACGACGGGCCGATGAAGAACCTGATCTGCTTCACCACGCCGATCGATTTCCGCGAGATGAAGCTGTTCTCGAATTTTGCCGACCGCCGCTATTTCGATGTCGACCGCCTGATCGACAGCACCGGCAACATGCCGCCCGAACTGATCCTGCAATCGTTCGACATGTTGCGGCCGGCCGCGCGTGTCGTCGGCCAGATCCAGCTCTGGGACAACATCTGGAACGACGAGTTCGTCAAGTCGTACCGGATGTTCGATCGCTGGGCGACCGACACGCTGCCGCTCGCCGGCGAATATTTCCGCGCCATCACCAAGGACCTGATGTGGGACAACAAGCTCTACAACGACACCATGACGGTCGGCGGCCGCGAGGCGAAGCTTGCCGACATCAAGGTGCCGATCCTGCACGCGGTCGCCGAGCACGACCACATCGTGCCGTATGATGCGGCAAAGCACCTGATCACCAAGATCGGCTCCGCGGACAAGGAGGAGGTGATGCTGAAAGGCGGTCACGTCTCGCTGGTCGCCGGCGCCAACGCAATCAAGCGGCTGTGGCCGAAACTGGACTCCTGGCTGGGCAAGAGATCGACCTGAGAAGGGCGACTTGAGAGAGATCGACATGACCGAACAACGCTCCTATCCGCGCCGCATCAAGACCGAAGCGGGCGACATCGAGTTTCGCCTGATGATTCGGGACCACGAGGCCGCGGTGCTGGCCTTCGCGCAGAAGCTGCCGACGCATGATCTCTTGTTCCTGCCGCGCAACATCAGCCAGCCGAAGGTGCTGTCGGCCTGGATCAACGAGATCGAGCGCGGCGACATCACGAGCCTGCTCGCGATCAAGGACGGCAAGGTGGTCGGCTGCGGCACCCTGGTGCGCGATCCGCATTCCTGGTCGCCGCATGTCGGCGAGATCCGGATGGTGGTGTCACCAGACGTGCGCGGGCAGGGCGTCGGCCGGGCATTGTCGCAGGAGACCTTCGCCATCGCGCTCGGTGCCGGGCTGGAGAAGTTCTCGGTGCAGATGACAGTCGACCAGCGGGCGGCGATCGCGTTGTTCGAGAGCCTCGGCTTCAAGGCCGAGGCCCTGCTGCGCGACCATGTCCGCGACGTCGAGGGCAAGACCCACGACATCGTCGTGCTGGGCCACAACGTGGCGCAGGTCCGGGCACAAATGGAGGCGTATGGGGTCTCCGAGGCAGTTGGAGGTAATTAGAAACCTTCTGCCGCCCCTTCAGTAGGCAATCTGCCGGATCTTCATGCTGTTCACAGGTTTGTGATATCGCATCGCACCATCGATGTTGCGATGCACCATGGGGCGTGTCATAACACCGTTGCCCCGGGCCAAACCGGACGGGGTGAGCCCATAGCTCAAACCTGAGGATGGAGAGACCCCAATGACCACCGAAACCAATTCCGTGCTGAACAGCGTCAAGGAAGCCTTCGCGCCCGTCACCGAGGCGTTCACCAAGCTTCAGAACCTGGAAGTTCCGGAAGCCGCCCGTGAGTTCGTGAAGAAGCAGGCCGAGGCCGCCAAGACCCGCGCTGCCGATGCCTATGCCGGCTCGGAGAAGGTGACCAACGTGATCGAGTCCGCTGTTGCCGGTTCGGTGACAGAAGCCGCCAAGATCAGCCGCAACATCCAGCAGGCGATCTACCAGGACGCCGAGGCGTTCTTCGCCGGCATCGACAAGCTCGCGTCCGCCAAGTCGCTGGGCGAAGCCGCCCAGATCCAGTCGGAGCTGGCCCGTGCGCGTGGCGAGCTGTTCGTCTCGCGGGCGAAGGCCACCACGGAGTATCTCGGCAAGCTCGTCACCGACGGTGCGAAGACCGCGCAGGACAACTTCGCCAAGGTCTACGGCAAGACCGCCTGATCGGGTTTTGCACTGACCGACTGCCCTTTTCGAAGGCTCGCCATTTTGCGGGCCTTCTTTTTTGCCTTGTCGGACGTCATCCTGAGAGTCTGACTCAAAACAAGTCATTGAGATCTCACGCTCTGGCCAATCGGCGGGAGAGCAGGCGGATGCTTGCAATGAGAACCCAAGCCTCCGCGCTGGCGATGGTTGCCTCGAAGTCTTTGGCAAGTCGTCGATTGCGGCCGAACCAGGCAAAGGTACGCTCGACGACCCAACGTCGAGGCTCGGCCTTGAACGTTCCAACGCTCTGCGAGCGGGTGACGATTTCAATCGTCCATTGGCCCAAATCAGCGATGGCATCGAGCAGCTTAGGGCCACGGTAGACGCGATCGGCGAAGATGTGGCGCAGGTTGGGGAACAGGCGGCCGATGAGCCGCAACAGCGGGACTGCACCGTGATTGTCTTGAAGGTTGGCGGGATGCACCTGCACAGCCAGCAAGGAGCCCTCGGTGTCGGTGACGATATGACGCTTGCGCCCCTTGACCCGCTTGGCCATGTCAAACCCGCTTGGACCGCCATTTTCCGCGGTCTTCACGCTCTGGCTGTCGATGATCCCAGCCGTTGGAGTGGGGTTGCGTCCTTGCCGTTCGCGCATGCGTCGGACCAGGGCATCATTGACCCTGCGCCACAATCCAGAACCGCGCCATTTGTAAAAATAGTACTGAACCGTCGAGCATGGTGGGAAGTCCTTTGGCAGCGCGCGCCATTGGCAGCCGCTGGCTCCAATGTAGAGAATTGCATTCATGATCACGCGCAGGCTGATCTCGCGCGGACGGCCGCGCCGGCATTGCGCAGGCATCAACGGCTCGATCAGTTCCCACTCCGCATCCGTCATGTCGCTTGCATAACGAAGTCCGTCGCGTCGATATTGTTGTCGGGTGATTTCGGTCCAACACATGTTGTGCTCCCTCGAGTCTTCGCAAACACGAAGGAATCACAACGGGCTGAAATCACTCAACTTTCTTTTTAAAGCAGGCTCTGAGGAGCGAGCGGAGCGAGCCTCGAAGGATGGGAGCGAGCGACGGTGCTTGTGGCCATCCTTTGAGGCGCGCAAAGTGCGCGCACCTCAGGATGACGCCGGTGTGTGTGGCGTCCAGGTAGACTAGCGTACATTCGAAATCCCATGACCCTTCCCGCCGCCCTCATCGCAACGCCCGTCGATGCCGAACGCGCGGCCGAGCTGCGGCGCGTCAAGTGGCTGGCGACCGGCGTGCTGGCGGCAACCTTCGTCATCTTCATCGCAGCGAAGACGCTGCTGCCGGTGCATCCGGTGTTCGGCTTCATCGCGGCATTTGCCGAGGCCGCGACCATCGGCGGGCTCGCCGACTGGTATGCCGTCGTCGCTTTGTTCAAGCGGCCGCTCGGCCTGCCGATCCCGCACACCGCGATCATCCAGAGCAATCAGGCGCGCATCGCCGAGAAGCTCGGCGAGTTCATCGAGAACAATTTCCTGGAATCGGGGCCGGTCGAGGCCAAGCTGCGCGAGATCGATTTCGGTTCGTTCATCGCCGACTGGCTGCGCGACCGCAAACGCTCGGAGGATCTCGCGCGCTTCGTGCTGCGGATGCTGCCCGAGGCGTTCGCGGCGACCGAGAGCTCGGGGCTGATGCAGTTCATCAGCCGCCGCGTCACGACGCAGGTGCTCGCGATCGACCTCGCGCCGCTCGCGGCCGGCGCGCTGCGCGGCTTCGTGCAGGAGGGCAAGCATGGCGGGCTGCTCGACGACATCCTGCGCGTGCTGCACCAGACGCTGACGCAGCAGGAGACCATGGCCGTGATCCGCGACAAGGTCCGCGCCGAGATGCCGACGCTGCTCAGGCTCTATCGCGCCGACAAGTTCGTGGTGAACCGGATCATCGCGTCCGCCACGAAATTCTTCGAGGAAGTGCGCAACGACCCGCAGCATCCGTTCCGCGGCGAGTTCGACCGCATGCTGCTGTCCTTTGTCGACCGGCTCGGCAGCGACAAGGCATTCGCCGATCGCATCGACGGTCTCAAGCGCGATCTGATGGCACGGCCGGAGCTCGCCAATCTCGGGCGCACCGTCTGGGCCAACGTCAAGGACTTCATCGAACGCAGCGCCTCGGGCGAGTCGCAGGTGCTGCAGCATCAGCTGGCGCGAATGCTGGTCGAGGCCGGCGACGCGCTCGACGGCGACGCCGACCTGCGCGGCGAGATCAATCAGGGCCTGGTGGCCATCCTGCGCACCGTCGTCGCCGAGCAGAAGAGCGGCGTCTCGGGCTTCATCGCCGACCAGATGAAGAGCTGGGACATGGAGCAGCTGATCTCCCTGATCGAGGTCAATGTCGGCAAAGACCTGCAATACATCCGCTTCAACGGCGCGCTGATCGGCGGGCTTGCCGGCCTCGCGCTTTACACCCTGGAGTACACGCTGCGGCTGCTGTGACCGATTGGGCACGGACGTCACTTTAGTTGTGGCAAGTGTGACCTGGACCGCTTGCACGAAAGTGTCCGGTTCCCTAGCTTTTCAGGACAGATTGTTGCGTTGCGGAACGATTCCGCCGGGTTTGCGTCAACTCCGTTGACCCATCCCGTTGGTCCCATTGCCGGCGGCCCCGCCGGAAGAGGAGCTGAAATGTCCGTTGCTGCGCAGACGCTACGCCCGCCGTCCAGGACACTGATGTTTCTGGAAGGCCGCGCCATTCATGAGCTCGGCGCCTTTCTTGGTGCATTGCCGCTGCTCAGCCTCGCGCCGCGCGGCGATGGGCATCCGGTGCTGGTGCTGCCGGGGCTGATTGCCTCCGACATGTCGACCCGGCCGCTGCGCGACTTTCTCAGGAGCAAGGGCTATGCCGTCAGCGGCTGGCGCCAGGGCCGCAATCTCGGGCTTCGCGCCGGCGTGCAGGACGGGATGGTCGAGCTGCTGCAGGAGATGAATGAAACCACCGGCCGCAAGGTCTCGGTGGTCGGCTGGAGCCTCGGCGGCCTCTACGCGCGCCAGCTCGCCAAGATGATGCCGGAGCGCGTGCGCCAGGTGATCACGCTCGGCAGCCCGTTTGCCGCCGGCCCGAAGTCGACCAACGCCTGGCGTGTTTATGAGATGGCCAGCGGCCGCCGCGCCGACGAGGAGGATTCCCGTTTCGGCGGCTCGCTCGCCAGCGCGCCGCCGGTGCCGACCACCGCGATCTTCAGCCGCACCGACGGCGTCTGCGCCTGGCAAGGCTGCCGCGAGCAGTCCTCGTCGATGACCGACAGCATCGAGGTCGAGAGCAGCCATTGCGGCATGGGTCATCACCCGGCCGTGGTCTACGCGGTCGCCGATCGCCTCGCGCAGAAGGAAGGCGAGTGGGCGCCGTTCGATCGCAGCGGCTGGCGCAGCATCGTTTATCCGGATCCCAACCGGTAAACGTTGCGCGAGTTTCTCTTCACCTCGCCCCGCGTGCGGGGAGAGGTCGGATCGCATCGCAGATGCGATCCGGGCGAGGGGGAGTCTCCGCGCATTTACGTCTATCCAATTTGTTGAGGCAGCCCCTCACCCCAACCCTCTCCCCGCAAGAGCGGGGCGAGGGAGCAGGGGTCGCGCACCCCGCACCCGCATTGTCGTGAATCGACAAAACGCGCTATGCGTTGGGCATGCCACAGCCGCTTGCCCGCATCGTCGATCAGCTGAAGCGCGAGCCGTCACGCACCGGCTCGATCGTCATCACCGTATTCGGCGATTCCATCGTGCCGCGCGGCGGCTCGGTGTGGCTCGGCACGCTGCTCGAATTCTTCAAGTCCCTCGACATCGACGGCAATGTGGTGCGCACCGCGATGTCGCGGCTCGCCGCCGACGGCTGGCTCGAGCGCAGCAAGGTCGGCCGCAACAGCTTCTATCGGCTGAACGCCAGGGGCCGGCAGACCTTCGACACTGCAACGCGGCACATCTACGATCCGCCGCCCTCGGACTGGACCGGCCGCTTCGAGCTGCTGCTGATCGGCAATGCCGAGGACCGCGACGCCGCGCGCGAGGCATTGAAGAATGCCGGCTTCGGCAGCCCGCTGCCCGGCGTGTGGGTCGCGCCGTCGGGCGTGCCGATCCCTGATGAGGCGTCGCGCGCGATCCGTCTCGAAGTCTCCGCGGAGGATGACAGCGGACGCCGGTTGCTCAGCGAGAGCTGGCCGCTCGATCGCACCGCGGACGCCTATCTGAAGTTCATGAAGACGTTCGAGCCGCTGCACGGCGCAATCGTCCGCGGCGAGCAGCTGAGCGACGCCGACGCCTTCACCGCGCGCATTCTCTTGATCCACCATTACCGCCGCGTCGTGCTGCGCGATCCGCTGCTGCCGGCGCCTCTGCTTCCGAAGGATTGGCCGGGCAGGGCGGCGCGGAAACTCTGCGGCGAGATCTATCGCGGGCTGCTTTCGCCGTCGGAACAATGGCTTGACGACCACGCAACCAACGAGGACGGGCCGCTGCCGAAGCCCAATGGGGCGGTGGCGCGCCGTTTCGAAGGTATCTGAACGTATTACAAAACTTTCTTGCATGTTGAAATTTATGTTATATATACCTGCCTAAACAACACACCGGGAGGTCGGGCATGTACACGCAGGCGCTCAACTCATCCGACGGCGACGATCGCGGCGTCGAGGACGTTGCCCGTGCCAGTCAGTTCCAGGCCCGCATCGATGCCGACGAGCGCATCGAGCCGAACGACTGGATGCCCGCCGCCTATCGCAAGACGCTGACCCGGCAGATTTCCCAGCACGCCCATTCCGAAATCGTCGGCATGCTCCCCGAGGGCAACTGGATCACCCGCGCGCCGTCGCTGCGCCGCAAGGCTGCGCTGCTCGCCAAGGTGCAGGACGAATGCGGCCACGGCCTCTATCTTTACGCCGCCGCCGAGACGCTCGGCACCTCGCGCGAAGAGCTGGTCGACGCGATGCTGTCGGGCAAGGCGAAATATTCCTCGATCTTCAATTACCCGACCCTGACCTGGGCCGACATCGGCACCATCGGCTGGCTGGTCGACGGCGCGGCGATCATGAACCAGATCCCGCTGTGCCGTTGTTCCTACGGCCCCTATGCGCGCGCGATGATCCGCGTCTGCAAGGAAGAGTCGTTCCACCAGCGCCAGGGCTTTGAGATCATGGTGACGCTGTGCCGCGGCACCGCGGAGCAGAAGGCGATGGCGCAGAACGCGCTCGATCGCTGGTGGTGGCCGGTGCTGATGATGTTCGGTCCGCCGGACCAGGTCAGCCAGCACAGCGACACCTCGACCAAATGGAAGATCAAGCGCTTCTCCAATGACGAGCTGCGCCAGAAATTCATCGACGCCACCGTGCCGCAGGCCGAATTCCTCGGCCTGACGATCCCCGATCCCGGCATGAAGCGGAACGCGAACGGCGATTGGGAACACAGCCCGATCGATTGGGACGAGTTCAAGCAGGTGCTGGCCGGCAACGGCCCCTGCAACCGCGATCGTCTCGCCGCGCGCCGCAAGGCGCATGAGGAGGGCGCCTGGGTGCGCGAGGCTGCAATGGCCTATGCCGAGAAGCGCAAGCGCCGCCAGCTCGCGCAAGCCGCAGAATAAGGGAGCGCTAGAGATGGCCACGCCGAACGTTCCGCTCTGGGAAGTCTTCATCCGCAGCCGCAATGGCCTCGCGCACAAGCATGTCGGCTCGCTGCATGCGGCGGACGCGACGCTCGCCCTGCAGGCCGCGCGCGACATCTACACCCGCCGCGGCGAGGGATTGTCGATCTGGGTGGTGCCCTCGAACGCGATCACCGCGTCCGATCCGTCCGAGAAGGGCATGATGTTCGAGCCGGCGGAGTCCAAGATCTACCGCCACCCGACCTTCTACGACGTCCCCGACGAAGTCGGGCATATGTGAGTTTCACCCGTCATGGTGAGGAGGCGCGGTAGCGCCGTCTCGAACCATGACGCCCCGATCGTAACTGCGGCCATCCTTCGAGACGCCTGCTGCGCAGGCTCCTCAGGATGACATCGAGCAAGTGGATGCAGGTGGAATAGGGAACATGGCAACCGCCAACATCGAAGTCTCCGAAACCCCGCTGGTGCTCTATGCGCTGCGCCGCGCCGACGATGCGCTGATCCTCGGCCATCGGCTGTCCGAATGGTGCGGCCATGCGCCCGCCCTGGAAGAGGACATGGCGCTCGCCAATATGGGCCTCGACCTGCTCGGCCAGGCCCGCGAGCTCTACAGCTACGCGGCCAAGGTCGAAGGCCGAGGCAACGACGAGGACAAGTTCGCCTATTTGCGCGACGTCAGGCAGTACCGCAATCTGCTGCTGGTCGAGCAGCCGAACGGCGACTTTGCCCGCACCATGGTGCGGCAGTTCTTCTATGCGGCATTCGCCGATCTCTGCTGGCGCGCGATGATGGCCTCGTCCGATCCGACGCTGGCCGCGATCGCGGCGAAGTCGGAGAAGGAGAGCGCCTATCATGTCAGGCATTCGTCGGAATGGATCGTCCGGCTCGGCGACGGCACCGAGGAGAGCCATCGCCGCGCGCAGGGCGCGATCGACGATCTCTGGGCCTATACCGGCGAGATGTTCGCGGTCGACGACGGCGAGCGCGGCCTGATCGACGCCGGCATTGCGATCGACCCGGCGGCGCTGCAGCCGCGCTGGCTGAAGACGGTCACCGGCATCATCAACGAGGCGACGCTGGCGCTGCCGAAGAGCGATTGGATGCAGCAGGGCGGCCGCAGCGGCAGCCACAGCGAGCATCTCGGCCATCTCCTCAGCGAGCTGCAATCGATGCAGCGGACCTTTCCGGGGGCCACATGGTGACCGTTGCGCTCAGCGATGCCGATCTGCGCCGGCGCGCCTGGCGCGCGGCCGCACAGGTGGTCGATCCCGAGATCCCGGTGCTGACCATCGCCGATCTCGGAGTGCTGCGCGATGTCGCGGTCCACGACGGGCATGTCGAGGTCGCGATCACGCCGACCTATTCCGGCTGTCCCGCCATGAACATGATCGCGCTCGAGATCGAGCTCGCGCTGGAGCGCGAAGGCATTCATCAGCCGAAGGTCCGCACCGTGCTGTCGCCGGCCTGGACCACCGACTGGATGAGCGAGGACGGTCGCCGCAAGCTCAAGGAATACGGCATCGCGCCGCCGCTGCCGGGTTCCTCGCGCCGCGCGCTGTTCGGCGAGCAGCAGGTCGCGTGCCCGCAATGCGGCTCAGGCGACACCGAACTGCTCTCCGAATTCGGCTCGACCTCCTGCAAGGCGCTGTGGCGTTGCAAGAGCTGCCGTGAACCCTTCGACTACTTCAAGTGTCATTGACCATGTCGACACCCCGATTCCACCGCCTGTCCGTCAGCGATCTGCGCCGCGAGGCGTCGGACGCGATCTCCATGACCTTTGCGATTCCCGATGATCTGCAAGGCGATTACCGCTTCACGCCCGGCCAGTATCTGACGCTGCGCACCATGATGGACGGCGAGGAGGTTCGCCGTTCCTATTCGATCTGCTCCGGTCCCGACGACGGCGAGCTGCGCATCGCGGTGAAGAAGGTCGACGGCGGCGCATTCTCGAACTGGGCCGCCGAGGAATTGAAGGCCGGCGACGAGCTCGACGTGATGACGCCGACCGGGCGTTTCGGCGTCGCCCACGCGCCGGGCGAGGCGCGGACCTATGTCGGCTTCGCCGCCGGCAGCGGCATCACGCCGATCCTCTCGATCATCAAGGGCGTGCTGGCGCGCGAGCCGGAGAGCCGCTTCTTCCTGTTCTACGGCAACCGCTCGACCGAGGGCGTCATGTTCCGCGAGGCGCTGGAGGAGCTGAAGGACCGCTTCATGCAGCGGCTCTCGGTGTTCCACGTCATCTCGGGCGAGGAGCAGGACATTCCGATCCTGCACGGCCGGCTCGACGGCGAGAAGGTGCGGGTGCTGCTGCGCTCGCTGGTGCCGGCTGAAACCGTCGATCACGTCTTCGTCTGCGGCCCGGCCGCGATGAGCGAGACCATCGAGGCGACCTGCCGCGAGATCGGCATCGCCGACGAGCGTATCCATGTCGAACGCTTCGTCTCGGAGTTCGGCGGCAAGCCGCGGCCGAAGGTCGTCGTTCCCGCCGGCGCGCCGCCGAAGGCGATCGCCGGGCTGATCATCGACGGCAAGCGCCGCGAGGTCCCGGTGGCCGACGGCGAGTCGATCCTCGACGCCGCGCTGCGCGCCGGCATGGACCTGCCGTTCGCCTGCAAGGGCGGCATGTGCTCGACCTGCCGCGCCAAGCTGGTCGAAGGCGAGGCGCCGATGGATCTGAACTATTCGCTGGAGCCGTGGGAGCTGAAGGCGGGGTTCATCCTCACCTGTCAGGCCAAGCCGTGCTCTGAGAAGGTCGTGGTCGATTACGACCACGTCTAATTCTGCTCGCGCGCGTTGACACCCAAGGTGTCGCGCCCAACACTGATTTGACGCCAAGAGGCCCTCCGCAACGGGCCCGCGCACAGGGAGTTCGATGTGAACGTGAAGGCCACGCTATCGCCCGAGGATGTCGCCCGCGCTTGCGCCGACGCGATGTGGAAGGAAGACGACGCCAGCAAGGGCCTCGGCATGGAGCTCGTCGAGATCAGGCCGGGGCAGGCGGTGATGGCGATGACGGTGCAGCCGCACATGGTCAACGGCCAGCGCATCTGTCATGGCGGCTACATCTTCACGCTGGCCGATTCAGCCTTCGCCTTTGCCTGCAACAGCCGCAACGATCGCGCGGTGGCGGCGCAGGGCAACGTCACTTTCATCCGTCCCGGCAAGCTCGGGGATCGTCTGGTAGCGACCGCGCGCGAGATCTCGCGCAGCGGCCGCTCGGGAATCTACGACGTGAGCGTGACCTCCGGCGACAGCGTGATCGCCGAATTCCGCGGGCATTCGCGCGTGATACCGGGCACCTGGCTGCCCGACACGGACATTAAGGCATAAAGGCTTCAGGGGAAACGTCGATGGCAACGGCAAAGCTCAAAGTCAAGGACAGCGGTTATCACGCCGAGCTCGATGCGGCCGAACGCGCCTCGCGCGACGAGATCATGGCGCTGCAGACCAGGCGGCTGGCCTGGTCGCTCAAGCATGCCTATGACAATGTCGCGCATTACAGGAAAGCGTTCGATGCCGCCGGCGTGCATCCGTCCGATTTCAGGCAGCTGCCCGATCTCGCCAAATTTCCGTTCACGGTGAAGACCGATCTGCGCGACAATTATCCTTTCGACATGTTCGCGGTGCCGCGCGAGCAATTGGTGCGGGTCCATGCGTCCTCCGGCACGACCGGCAAGCCGATCGTGGTCGGCTACACCAGGGCCGACATCGACACCTGGGCGGACGTGATGGCGCGCTCGATCCGCGCCGCCGGCGGCCGCACCGGCATGCTGATGCACAACGCCTATGGCTACGGCCTGTTCACCGGCGGCCTCGGCGCGCATTACGGCGCCGAGCGGCTTGGCTGCACGGTGATCCCGATCTCGGGCGGCATGACCGAGCGGCAGGTGCAGCTCATCAACGACTTCCGGCCCGACATCATCACAGTGACGCCGAGCTACATGCTGGCGATCCTCGACGAGTTCAAGCGGCAGGGCCTCGATCCGCGCAAATCGTCGCTGAAGTTCGGCATCTTCGGCGCCGAGCCCTGGACCAACGCGATGCGCGTCGAGATCGAGCAGGCGTTCGACATGGACGCCACCGACATCTATGGCTTGTCGGAGGTGATCGGTCCCGGCGTCGCGCAGGAATGCGTAGAGACCAAGGACGGCCTGCACATCTGGGAGGACCACTTCTATCCGGAGGTGATCGATCCCCTGACCGGCAAGGTGCTGCCCGACGGCGAGAAGGGCGAGCTGGTGTTCACCTCGCTGACCAAGGAAGCCTTTCCGATCATCCGCTACCGCACCCGCGACCTGACGCGGCTGCTGCCCGGCACGGCGCGGCCCGGCATGCGGCGGATGGAGAAGGTGACCGGCCGCTCCGACGACATGATCATCCTGCGCGGCGTCAACGTGTTCCCGACCCAGATCGAGGAAGCGCTGCTGGCGACCGATTGGTGCGGCGGCCACTTTGTCATCGAGCTGACCCGCGAAGGCCGCATGGACGAGATGACGGTGCTCGCCGAGGCCCGGCCCGAGAGCTGGGACGGCGAAGGGCTGGTTGTTCACGCCGAGAAGGTCTCCGCCTTCATCAAGAACACGATCGGCATCTCGACCCGCGTCCGCGTCGTTGCGCCCGAGACGCTGGAGCGTTCGCTCGGCAAGGCGAAACGTGTTTACGACAAGCGGCCGAAGCAATAGCTTTATCCCCTCATGGTGAGGAGGCGCGTAGCGCCGTCTCGAACCATGAGGCCCGTCTGTGGCCGCATCCTTCGAGACGCCGCTTCGCGGCTCCTCAGGATGAGGGGTGAGAGCGGAAAACGTGGTGGAAAAGATGGCCGAAGGAGCGTTCCTCTATATTCTCCGGTGCGCGGATGGCAGCTTTTACATTGGAATAACGCGTACAGCATTGGAAATCAGAATTGCTCAGCATAACTCCGGCGTACTCGGTGGCTACACGGTGACACGCCGGCCCGTCACGCTGGTTTTCTCCCAATGGTTTGATCGCATCACGGATGCCATCGAGAACGAACGTAAGCTCAAGAAGTGGAGTCGCGCCAAAAAGGAGGCCTTTGTGCGAGGTGACTTCGCCGCGTTGCGACACCTCGCTGCGCGTCGATCGCCGTATCCCTCAACCCCGCCTGGTGGTGTAGACTGAGGCGTTCCTTGGGATATTACCTCTTGATCTAATCCACGAGTCCGTTAGTTACGATGAAAGTCCCGTGGAGCCGGCCGGTGAGGGCTTCAGCGCGCGGCACCACGTCCCTCAGCCGGAGATATGGATGCAATCCGCTTCCAAACCCGACAGTCATCCTGTCGACGCGCGCTGCGTCCGCCTGCTGACAAAGGCCGAGAACGCTGCGGCGGTGGCGCCGGTGGTCGAGACTCATGCACTTTCGCGCGGCGACAACGACGTCTTGATCGAGGTGAAGGCGGCGGCGGTCAATCCGTCCGACGTGAAAGCCGCGACCGGGCTGATGCCCTATGCCGTGTTCCCGCGCACCAGTGGTCGCGACTACGCCGGCGTCGTGATCGATGGTCCCGCTGAATTTATCGGGCGCGAGGTGTTCGGCTCGTCCGGTGACCTCGGCATCCGCCGCGACGGCACCCATGCCACGCACCTGGCGGTCGAGCGCGGTGCCGTGGTGGAGAAACCCGCCGGCATCTCCTGGGACGAAGCCGCCGGGATCGGCGTGCCCTTCGTCACCGCGATGGAAGGCCTGCGCCGCGCCGGCCTGCCGAAGGCGGGGGAGACCGTGCTGGTGATGGGCGTCAACGGCAAGGTCGGGCAGGCCGCGGTGCAGATCGCGAGCTGGCACGGCGCGCGCGTGATCGGCGTGGTGCGCAAGAGCGAGCCCTATGAGGGCCACAGCAATTCGCCGGTCGAGGTGATCGACGCCTCGACCTCCGACGTCGCCGCTCGCGTGCGCGAGCTGACCGGCGGCAAGGGCGCCGACATCGTCTACAACACGGTCGGCGATCCCTATTTCCAGGCCGCGCACAAGTCGCTGGCGCTGCGCGGCCGCCAGATCCTGATCGCGGCGGTCGACCGTATCGTGCAGTTCAACATCCTCGAATTCTACCGCGGCCAGCACACCTATGTCGGCATCGACACGCTTGCGTTGTCGTCGGTTGCGACCGGCGAGGTGTTGCGCGAGCTTGCGCCGGGCTTTGCCGGCGGACATCTGAAGCCATTCCCGATCAAGCCGAGCGCGATCTATCCGCTGGAACAGGCCAAGGCGGCGTTTGTTGCCGTGGCAGGCTCGTCGCGCGACCGCGTGATTTTGCGACCGTGATGACGGGATAGCCGAGAGAACCCGCATGGACCCCGCCACGATCGTCATCATCGCCGCCCTGATCATCGGCCTGATCTATGGCGCGGTCGGGCTGCTCAGCGGCTTCTGCATGATGAGCGGCCTGCGCGGCTGGTGGGCGGAGGGCGACGGCCGCCTGGCGCGCACCTATGCGCTGGCGATGGGCGTCGCGATCGCGGCCTCGCAGCTTTTGGCGGCGGCAGGCCTCGTCGATCTCGGCAAGTCGATCTATCTGCAGCCGTCCTTCTCGGCGCCGGTGATGTTCCTCGGCGGGCTGCTGTTCGGCTACGGCATGGTGCTGTCGAACGGCTGCGGCTCGCGGGCGCTGGTGCTGCTCGGGCGCGGCAATCTGCGCTCCTTCGTGGTCGTGATCGTGCTCGGCATTTTCGCCGAGATGACGCTGAAGGGCCTGATCGCCCCGGTGCGGATCGCGATGGTGCAGGCCTCGCAGGCCACGGTTGCCGCCAGTTCGGTGCCGGCGCTTCTGGCAAGCATCGGCCTCGGCGCGGTGCCGGCGCGAATGGTCGCGGCGTCAGCGCTATCAGCCGTCCTGATCATCTTCGCCTTCTCCCATGCGCCATTCCGGAAATCATTCGGACAGATCGCGGCCGGCCTGATCGTCGGCCTGCTGGTGGCGGGAGGCTGGTACGCGACCGGCTATCTCGGCGCCGATGATTTCAATCCGGTGCCGGTGACGTCGCTCACCTTCATCGCGCCGATCGCCGACGCCCTGCAATATGTGATGCTGTCGACCGGCTCGACGCTCAATTTCGGCATCGTCACCGTATTCGGCGTGTTCGCCGGCAGCCTGGTCACGGCGCTGGCCACCGGGCGCTTCCAGCTCGAAGGCTACCGCTCGCCGCAGCACATGCTGCGCTCGGCAAGCGGCGCCGCGCTGATGGGCGCAGGCGGTGTGATGGCGTTCGGCTGCTCGGTCGGGCAGGGCCTGACCGGACTGTCGACGCTGTCGCTGTCGTCGCTCATCGCGATCGCCGGCATCATGCTCGGCACCGGCGCCGGCCTGCGCGGCGCGCTGCGGGTCAGGCCGCTCGCAACGGCGTGAAGTTAGTTCTACTGTGTCAGGAATCCCTCATGGTGAGGAGCGCGAAGCGCGTCTCGAACCATGCGGCCCGGCCAGTGGCCTCGTCCTTCGAGACGCTTGCAGCGCAAGCTCCTCAGGATGAGGGGATAGACCGGTTATGACGCAGTAGAATTAGGCTAAGCCCGCGCAGGCGCGTCCGCGAGCGAGCTCAGCGCGATCCCGCCGACGATCAGCGCCGCGGCAATCGCCAGCGAGAGGTCGATCGGCTCGCCGAGCAAGAGTGCCGCGGTCACGATGCCGACGATCGGCGTCGCTGTGGTGCCGAGCGAGGTCGTCAGCGCCGGCAGGCTCTTGTTGACCATCGACATCGCCCAATAGGCCAGCGCTGTGCCGATGAAGCCGGAATAAAGGAACAGCAGCACGAGGTGCGGCGACCATGTCACCGTGGGCACGCCCTCGGTGACCAGCGCCGTCATGGTCAGCACCAGCGTCGCGACCAGCACCTGCCACAGCAAGAGCTGCAGCGGCGTCGCGATCCAGCGGTGCGAGCGGATATAGATGATGTTCGCGGCCCAGCAGATCGCCGCGATGATGATCATGCCGGCGCCGGCGATGACATGCAGATTGCTCCAGTCCAGCGATGCCGGGTTGAGGATCACGCAGAGGCCGGCGAGCCCCGACGCGACACCGACGAGCTTGAGCGTTCCGAGCCGTTCGGTCCGTGCGGCGGCCGCGGCAAGCGCGACCCAGAGCGGCGTGGTGTAGCCGAGCACGACGCCCTTGCTGGCCGGCAGATAGCGCAGGCCGGCGGCGACCAGCGTCGAGAAGAATGTCATGTGCAGCAGGGCGACGCTGAGCACGACCGGGACATCGGCGATCCGTGGAATGATCAAATTGCCGCTGGCGCGCAGGATCACGAGCAGGGCGGCCAGCGCGACCCAGCTGCGGATCGAGGCGGTCCACAGCGGCGGCACCGCCTCGACCAGCGATTTCGTGACCGACCAGTTGATGCCCCAGGCCAGCACGACGACGATGAACAGGGCGGCGGCTTTGGCAGGGGATAGCGATGGGCTCACGGGCGGCATCCTTGCAGGCGATACCGCTCGTGAATAGGATCGCACTGGCGCTCTCGAAAGAGCCAGATTTGACAGATATGAGGAGCCAGATTGATCCTTGCCGAATTGCTCGCGCTGAAGCGTGCCGACGATGCCGGGCTGGCCGCGCAGCTGACCCAGCAGCTGCGCGCGCTGATGGCGGGCGGCCGGATCAGAAGCGGCGCCATGCTGCCGTCGAGCCGCAACCTTGCGGCCGAGCTCGACGTGGCGCGCAACACCGTGACGCATGCCTATGAGCAGCTGGCGGCCGAAGGATATCTGCGGGTCGCGGCGCGGCGGCGGCCGGTTGTGACCGACGATATCGAGGCGCGCTTCGCCAAACCTGCGCTGGCGCCAAAGCGCGAGGCCGCCCGCAAACCGTTGCTGTCGCCTTGGGCCTTGCAGCTCTCCGATAGCGATTGGCCGCTGTCCTACCAGGCGGATTTCCGGCCGCTCCGTCCCGGGCTTGCGGATGCGCGCGAGTTTCCGCACGAGATCTGGGCGCGCTGCCTGCGTCGCAGCGCGCTGCGCCGCCGCTTCAACGACCAGACCGTGGTCAACCGGCCGGGCCTGCGCGAGGCGTTGTGCGACTACCTCGAGGTCAACAGGGGCGTGCGCGCCGAGGCCGATCAGATCCTGATCCTGCCGACGGCGCAGGCGGCGCTGACGCTGATCGCCGCGACCACCATCGTGGCCGGCGATGCGGTGTGGACCGAGGATCCCGGCTATCCCGGCGCCGCGGCGGCGTTTCGCGCCGCCGGTGCCGACGTCGTCGGTGTCAGGCTGGATCAATGGGGCATGATGCGGATGCGCGCGACGCGCGCGCCGAAGCTGATCTTCACCACGCCGTCGCATCAGCACCCGACCGGGCGGGTGATGCCGGTCGCGCGCCGCACCGAGCTGTTGGCCTCTGCGGAGCGCGGCAAGACCTGGATCGTCGAGGACGACTACGACGGCGAGTTTCACTATGACAGCCGCCCGATGCCGGCGCTGCAGGGGCTCGATCGCGAGGGGCGCGTGCTCTATCTCGGCACCTTCGCCAAGGCGATGACCGCCGATATCCGCCTCGGCTATCTGGTGGTGCCGCCACAGCTGGCACGGACGATGGAGATCGCGCAGCGCCATCTCGGGCTGATCGCCTCCGTGCATGTCCAGGAGGCGCTGGCCGGCTTCATGGCCGACGGGCATTTCCTGGCCCATGTCAGGCGGATGCGGCGCATCTATCGCGGGCGCCGCGACCATCTTGCGACAGCGCTGACGCGGCATCTCGATCCGGTGCTCACCGCCGAGATCCCGCCAGGCGGCATGCAGCTGATTGCCCGCTTCAAGGACGGCACCGTGGACCGGAACGCCGTGGCACGGCTGGTGGCCGCCGGGGTCGAGGTGCGCGCGCTGTCGAGTCTTGCGCTGGAGCGGCCGCGCGACCACGGCCTGTTGCTCGGCTTCGCCGCCTGGCGCGAGAGCGAGATCGGCGCCGCGGTGCGGATCATGGCGAACTGCCTGACCGGCAAGCGCGCGGCGCGTGGGTAGAGGGGCGTTCGCACAATTTCGGAATAATGGAATAGTATCCCTGAGTTGCCCGACGTGTCAAGTTGCCTTGTCGAGCAGTTGCCTGGTCGAATGCCGGCCGCCGGCTCCTTTGCATGGGGTTGTTTTCGATATTTTTCAGCGCGCCCCCAGCGACGGCCCACAGGTGAGAGGGGGCACTGCCCAGATGCTGCTACGGCTCGGCCTTTCCCCGCTACGTCGCGGGCTCACTCCGCCTCCTTGGTGACGATCCGTATCTCCGACGTCAGCGTCTTGTGCACCGGGCATTTGTCGGCGATCTCCATCAGCCGCTTGCGCTGGTCGGCATCGAGGTCGCCCTCGATCCTGATGACGCGGTCGATCTGTTCGAGCATGCCCTCGCGGGTCTCGCACTCCTCGCAATCCTTGGCGTAGATCTTGCTGTGCGTCAGCGTCACCGTGACGCGATCGAGCGGCAGCGACTTGCGGTCGGCATACATCCGCATCGTCATCGAGGTGCAGGCGCCTAACCCGGCCAGCACGAAGTCGTAGGGGCCGGGGCCGGAGTCCTGGCCGCCGACCGCGACCGGCTCGTCGGCCAGCATGCGATGCGGGCCTGCCGTGACGATCTGCTGAAACTTGCCGGCGCGGGTCTCCTGCACCACGACGTTGCGCGGCGCAGTGCCGGTATCCGCCGCCGGCTGCGGCGCGAGGTCGATGTAGCGTTCGGCCCAGGCCCCGATCAGGTCGGCGACATAGGCGGCATCCTGCTTGCCGCTCAAGAGATGATCGGCGCCGGCCAGCGAGACGAAGCTCTTGGGGTGCCTGGCGGCGCTGAAGATATGCGTGGCGTTGTCGATGCCGACGGTGTCGTCGGTCGGCGAATGCATGATCAGCAGCGCCTTGTGCAGCTGCTTCACCTGCGCCATCAGATTCTGCTCGGCGACGTCGTCGAGGAATTCTCGCTTGATGCGGAACGGGCGGCCGGCGAGCGAGACTTCGCCTTCGCCCTGCGTGCGGATGTCCTCGATCCGGTCCTTGAAGAAATGCGTGACATGGACGGGATCGGAGGGCGCGGCGATGGTGGCGACCGCCTTGGCTTCGGGGATCTGACCCGCGGCGGCCAGGATCGCGGCGCCGCCGAGGCTGTGGCCGATCAGGATCGCGGGTGCCTTGCGCGTCTCGCGCAAATGGTCGGCGGCGCGGACGAGATCGGCGACGTTCGACGAGAAGGTCGAGTTGGCGAACTCGCCCTCGCTGGAGCCGAGGCCGGTGAAGTCGAAGCGCAGCGTGGCGATGCCCTTGGCCGCGAGCGCGACCGCGATGCGCTTTGCGGCCAGCACGTCCTTGCCGCAGGTGAAGCAGTGCGCGAACAGCGCATAGGCCTTGATCGGCCCGTCGGGCGTGTCAAGCGCGGCGGCCAGCTGATGGCCGCCCACACCGGTGAATTGAAAGCGTTCGTGCGGCACGGGCAGGCTCCATCATCTCGTTGGTTTGTCAGTCGCCAGAATAGCGCTGTTCGGCCCAGGGATCACCGCGATTGTGATAGCCGCGCACCTCCCAGAAGCCGGGCGCGTCCTCGGTGAGGAATTCGATGCGCTGCAGCCACTTCGCGCTCTTCCAGAAATACAGATGCGGCACCACGAGCCGCACCGGGCCGCCATGCTCCTGCTCCAACGGCTTGCCCGACCAGCTATGGGCGAGCAGCGCGTCCTCGGCGGCAAAGTCCTCGATCGGCAGGTTCGTCGTATAGCCGTCATACGAATGCAGCGCGACGAAGCGCGCCCCCTCGCGCGGCTGGCAGGCGGCGAGCAGGTCGCGGGTGGCGAGCCCCTCCCACTGATTGTCGTAGCGCGACCAGGTTGTGACGCAGTGGATGTCCGAGACGAATTGCGTCTGCGGCTGCGCCATGAACTGCTGCCAGGTCCAGTAGATGGTCTGCTCGACCGCGCCGTAGACGTCGAGCCGCCAGCGCTCCCGGGAGATGTTCGGCATCAGCCCGAGATCGAGCACCGGCCAGTCCGCCGTCAGGTGCTGGCCCGGCGGCAGGCGCTGCTCCTGCGGCCGGGTGACCTTGCCGGTGAGGAATTTGCCTTCGCGTGCCCAGCGCTGCTTGCTGCGCGTCAGCTTGCTCTCGGGCGGTTCGCTATCGTCGGTCATGGGCGTTGCGCCGTCACTCGTGGCGATGCATCGCGGAGTCGCGCTTGGTATCGCGCATCGTCGAATAGATCAGCAGCGACAGGAAAATCATGCCGCTGAGATAGTAATAGAACCAGTCCTCATGCCCGATGCTCTTGAAATAGAGCGCGACCGCCGGCGCGGTGCCGCCGAAGATCGACACCGTGATGGCGTAGGGCAGGCCGACGCCGAGCGCGCGGACATTGGTCGGGAACAGCTCGGCCTTCACGATCGCGTTGATCGAGGTGTAACCGGCGACGAAGATCCAGGCGCCGCAGATCAGAAGGAAGGCCATGAACGGCGACTTGGTGTCCTTCAGCGCGGTCAGGATCGGGATCGTGCCGAGCGTGCCGGCGATGCCGAAGAAGATCAGCAGCGGCTTGCGACCGATTTTATCGGAGAGTCCGCCATAGATCGGTTGCAGGATGGTCGCGAAAATCAGCGAGCCGAAGATCACGAAGGTGGTCTGGTCCTCGGTGAGGCCGACCGACAGCTTCACGAAGGTCTGCATGTAGGTGGTGAAGGTATAGAACGCTGCGGTGCCGCCGGCGGTGAGACCGACCACCAGCAGCAATTCGCGCGGATAGTTCAACAGGCCGACGATCGAGCCGGTCGGCTTGGAAACCTTCTTGGCCTCCTCGAAGGCCTCGGTCTCATGCAGGCCGCGCCGCATCACCGCCGCGACGATCGCGAGCATGGCGCCGATCACGAACGGAATCCGCCAGCCCCAGGCCTTCAGCTCGTCCGGCGTCAAAAACACCTTTTGCAGCAACAGCAGCACGATGATCGCGGTGAGCTGGCCGCCGATCAGCGTGACGTATTGGAAGCTGGAGTAGAAGCCGCGGTGCTTGGGATCGGCGACCTCGCTGAGATAGGTGGCGCTGGCGCCATATTCGCCGCCGAGGCTCAGGCCCTCGATGACGCGGGCCAGCGCCAGGATCGCCGGGGCCGCGATGCCGATCGTGGCATAGGTCGGCGTCACCGCGATGATCAGCGAGCCGAAGCACATGCAGACCACCGAGAGCGTCAACGACAGCCGCCGGCCATAGCGGTCGGCGATGAAGCCGAACAGCCAGCCGCCGAGCGGGCGCATCAGGAAGGTCGCGGCAAACAGCACGGCGGCATTGAGCTGCTGCACCACCGGATCGCTGTGCGGGAAGAACGCCGGCGCGAAATACAGCGCAAACGCCGTGTAGGCGTAGAAATCGTACCACTCGACGAGATTGCCAACCGAGCCGATGAAGATCGCCTTCACCCGCCGCTCGACGTCGTGGATGTCGAGATGATCGCTCGCGGGCTGAGCGGTTTGTTCGGACATGGCATTGCTCCCGGACTCGTCGGTTCGATTCCGGGGCAAGCTACCTCATTGGGTGACGCGATGTAACCGCTGTCCGGTTCCTCAGGCGTTGTTGCCGAACAGAACGGGCAGTTGACGCGGGCCGCGCACCGTGCCTTCCGACCAGGCGACCTTGCCGGCCGGATCGAGCCGGAAATCCGGGATCCGCTTCAGCCATTCCTCGATCGCGACCTGCATTTCCATCCGCGCGAGGTTGGAACCGACGCAGCGGTGGATGCCGAGACCGAAGGCGGCGTGGCGGTTCTCCTTGCGGTCGATCACCACCTTGTCCGCATCGGGGAACATGGCGGGATCGCGATTGGCTGCGGGGAAGGACAACAGCACCATGTTGCCCGCCTTCACCGGGCAACCGGAGATCGTGGTCTCCTTCATCACCTCGCGCGCCATCGTCACCGGCGAATAGGCGCGCAGGAATTCCTCGATCGCGGTCGGGATCAGTGCCGGCTCCGCGATCAGGCGCTCGCGATCGGCCGGCGTCTTGGCGAGGTGCCAGAGCGAGGAGCCGATCGCGCTCCAGGTGGTGTCGATGCCGGCGATCAGAAGCAGCCGCAGCGAGCCGAGCACATGCTCGTCGGTGAGGGGCTGGCCGCCGGGGCCCTTGGCCCGCAGCAGCTGCGAGATCAGATCGTCGCCCGGCTCAAGCTTGCGCTGCTCGAGATGGGCCACGAAGTAGCCGGTCATCTCGCGGACGCCGTTCATCAGCTCGTCTTCGTTCTTGATGCCGAGCTCGAGGATCTGGTGGATCCATTTGATGAAGAGATCGCCGTCCTTCTCGGGAATCCCCAGCATATGGGCGATGGCGCGCACCGGGATGTGCTTGGTGTAGCGCGCGGCGGCGTCGCAATGGCCATCGGCGATGAAGTCGTCGATCAGCTCGTTGCAGATCGCGCGCACCCGCGGCTCCAGCCGCTTCATCGCGTCCGGCGTGAACGGCGGCAGCAGCACTTGCTTGGCGGGCTTGTGCTCCGGCGGATCGGAGGTGATCGGCGGCGCGCGGGCGGTGATCTCGGGGCGGACGTCGCGCACGATGACGCGGCGCGAGGAGAAGTGCTCGGTGTCGTAGGCGATCTCCTTCACCGCCTGATAGGTGGTCGGCATGTAGCAGCCGAGGAAACGCTCGGTATGTACGACGGGCGAAGCCGCGCGCAGCGTCTCCCAGATCGGGAACGGGTCGTCGGTCCAGACCGGATCGGTATGGTCGAAATCATGGACCCAGTCGGTGACCGGGGGATGTTCGGGCAGATAGCTTGCGGACGGGGAATCGGACATCAGCTCGTTTCCTTCTCGTTCGATCAAACGCTGGTCGGCTCAACGGGCGGCGCGCGGCCGTTCCCGGCTCGCCGTTATTCCTCGGTGACTTCGATCGCGATTTCCGGGCAATTGGTCTGCGCGAGCCAGGCCTTGTCCTCGAGCCCGGCCGGGACGGTGCCGTCGCCGACCTCATGGGCGTTGCCGTATTCGTCGAGCTCGAACAGTTCGGGGGCGAGTGATTTGCAGCGGGCGTGACCCTGGCACTTGTTCTGGTCGACGCGGATTCTGAGCTTGGACATGCAAGCACCCTCCCTCGGCTCTGGCGCATTGTGGGTTGCGCCCGGTTCCTCATTCCAGTTTATGCAAGTCTTGCTTAGGCAAGTTCTTGTTTAGGCAAGTTCTTGGCTTGCTTGGGCGGCCGGCCTCTTAACCGGATCACCAAGTTATAGTATATTACATTATCGTCGCGCTTGCGCGTCAAGCGAAAATTCAGCGATCATTGCCGCAATGGGACAAATCGTTCGTAAGCCGTTCAAAACTTACCACCATGGCGACCTCCGCGAAGCCCTGATCCAGGCCGCGTTACGCGAGGTCGAGCTCGGTGGTCCCGAGGCGATCAGCATCAAGGCGCTGGCCAAGCAGCTCGGCGTCTCGCAGCCGGCGCCGTACCGGCATTTCGCCGACCGCGAGGCGCTGCTGGAGGCGGTGACCGCGGAAGCGTTCCGGCAGTTCAACGTGATCATGCGCGAGGCGATCGAGCAGTCGGGCAAAGGCTCGAAGCTGTCGCGCTTTGCCCAGGCCGCGCTCGCCTTCGGGCTCGAGCGCCACGGCATCTACCGGCTGATGTTCGCGTCGCGCACCATGGCCTGCGCGCCCAAGGGCAGCGAGCTGCACACCGCGGCGATGGAAACGCTGGCGCTGCTGATCGAGTCGTTCGAGGCGCCCGCGGTCGGGCTGCTGCGCGAGCGGCAGGCGCTGAAGATCTGGGCCGGGCTGCACGGCATCGTGATGCTCGCCGAGCAGGGCCTGCTCACCGGCGAGTCCGCGCAGATCAGCCGCGAGGAGTTGCTGGACGAAATCGTCGAGCAGACCAAGGCGGCACTCACGGTGGCGCTGCAGGCGACGGAGGATAGGGCGTAGGCTTCGCGTCTTGGGGCCGCATCAACAGATTCATCACCTCATCCTGAGGAGCTTGCGCAGCAAGCGTCTCGAAGGACGAGTCCACGGACCGGGCCTCATGGTTCGCGACGGCGCGGAGCCTGTCATCGGGCCGCGCTTCGCGCGGACCCGTTGGCGCCTCCTCACCATGAGGGAGCGGCCCTCTACCTCGGCGGACGCGGATCGATCGGCGTGGTGCCGCGCACGCCCAGAATGTCCTCCAGCACTTTCGCGCCGGCCAGCAGCTGCGCTTCGGCACGCGGCTTGGCGACCATCTGCAGGCCGACCGGCAGGCCCGAGGCGGTGAAGCCGCAGGGCAGCGAGAGCGCCGGACAGCAGGCCAGCGTGATCGCGTAGACGATGCCGAGCCATTCGACGTAATTGTCGAACTTCTTGCCGTCGCACTCGGCGACATAGCGGTTCTCGACCGGGAACGGCGCCACGATGGTCGCGGGCGCCAGCAGCAGGTCGTACTTGTCGAAGAATTCGAGCGCGCGCGCCGTCATCGCGACGCGCTGCGCCTCGGCGCGTTCGAGCTTCTCGACCGTGAGCTTCAACCCTTCCTCGATGTTCCAGATCACCTCGGGCTTCAGCAAATCGCGCTTGGTTCGCAGCAATTCGGCCTTGCTGATCGCGAAATCGAACGCGCGCAACACGTGGAAGCATTCATGGGCTTCGCGCAGATCGGGATGCGCCTCCTCGACGATCGCACCGGCTTCCGCAAACCGCTCCGCCGCCTTGCGGGTCACCGCCTTGACTTCGGGATCGACCGGCGTGATGCCGAGATCGGGCGAATAGGCGATGCGTTTCGGCTTGCTGCCGGAGCGGGCTGCGGACAGGAACGACGTCGGCAGTGCGGGCAGCGACAGCGGATCGGCGGCGTGCTCGCCGCTCATCGCGTCGAGCAGCAGCGCGAGGTCCTCGACATTGCGCGCCATCGGTCCCTGCACCCCGAGGGTACGGTCGACACCGAATTTCGGCGTGTGCGCGACGCGGCCGATCGACGGCCGCAGGCCCACGATGCCGCAGAAGCTCGCCGGGTTGCGCAGGCTGCCGCCCATGTCGGAGCCGTGCGCGAGCCACGCGGTGCCGCTCGCCAGCGCCGCCGCGGCGCCGCCGGAGGAGCCGGCGGCCGAGCGCGACGTGTCCCAGGGATTGCGGGTCGGACCGAACACCTCGTTGAAGGTGTTGGCGCCGGCGCCGAATTCCGGCGTGTTCGACTTGGCGTAGATCACGCCACCATTCTGTTCGAGGCGCTCGACCAGGATGTCCGACTTCGCCGGGATGTTGTCCTTGAAGATCGGCGAGCCCTGCGTGGTCAGCACGCCGGCGACGGCAGTGAGATCCTTGATTGGAACGGGAAGGCCCGCGAGCAGGCCGCGCTCGCTGACAGGTTTCTGCATCAGGGCCTTGGCGTGGGTGCGGGCGCGGTCGAAGCAGAGCGTCGGCAGTGCGTTGACCTTGCCGTCCACCTCGGCGATGCGCGTCTCCAGCACGTCGAGCAGATCGAGCGGCGTGACGTCACCGGCCTTCAGCTTCTCGACGACGGCACACGCCGTTTCCTTCACCAAGCCCTGATCAGCCATGCGCCGTTGCTCCTATGCCTTCTGTTTGCTTGTGCTGTAGAACATTTCCTGCCGTCGTGGCAATGCGACGTGAACGGAGGGGGTGGGGATGGCAGCGTTGTTTTCCGCGCTGGACTGGCGCGCAATGAGCCAAGAGGAGCGCGATCTCGGTCTGAACAACGGCGTTGCCGTCAAGGGCAGCGCCGAGATTGCTGCGGGATGGGAGCAGCGCTCGGCGGCATTGCGGCAGAAGCACGCGCAACATCTCGACCTCCGATATGGCCCGCGTGAGCGCAACCGGATCGATTTCCTGAAGGCACGCGACGGCGCGCCGACGCTGCTGTTCATCCACGGCGGCTACTGGCAGACCCGTGCCAAGGAAGTGTTCACGATCTTCGCCGAGGGGCCGATGGCCCATGGCATCAATGTCGCGCTGATCGGCTATACGCTGGCGCCCGATGCGACGCTCGATGACATCGTCGCCGAGATCCATGCTGGCATCGACTTTCTGGCCGGGCAGTTGCCCGCGCTCGGAGCCGCTGCCGAGGGCATCGTGGTGTCGGGCTGGTCGGCCGGCGGACATCTGACATCGATGGCGCTGTCGAACGCCCATGTCCGGGCCGGCATGGCGATCTCGGGAATCTACGACCTCGAGCCGATCAGGCATTCCTACCTCAACGAAAAGCTCAAGCTCGACGAAGCGGCGTCGCGGCGCAACTCGCCGATGATGGCGGAAGGCGGTACGGCAAAGCCGCTGTCGCTTGTGGTCGGCAGCGCCGAATTGCCGCTGCTGCGCAAGCAGACCGCCGATTTCGCCGGCCATCGCGCCCGTTACGGCTTGCCGGTGACCTATGAGGAGATCGCCGGCGCCGATCATTTCTCCATCATGAACCAGATGCTGGCGCCGCAGGGCCGCATCACGACGCTGATCCGGCAGTTGTTCGAGCGGACGGTTGGTTGACGTCATCCCCGCGCAAAGGCTTCGCCTTTGTCGCTGGAGGCGCGAGCCTTGCGGCGCAATTGCGCCGCTGGGCGAGCCTCGAAGGATGACGTAGCCCGTGGCCGTGGCCCATCCTTCGAGACGCCGCTTCGCGGCTCCTCAGGATGACGTCGCGGCAAGCGGTGACGTCATCCCCACCCCGACGTCAGCCCGCCATCCACGGTGTAGATCACGCCGGACGTATAGCCGGCGCGGTCGGACGCCAGGAACGCCATCAGGTCGCCGATCTCGCGCGCATGTGCGGGGCGGCCGAGCGGCAGACCTTTCTGGAACTCCTTGTAGCGGTTCTCGTCACCGAACTGGTTTTTGGCACGGGTCTTGAGCAGCGTGACGTGGCGGTCGGTACCGACAGGGCCGGGATTGATGCCGACGACGCGGATATTGTCGGCGAGGCTCTTGCCGCCGAGCGCGCGGGTGAACGCCATCAGCGCCGCATTGCCGGCGCTGCCGCAGACGTAGTTGGCGTCGAACTTCTCGCCGGCTGCGCCGATGTCGTTGACGATCACGCCGCCACCGCGTGCCTTCATCTGGGCATAGACTGCGCGCGTCAGGTTGACATAGCCGAACACCTTGAGCTCCCAGGCGTGCCGCCATGTCGCCTCGTCGATCTTGTCGATCGAGCCGCCCGGGATGTCGCCGGCATTGTTGACGAGGATGTCGATGTCGGCGGCTTCTCTTGCCAATCGCGCCAGATCTTCGGATTTGCGCAGGTCGACCACGCTGATCGCCGCGTCGATCTGATGCGCCGAACGGAGCCGCTCGGCCAGTTCCTTCAATTGCTCGCCGTTGCGGGCGGCGAGCAGCAGATTGGCGCCTTCCTCGGCAAAGGCTTCGGCGGCGGCCGCGCCAATGCCCTTGGAGGCGCCGGTGATCAGGACACGCTTGCCGCGCAGATGCAGATCCATGGGATGTCTCGCTTGGTATGAGGAGTGGGGTGTCGGCGAATTTGGTGGGGCAGGGTCGCGCCGCGGTCAACACTGCACTGCAGCGTTGCGCTCGCGCGAAGTTTGGTCCATTGCAGGACCATCAGAATAGGCGGCATTGCCGGCCGGGCAAATCACAAGGGTGTTCTCGATGAGCAGTGCAAAGAAGCAGTATCGGATTGCGGTCATTCCCGGTGACGGCATCGGCAAGGAAGTGATGCCGGAGGGCCTGCGCGTTATCGAGGCGGCGGCGAAGAAGCACGGCGTCGACGTGAAGTTCGACCATTTCGGCTTCGCCTCCTACGACTATTACGAGAAGCACGGCGAGATGATGCCGGCCGACTGGAAGGACAAGATCGGCAAGCATGACGCGATCTATTTCGGCGCGGTCGGCTGGCCGGCCAAGATCCCGGATCACATCTCGCTGTGGGGCTCGCTGATCAAGTTCCGCCGCGAGTTCGACCAGTACGTCAACCTGCGCCCGGTGCGGCTGATGCCCGGCGTGCCGTCGCCGCTGGCGAACCGCAAGCCCGGCGACATCGATTTCTGGGTGGTGCGCGAGAATACCGAGGGCGAATATTCTTCCGTCGGCGGCCGCATGTTCCCGGACACCGACCGCGAATTCGTCACCCAGCAGACCGTGATGACCCGCACCGGCGTCGACCGCATCCTGAAATTCGCGTTCGATCTGGCGCAGTCGCGGCCGAAGAAGCATTTGACCTCGGCGACCAAGTCGAATGGCATCTCCATCACCATGCCCTACTGGGACGAGCGCGTGGAGGCGATGGCCAAGAAATATCCGGGCGTGAAGTGGGACAAGTACCACATCGACATCCTGACCGCGAATTTCGTGCTGCATCCGGACTGGTTCGACGTCGTGGTCGGCTCCAATTTGTTCGGGGACATTCTTTCCGATCTCGGCCCGGCCTGCACCGGCACGATCGGCATCGCGCCGTCGGGCAACATCAATCCGGAAGGCGATTTCCCCTCTGTGTTCGAGCCGGTGCACGGCTCGGCGCCTGACATCGCCGGGCAGGGCATTGCCAACCCGATCGGCATGATCTGGTCGGGCGCGATGATGCTGGAGCATCTCGGCGAGAAGCAGGCAGCTAGCGCCATCGTCGGCGCGATCGAGCGCACGCTCGGCGAACGCACGCTGCGCACGCGCGACCTCGGCGGCAATGCCGACACCACGGCGTGCGGCAAGGCGGTCGCGGAGATGGTGGATTAGGCTACGCTGTCAGCCACATCGTCGTCCCTGCGAAAGCAGGGACCCATAACCACAGACGTTCGTTGTCGAAGCGAGCTGTGGCTCCAGCGTTATGCAACAATGACCTTCGGTGGTTATGGGTCCCGGCTCGCGCTTCGCTTGGCCGGGACGACAGTGGAGATTACCCCTTCACGATCCTGCGGCAATGCTCCCACGCCGCGTGGATCAAATTCTCGCTCGCCTCGGGCGTGCGGAAGGCGGAGTGCGCCGACAGCGTCACGTTCGGGATCTTGGTCAGCGGGTGATCCTTCGGCAGCGGCTCGATGTTGTAGACATCGAGGCCGGCGTGGCGGATGTGGCCCGAATTGAGCGCATCGATCATCGCCTGCTCGTCGACGATCGCGCCGCGCGCGGTGTTGATCAGCACCACGCCCTTTTTCATCTTCGCGATCTTGTCGCGCGTGATCAGGCCGCGGGTCTCGTCGTTCAGCAGCAGGTGGATCGAGACCACGTCGCTGTTGGCCAGCACGGTGTCGAGCTCGACGAATTCGACGCCGGGATGGCTCCTGGGCGACCGGTTCCAGGCGATCACCTTCATGCCGCTGCCGAGCGCGATGCGGGCGACCTCGGCAGCGATGCCGCCGAAGCCGACGAGGCCGAGCGTCTTGCCGGTGAGCTGCATGCCGTCCTCGCGCAGCCAGTTGCCGGCGCGCATCTCGCGGTCCATCTGCGCGATCACGCGCGCCGACGACCACATCAGCGCGATCGCCGATTCCGCGACCGCGGTGTCGCCATAGCCCTTGATCAGGTGCACGGAAATGCCGAGCTCGGCGAGCTCTTCCGGGTTCATGTAGCTGCGCGCGCCGGTGCCGAGGAACACGACGTGCTTCAGGCCGGCGCACTTTTTCGCAATCTCGGTCGGCAGCGCGGTGTGGTCGACCACCGCGATCTCGGCGCCGTCGAGCACCGCCGGATAGTCCTCGGACTTGATGTCCGGGTTGCGGTTGATCCGCATCCTGGGATCGCCTGATTTTTCCAGGCGCTCGGTGATGACAGCGAGCGATTCATTGGCGTCGACAAACACTGCGCGCACGAAAGCCTCCATCCGATGAGGAGAAATGATGATCAGGACGCGACGCCGGCGAGCGCCAGCACCGTATGCATCAGGACGTTGGCGCCGGCGGCGCAATCGGTCTGCTTGGCGTCTTCCAGCTCATTATGGCTGATGCCGTCCTTGCAGGGCACGAACACCATTGCTGCCGGCATCACCGTGTTGAGGTTGCAGGCATCGTGGCCGGCGCCCGAGGTGATGCGGCGGTGCGAATAGCCGAGCTGTTTCGCCGCATTCTCCACCGCGTCGACCAGTTTGGGATCGAAATGCGTCGGCGCCTTGCGCCAGACGAGATCAAGCTGCACCTCGACCTTGCGCTTTGCTGCGATCTCGCTCACGGCGGCACGCAGGTCGCGATCCAGCGCATCCATGATCGCGGCGTCGGCGCTGCGGCAATCCACCGTGAAGGCGATCTCGCCGGGGATGACGTTGCGCGAGGGCGCGGCGATCACGGCCTCGCCGATGGTGCCGACTGCCTTCGGGCCGTGCTTCTTCGCGATGCTCTCCATCGCCAGCACGATCTCGGACAGCGTCGCCAGCGCATCGCGGCGCAGCGGCATCGGGGTCGAGCCGGCGTGGCTCTCGAAGCCGGTGATCTTGCCGTCGTACCACAACACGCCCTGGCCGGAATCGACCACGCCGATGGTCTTGTTCTCGGCCTCCAGGATCGGACCCTGCTCGATATGCAGCTCGACGAAGCTGGTGAACTTCTGGCGGCCGACCGGGGCGTCGCCGCGATAACCGATCGTGTCCAGCGCCTGCGCCACCGTGACGCCTTCGGCGTCCTTGCGCGACAGGATGTCGTCGGTGGTGAAGTCGCCGACATAGGCGGCGGAGGCCATCATCGCCGGCGCAAAGCGCGAGCCTTCTTCATTGGTCCAGTTGCAGATGCAGATCGGCAGCTCGGTCTCGATGCCGGCATCGTTCAGCGTACGCACCATTTCGAGCGCCGCCAGCGTGCCGAGCACGCCGTCATATTTGCCACCGGTCGGCTGGGTGTCGAGATGCGAGCCGACGCCGATCGGCGGCTTCGACATGTCCCGTCCTTTCCTTAAGCCGAACATCGAGCCCAGCGCGTCGACCTGCACCTCGAGGCCCGCGTCCTCGCACGCCTTGCGGAACCAGTCGCGCACCTGCTTGTCTTCGGCGCTCAGGGTCAGCCGCCGCACGCCGCCCTTGGGCGTTGCACCGAACTGCGCGGTTTCGTGGATGGTGCCCCAGAGGCGGGCGGAATCGATCTGCAGGTTGGTGGCGGCTCGGCTCATGTCGTCAGTCCATTTTTATTTTCGTCATTCCGGGGCGATGCGTCAGCATCGAACCCTAATGCGCAATTGCGCATTATGGAATCTCGAGATTCCCCGGTGCGCGGTTGCGCACCTGAGGTCTGGTCCTTCGGACCATCCCGGAATGACGTTCGATTATCCGGCAATCGTTCAATGACGCGCCACTCTCGCGCCGTCAACCGCCACGCTCGCCTGCGCGATCTGCCTGGCGAGATTGGCGACGCGCTCGATGGCGACCGCATCGGGCGAGGCGAGCCAGCTCGCGGTGAAGGTGAGGGGCGGCAGCTTGAGGTCGGTGTCGAGCAGTTGCAGCCGCCCGTCGGCAAGCTCGTTCTCGACGATCGCCGCCGGGATCACCGCGATGCCAAGCCCTTCATTGGCCATGTGGATCACGGTCGCGAGCGAGGTCGAGGCGTGCAGCCGGATCGGCGGCAGATCGGGGGCGTTGAACAGCGCGCGCACGGTTTCGTAGGGCTGGGTCTTGCGCGGAAAGGTGATGATCGGAAACCGCGCCAGGTCCTGCCGCGCCACCGGGCCGTCGCCGAGGCCGAGCGCCGGGCTCGCCAGGAAACCGATCGGGTAATCGCACAGCACATGGTTGTGCGCGCCGGAGGCCGAGACCGGTCCGAGCACGAAGGCGAGCTCGATCTCCTGCGCCAGCAGCCGCTGCGTCAGATTGGGCGTGATGTCGACCTCGATCTCCAGCGACAGGTTCGGGTAGACCTCGTTGACGCTCTTGACGAGGCGCGGCAGCCAGGTGTGCACGATGGTCTCCGCGACACCGAGCCGCAGCGCGCCGCGCATCGCGGAACGGTCGCCGACCTCGGCCATCATCTCCGAACGCAGGCCGATCAGCTTCTCGGCATAGATCATCATCAGCCGCCCGCTCGGGGTCGGCGAGGCCACCCGGTGGTCGCGGTTGAGCAGCTTGACGCCCATTTCGCGCTCGAGCTGGGCAATGCGCTGGGAGATCGCCGGCTGGGTGGTGTTGAGCCGCTGGGCGGCGCCGCGGAAGCTGCCGAGCTTGACGACCCAAAGGAATGTCTCGATCGAGCGGAAGTCCGTCATTGGAAGTATTTTCCCGATCGATAAATCTGTTTTATCGATTTTGATTAGAAAGGACGATTAGACATTATACCACGCTTGGTGTTGGTTTGTCCTTGTCGAGATTATGGGCAGGAGAATCCCATGACTGTTTTTGCGGCAGTGCAGCGATCTCAGGGGGAGCCGGTGCCGGCGAGCGTCGAAGCGCGCCGCGCCTGCCGTGACGGCGTGGCCTCGGCCACCACGGCCGGCCTCGCCAATGGTTTCGTCCAGGGCAATCTCGCGATCCTGCCGGAAAAGCTCGCCGGCGCCTTCCACCGCTTCTGCCAGCTCAATCCGAAGCCGTGCCCGATCATCGGCATGTCCGATGTCGGCGACCCCCGCATTCCGGCGCTCGGCCTCGACCTCGACATCCGCACCGACGTGCCGCGCTACCGGGTCTGGCGCGACGGCGAGGTGGCGGACGAGCCGACCGACATCACCAAATACTGGCGCGACGATCTCGTCACCTTCGTGCTCGGCTGCTCCTACTCGTTTGAAGAGGCGCTGCTGGATGAGGGCCTGCCGATCCGTCACATTGAACGCAATCTGCGTGTGCCAATGTACCGGACCAATATCGCCTGCAGCCCGTCGGCGCCGTTCGCGGGACCCATGGTGGTGTCGATGCGCCCGTTCAAGCCGGCGGATGCGATCCGCGCGGTGCAGATCACCTCGCGCTTTCCGTCCGTGCATGGCGCGCCGGTCCATCTCGGCCATCCGCATGCGATCGGCATCAAGGATATCGCCAAGCCCGATTACGGCGATGCGGTACCGGTCGCCGATGACGAGATCCCGGTGTTCTGGGCCTGTGGCGTCACGCCGCAATCGGTGATCGCAAGCGCGAAGCTGCCGTTCGCGATCACGCATTCGCCGGGCCTGATGCTGGTGACCGATCTCAGGAACAAGCAGCTCGCTGTGCTCTGAATAGGCAATTCGTGCAATTCATTGAGGCTTTACTGCGCGCTACAAGCGTCACATCGATAATAACAAGCTGACCAAGGGGAAATTTCGATGACGATCTCTCGCCGTAACGTGTTGCTGGGTGCCACTGCCGCCGCGGCGCTCGGTCCGATGGCCGCGCGCGCGCAGGCCAGTGAAGTGGCAATCGGCGTGATCTATCCGCTCTCGGGCGCCAGCGCCCAGATCGGCGTCGACGCGCAGCGCGCGTTCGAGACCGCGGCAGACATCATCAACAAGAACTATGATTTCGCGCTGCCGCTCGCCAAGGGCGAGGGCCTGTCCGGCCTGGGCGGCGCCAAGGTCAAGCTCGTGTTCGCCGACCACCAGGCCGATCCGCAGAAGGGCCGCGCCGAAGCCGAGCGCCTGATCACGCAGGAGAAGGTCTGCGCCGTGATCGGCACCTATCAGAGCGCGGTCGCCGTCACCGTCAGCCAGATCTGCGAGCGCTACGGCGTTCCGTTCCTCTCGGCCGACAATTCCTCGCCGAGCCTGCATCGCCGCGGCCTGAAATACTATTTCCGCGCCTCGCCGCATGACGAGATGTTCTCGACCGCGATGTTCGATTTCTTCGATGCGATGAAGAAGAAGGGCCAGAAGATCGAAACGCTGGCGCTGTTCCACGAGGACACCATCTTCGGCACCGATTCGGCGAACGCGCAGACCAAGCTCGCCGGCGAGCGCGGCTACAAGATCGTGGCCGACATCAAGTACCGCGCCAACTCGCCGTCGCTGACCGCCGAGGTGCAGCAGCTCAAGGCGGCGAATGCCGACGTGCTGATGCCGTCGAGCTACACCACCGACGCGATCCTCCTGGTCAAGACCATGGCCGAGCTCGGCTACAAGCCGAAGAACATCATGGCGCAGGACGCCGGCTTCTCCGAGAAGGCGACTTATGACGCGGTCGGCGACAAGCTCGAGGGCGTGATCTCGCGCGGCAGCTTCTCGCTCGACCTGGCGCAGAAGCGTCCGATGGTCGGTCTGATCAACGAGATGTACCGTGCCAAGTCCGGCAAGGACTTCAACGACTATTCGTCGCGCCAATTCATGGGCCTGATCGTGATGGCGGACGCCATCAATCGCGCCAAGTCGACCGACGGCGAGAAGATCCGCGAGGCGCTGGTCGCCACCGACATGCCGGGCGATCAGACCATCATGCCGTGGCGGCGCGTCAAGTTCGACGAGATGGGGCAGAACAACTTCGCAGATCCGGTGCTGTTGCAGTACTCCGCGAAGAACTTCGTGACGATCTTCCCGGAACAGGCCGCCGTCTCCGAGGCGATCTGGCCGATGAACAGCTGATCGGTCGGGCGCCGGAGCTCCGTTCCGATTGTACCGGAACGGAGCCCCGGATTCTTGTTGCGACGCGTTTTCCTAGCGCGAACCGGTATCCACTTCGCTCGAAAACGCTCTAGAGGGGACAGACGGCGGTGACAGCCGAGACCATTATCCAGAGTTTGGCGAGCGGCCTGTTGATGGGCCTGCTCTACGGACTGATCGCCGCAGGCCTCGCATTGATCTTCGGATTGATGGACGTCGTGAATTTCGCGCACGGCGAATTCCTGATGATCGCGATGTACGCGACCTTCTTCCTGTTCGCGTTCTTCGCGATCGATCCCTTGCTCTCGGCGCCGCTGGTCGCCGCGGCGCTGTTCGTGTTCGGCGCGGTGGTCTATCTGTTGATCGTCCGCTTCGCGATGCGCGCCAAGGCCAATGCCGGCATGGTGCAGATCTTCTCGACCTTCGGCCTGGCGATCGTGATGCGGGGCCTCGCCCAGTTCTTCTTCACGCCCGACTACCGCAGCGTCACCAACTCCTGGGTCGGCGGCAAGACGGTGTCGATCGCCGGCATCTATCTGCCGGAGCCGCAGCTGATCGGCGCGATGCTGTCGATCGCGGCCTTCGTCGCGCTCTACTTCTTCATCAATCGCACCGATTTCGGCCGCGCGCTCGAGGCGACGCGCGAGGATGCCGGCGCGGTGGCGCTGGTCGGCATCGACAAAAACCGGGTGTTCGCGCTCGGCTGGGGCCTTGGTGCTGCGCTGGTCGGCCTCGCCGGCGCCATCATGGCGATCTTCTTCTACGTCTATCCCGATGTCGGCGCGTCGTTCGCCCTGATCGCCTACGTCACCGTGGCGCTCGGCGGCTTCGGCAGCGTGTTCGGCGCCTTTGCCGGTGGCATCATCGTCGGCCTGGTGGAGGCGACCACCGCGCTGATTCTGCCGCCGTCGCTGAAATCGGTCGGCATCTATGCCGTTTACCTGCTGGTCGTCTTCATCCGCCCGCGTGGCCTGTTCGGATCGATGTGATGGACACCCAGTTCGCCCAACGCCGCAGGCGTGACCTGATCGTGGCGGCCTGCCTCGCGGTGATCGCCGCGCTGGTGCCGCTGTTCGTCAAGGACGTCTACGTCCAGAACATCATGGTGCTGACGCTGATGTATGCGGCGCTGTCGCAGAGCTGGAACATCCTGTCCGGCTATTGCGGGCAGATCTCGCTCGGCCACGCGCTGTATTTCGGGCTCGGCGCCTACACCACCGCGCTGCTGTTCACCAAGTTCGGCGTGCTGCCGTGGTTCGGCATGCTGGCGGGCGGGGCGATCTCCGCCTTGATCGCGATGGCGCTCGGCTATCCCTGCTTCCGCCTGCGCGGGCACTATTTCGTGATCGCGACCATCGTGATCGCCGAGATCGCGCTGCTGTTGATCCAGAACTGGGATTGGGCCGGCGCGGCGCTCGGCATCGACATCCCGGTGCGCGGCGACAGCTGGCTGAAATTCCAGTTCACGCGCTCGAAGCTGCCATATTTCTATTTCGCGCTGGCGCTGGCCTGCATCGCCTGGTTCGTCACCTGGTGGCTGGAGGATTCCAAATGGGGCTATTGGTGGCGCGCGGTGAAGGACAATCCGGACGCGGCCGAAAGCCTCGGCGTGGTCGTGTTCAATTCCAAGATGGGCGCGGCGGCGGTCTCGGCCTTCCTGGTTGCGGTCGGCGGCAGCTTCTACGCCCAGTTCGTCTCCTACATCGATCCTGAGAGCGTGATGGGCTTCCAGTTCTCGCTGCTGATGGCGCTGCCCGCGGTGCTTGGCGGCATCGGCACCTTGTGGGGCCCGGTACTGGGCGCGGTCATCCTGATCCCGCTCACCGAGCTGACGCGCTCGTTCATCGGCGGCTCCGGGCGCGGCGTCGACCTCATCGTCTACGGCACGCTGATTGTCGTGATCTCGCTGGCGCTGCCGCGCGGCCTGGTCAGCGTGTTCTCCCTGCGCAAGGGAGCCGCACGATGACGGCGCTGCTGGAAACGCGCGGAGTCTGGCAGCGCTTCGGCGGCCTCGTCGCCAACAGCGATGTCTCGATCTCGGTCGGGCGCGGCGAGATTGTCGGCCTGATCGGCCCGAACGGCGCTGGCAAATCGACGCTGTTCAACCTGATCGCGGGCGTGCTGCCGCCGACCCAGGGCTCGATCATCTTCGACGGCGAGGACGTGACCAAGCTGCCGGCGGCGGAACGCTGCCAGCGCGGCGTCGGGCGCACCTTCCAGGTCGTCAAGAGTTTCGAGACCATGACCGTGATCGACAACGTCATCGTCGGCGCGCTGATCCGCAACACAAAGATGCGCATCGCGCGGCAGAAGGCCTATGAGGTGCTGGAGTTCTGCGGACTTGCGGCGCGCGCCGACAAGCTGGCCGCTGATCTGGTGCCGTCGGAGAAGCGCCGGCTCGAGGTCGCCCGCGCGCTCGCCACCGAGCCGAAGCTGCTGCTGCTCGACGAAGTCCTCACCGGACTGACGCCGGTCGAGGCACAGACCGGCGTCGAGCTGGTGCGCAAGGTGCGCGCCGCCGGCATCACCGTGCTGATGGTCGAGCACGTCATGGAGATCGTGATGCCGCTGGTCGACCGCGCCATCGTGCTCAATCTCGGCAAGGTGCTGGTCGAGGGCAAGCCGACCGAGGTCGTCCGCAATCCGGAAGTCATTTCTGCCTATCTCGGGGATCGTCATGCTGTCGGTGCGTGAAGTCACCACCGCCTATCAGGGCCTCGTCGCGATCTCCTCGGTGTCGATCGACGTCACCAAGGGCGAGATCGTCTGCGTCGCCGGCGCCAACGGTGCGGGCAAGTCGACGCTGCTCAAATCGATCGCCGGCGCCGAGCGGCCGCGCGCAGGGACCGTCACCTTCGACGGCAAGCGCATCGACGGCCAGCCGCAGCACGTCATCACGTCAAGCGGCATCGCTTACGTGCCGGAGAACCGTCGGCTGTTTCCGCGGCTCTCGGTGCGCGATAATCTGCGGCTCGGCAGCTATCTCTATCGCAGCCAATCCGACCGCGACGCGCCGCTCGATCTGGTCTTCAAGCTGTTCCCGCGACTTGGCGAACGGCTCGACCAGCGTGCCGAGACCTTGTCCGGCGGCGAGCAGCAGATGCTCGCGATCGGCCGCGCGCTGATGACACGGCCGCGGCTTCTGATGCTCGACGAGCCCTCGCAGGGCATCATGCCGAAACTGGTCGACGAGATCTTCCAGGCCGTGAAGCGCATCCGCGACGCCGGCATGACGGTCCTGATCGTCGAGCAGCGCATGGCCGAGTGCTTGGAGATCGCCGACCGCGCCTACATCCTGCAGACCGGCCGCGTGCTGATGCAGGGCACCGCGGCCGAGATCAGCGGCAATCCGGATGTGCGGAAAGCGTATCTGGGGCTGTAGCGACGGAATATCTCCACGCACGCAACCGTCCGGGCGTCCCGCATATCGCTGCGCTCATGCGGGCTACTGATCCAGCCCACGCAACCTACTTGCCCTCGTCGATCTTTTCGACCTTGGCGGCGAGGTCCGGCACGCGGCTGACGCGGTAGGTCGCGTTGCTGCAGGTCAGCGTCCAGGCCTCGTTGTCGGGCTTGGAGAGCTTGTCGTCCCGTTCGGCCTTGAGCGGCTTGTCGCAAGGATAGCCCTGCGCGCGCAGCTGGGTTGCCAGCATGCCTTGCAAGGTCTCTTCGGTCCGTGCGTCGGACGCCGCAAGGCCAACGGCGAACGGAACCGCTAACGCCAAGCCTGTGAACCTCATCATGACTGTCTTCCGCATATCGATCCTCCGCTTGATCTAGTGAGGGTGATCCGGCAGCACGAGCCCGAACGTCCTGGTCAAATCCGCCACCTGGTCGGGCGACAAATAGCGCGGGTTCAGCCCGCGCAGCAGCAGATAGAGCTTTGCGGTTTCCTCGAGCTCCTCGGTCGCGAACACCGCCGCTTCCAGCGTATCGCCCGACACGACGGGCCCATGATTGGCGAGCAGCACCGATGAATATTTCCCGGCCAGCCCCCGGATCGCGTCGGCAACGGCGGGATCGCCGGGGCGATAATAGGGCACCAGTGCGGTCTGGCCGCACTTCATGACGTAATAGGCCGTCATCGGCGGCAGCGCGGCGCGCGGATCGATCTCGGGCAGCATCGAGAGCGCGACCGAATGGGTCGAGTGCAGGTGCACCACGGCGCCGGCGGAGCCGCGCGTCTGGTAGAGCGCGGTGTGCAGCGGCACCTCCTTGGTCGGGGCGTCGCCGGAGACGAGCCGGCCGTCGCCGTCGAGCCGTGACATTTTCGCCGGATCGAGGAAGCCGAGCGAGGCGTCGGTCGGCGTCACCAGCCAGCCGCCGTCCGCGAGCCGGACGCTGATATTGCCCGACGAGCCCGGCGTCAGGCCGCGCTCGAACAGCGAGCGGCCGAAGCGGCAGATGTCCTCACGAAGCTTTGTTTCGCTCATCCGGTTTCGCTCGTGGCGCCATCCTTGGCGCTATCCGTTTTCCGCTTTGTCTCATGCTTTGGCAGCGCGGCCAAGCCGTGATAGGCAAGCAGCAACGAGCATGATCCGGACCCGGCGGGCCGCGCTGGCGCAAAGTGGCAGCCGGTTTTCCGAAAAGATCACGCTCAAACAACTAAAAATGTTCAGGGATCGCCACATGTCCAGTTCCGCAACATCACGTGTCGCCGTCATCGGGCTGGGCTCGATGGGATACGGCATGGCGACCTCGCTCAGGCGGGCCGGTTTCGAGGTGACCGGCTGCGACGTGTCGGCCGATGCGGTGGCGCGCTTCGTCGCCGACGGCGGCAAGGGCGCCAGGTCGCCGGCCGAGGCGGCCCGGGATGCCGACATCGTCGTCAGCGTCGTCGTCAATGCCGCGCAGACTGAAGGGATCCTGTTCGGCAAGGACGGCGTCGCCGAGACCTTGGCGAAGGACGCGGTCTTCATCTCCTCGGCGACCATGGATCCCGATATTGCGCGGCGTCTCGCAAAACAGCTCGAGGCGACCGGCCGGCATTATCTTGACGCCCCGATCTCCGGCGGCGCGCAGCGCGCGGCGCAGGGCGAATTGACGATTCTCGCGTCCGGCAGCGCGGCGGCGTTTGCGAAGGCGCGGCCGGCGCTGGATGCGATGGCGGCAAAACTCTACGAGCTCGGCGATGCCGCGGGGCAGGGCGCTGCGTTCAAGATGATCAACCAGTTGCTGGCCGGCGTGCACATCGCTGCCGCCTCCGAGGCGATCGCCTTTGCCGCCAAGCAAGGCCTCGATATCCGCAAGGTCTATGAGGTGATCACCGCCTCCGCCGGAAATTCCTGGATGTTCGAGAACCGCATGCCGCATGTGCTCGATGGCGACTATGCGCCGCGCAGCGCGGTGGAGATCTTCGTCAAGGACCTCGGCATCATCCAGGACATGGCGCGCAATGCACGCTTCCCGGTGCCGGTCTCGGCCGCGGCCTTGCAGATGTTCCTGATGACCGCGGCCGCCGGCATGGGCCGCGACGACGATGCGTCGGTGGCGCGGATGTATGCGCAGGTTACCGGCACCAAGCTTCCAGGCGAGAAATAAGAGGATCCTGCAATGCCCCGTTTTGCCGCCAACCTCACCATGATGTTCAACGAGGTCCCGTTCCTCGACCGCTTCGAGGCGGCGGCGAAAGCGGGCTTCACCGCGGTCGAATTCCTGTTTCCTTACGACCATCCGGCCGAGGAGGTCGGCAAGCGGCTGAAGGGCAATGGGCTGACGCAGGCGCTGTTCAACCTGCCGCCGGGCGACTGGAACGCCGGCGAGAAGGGGTTTGCCGCGCTGCCCGACCGTTTCGCCGACCTCCAGCAAAGCCTGAAGACCGCGCTGCCCTATGTGCAGGCGACCGGCGTCAAGCGGGTGCATTTGATGGCCGGGATCGCCGACCGCAGCGATCGACGCGCAGTGGAAGCCTTTTACAAATCCGTCGCGAACGCCGCGGAGTTCTTCGCGCCGCACGGCCTCGACGTCGTGATCGAGCCGATCAATCCGCGCAACGTGCCCGGCTACTTTCTCAACGATTTCAACTTCGCGTACGACCTGATCAGCGAGCTGAAGATTCCGAACCTCAAGCTGCAGTTCGACATCTACCACTGCCAGATCATTCATGGCGACGTCACCATGCGGCTGCGCGAGATGATGCCGATCATTGGCCACATCCAGATCGCGTCGATCCCCTCGCGCAACGAACCCGATGGCGAGGAGCTAAACTATCCGTTTCTGTTCGGCGAGCTCGACCGGCTCGGCTATGGCGGCTTCGTCGGCTGCGAATACAATCCGCGCGGCAAGACCACCGAGGGTCTCGCCTGGTTCAAGCCCTATGCCGGAGTGAAGCCGTGACATCAGCCGGAAAGCTGTCTCTCGGTTGCATCGCCGACGACTATACCGGCGCCTCCGATCTCGCCAACACGCTGACCCGCGCCGGCCTGCGCACGGTGCAGACCATCGGCGTGCCCGCGGACGATCTCGCGCTGCCCGAGGTCGACGCTGTCGTGGTGTCGCTGAAGAGCCGTTCGATCGAGCCCGGCCTCGCCGTAACGCGTTCGCGTGCGGCGGAGGCCTGGCTGCGCGGCCGCGGCGCCAAACATATCCTGTTCAAGATCTGCTCGACCTTCGATTCAACCGATGCCGGCAATATCGGCCCCGTGATGGACGCGCTGCGCGCCGATTCCGGGGATGCCATCGTGCTGGTGACGCCGGCGTTCCCCGAGACCGGCCGCACCGTCTACCAGGGCAATCTGTTCGTCGGCTCGGTGCCGCTGAACGAGAGCCCGCTGAAGGACCACCCGCTCAACCCGATGCATGATTCCAATCTGGTTCGCGTGCTGGCGCGGCAAAGCACGACCAAGGTCGGTCTGGTCGATCTGGCGACGCTGAGCCGCGGCGCGGACGCCGTCCGGGCAAAGCTCGCCGAGCTCGCGCAAGGCGGCATCGGCGCCGCCATCGTCGATGCGGTGTTCGACCGGGACCTCGAGACCATCGGGCAGGTGGCGCTGGATCACCGTCTTTCGGTCGGCGCTTCCGGCATCGGGCTCGGTCTGGCGCGGGCGCTGGTCGCCGCGAGCAAGGCCAAACCGGATACGGCGGATGCGATGCTGGCGACGCCGGTCGGTGGCCCGGCAGCGTGCCTTGCCGGCAGTTGCTCGCAGGCGACCTTGCGCCAGATCGCCAACGCCGAGAAGGTGATGCCGGTTCTGCACCTCGATCCCGAGCAGGTGATCGCCGGCAGGGACGAGGCGCGACGCGCGCTCACCTGGGCGAAGGATCGGCTCGGGTCGGGACCAATCCTGATCGCGAGCAGCTCGACCCCGGATGAGGTGGCAGCTCTGCAATCCCGTCATGGTCGTGATGCAGCCGGGCATGCCATCGAACAGGCGATGGCCGACATCGCGGAGGGGCTGGTGCAGTCGGGTGTGCACAGGCTGGTGGTCGCCGGTGGTGAAACTTCAGGCGCCGTGGTCGATCGCCTGGGCATCCCGGGATTCCTGGTCGGCGCGGAAATCGCGGCAGGCGTGCCGGTTCTGCGCGCAGTCGGCGCCAAGAATGGCGAGATGGTGCTTGCCTTGAAATCGGGCAATTTCGGCGGGCCGGAGTTCTTCTCGGACGCGCTGGCGCTGATGACATGATGCGCCCCTTGCGCATCATGTCACGGCGATGACCGATATCTCAGTAGTTCAACGGGGAACCAAATTAACCCTACTTAAGGAGGGGGGCTGGCTTTGATGTCGGCGGCGTCCCGCCGCGCCCTCAGCCATTCGATCGGGCTTCGCGAGCCCGATATCAAGAGACCCCACGATGTTCGCCAAATTCTCGATCCGCGCCAAGATCATTGCCGTGGTTGCATTCCTGCTCGTCGCGATGACCGGCATGGGCTTGCTCGCCGTCTGGAATATGCGCGCAATCAACGCCAGCACGGTCGACATCACGACCAACTGGTTGCCGAGCGTGCGCGTGTTGGGCGAGCTGCGCGCCGGGGTGATCACCTATCGCAACGTGATCCGCGAACACCTGCTCTCGGAAACGCTCGAGGAGAAGCTGGCCGTCGAAAAGACGCTCGCCAGCGTCGTCGAGGCGAACACCAAGGCCCGCGCCAAGTACGAGCCGATGATCACCTCACCCGAGGAGCGGGCGCTCTACCGGCAATGGACTGACGTCTGGGACAGGTACCGCAAGGGTACCGAAGAGGTGATGGCCCTGTCGCGCAAGGAAGCCGGCAAGCTCCCGCATGAGGCGCATGAGCTCAACTCCAAGGTCGTGAACAAGATCGGTCTTGAGGCGGACGAGATCCTGAACAAGGATATCGAGTTCAACAACACCGGTGCGGACAAGGCCGCGCAGGATGCCGCCAGCAACTACGGCTCGGCGCTGATGATGGTCGCCATCCTGCTCGGCATTGCCATCCTGGTCGGCGTCGGCGTCAGCTTCCTGATGATTCGCGACGTCTCGTCGGGCATTGCTTCGATCGTGGCGCCGATGCAGGCGCTGGGTCGCGGCGACCTGACCGCAAACGTCCCGCATCAGGGCGAGAAGACCGAGATCGGCGCGATGGCCGATACGCTGCAGGTGTTCAAGGAAGCCCTGGTCGCCAAGAAGGCGGCCGATGAAGCCGCCGCTGCCGACGCCGAAGCCAAGATCGAGCGCGGCCGCCGGGTCGATACCATCACCCGCAATTTCGAACAGATGATCGGCGAAATCGTGCAGACCGTGTCGTCGGCCTCGACCCAGCTCGAAGCCTCCGCCGGCACGCTGTCATCGACCGCCCGGCGTTCGCAGGAGCTGACCACGTCGGTTGCCGCCGCGTCCGAGGAGGCCTCGACCAATGTCCAGTCGGTGGCGTCGGCGACCGAGGAGCTGTCGTCTTCGGTGACCGAGATCAGCCGCCAGGTGCAGGAGTCGGCACGGATGGCCGGCGATGCAGTCGTCCAGGCGCGCACCACCAACGATCGCGTCAGCGAGTTGTCGAAGGCGGCCGCGCGGATCGGCGACGTCGTCGAGCTGATCAACACCATCGCCGGCCAGACCAATCTGCTGGCGCTGAACGCGACGATCGAGGCGGCGCGCGCCGGCGAAGCCGGCCGCGGCTTCGCCGTGGTGGCGTCCGAGGTGAAGGCGCTCGCCGAGCAGACCGCCAAGGCGACCGGAGAGATCGGCCAGCAGATCGCCGGCATCCAGACCGCGACCCAGGAGTCGGTCGGCGCGATCAAGGAAATCTCCTCGACCATCGAACGGCTGTCGGAGATCTCGTCCACCATTGCCGCCGCGGTCGAAGAGCAGGGCGCGGCGACGCAGGAAATCTCCCGCAACGTGCAGCAGGCGGCGCAGGGCACCCAGCAGGTCTCGGCCAACATTACCGACGTGCAGCACGGCGCCAACGAAACCGGCTCGGCTTCGTCCCAGGTGCTGTCGGCGGCGCAGTCGCTGTCGGGCGACAGCAACCGCCTCAAGCTCGAAGTCGGCAAGTTCCTCGACGCGGTCCGCGCCGCCTGATCCGGCGCCGCCGCTCGGGCGGCCGCCATCCTTCACCTAACCGATGCCGACGTGGTGGGCTGACCCGGCCCACCACGTTTTACATTTTCGCAGAGCAGCGATGCGTTAAGCTCGCGTCAGCCGAAATAGCATCCTCGGCCTGCTCGCATTCGCAGCAGAGCCGTCTCTTTTTGACGACGATCCGCGCGCGATCGGCGGCACCGTGCCCGGCAGGGTCGATCGGAGCGCGCAGCCTCACGCACTATGCCGAGGAAGTGAAAGCCGCCGCGGCTCCGCGGGTTGGCGTTTTGCCCGCCATCGGGTAAATCGGCCGCTGCGGAACGGCTTTTGCAATGTCGATTCCTCTGCCTGGGCGGGCTTCATTTCGGGAACGCTTCTTTTATGATCGCACTGGTCCGTATCGCGCTGAGCCGGCCATATACTTTCGTCGTGCTCGCGATCCTGCTGCTGATTATCGGACCGCTGGCGGCGTTGCGCACGCCGACCGACATCTTCCCGGACATCCGCATCCCCGTGATCGGCGTGGTCTGGCAGTACACCGGCCTGCCGCCGGACCAGATGTCCGGCCGCATCACCACGCCGTTCCAGCGCGCGCTGACCACGACCGTCAACGACATCGAGCACATCGTCGCCAATTCCTATAACGGCGTCGGCATCATCAAGATCTTCTTCCAGCCCAACGTCGACATCCGCACCGCCAACGCGCAGGTCACCGCGATCTCGCAGACCCTGCTCAAGCAGATGCCGCCGGGCGCGACCCCGCCGCTGATCCTGAACTACAGCGCCTCGACGGTTCCGATCATCCAGGTCGCGCTGTCGGGCGAGGGACTGACCGAGCAGAACCTCGCCGATATCGGCATCAACCAGCTGCGCACGCCGCTGGTCACCGTGCCTGGTGCTGCGATCCCGTATCCGTTCGGCGGCAAGCAGCGTCAGGTCCAGATCGACCTCAATTCGACCGCGCTGCAGGCGCGCGGCCTGTCGGGCCAGGACGTTGCCAATGCGCTCGCCGCGCAGAACCTGATCACGCCGGTCGGCACGCAGAAGATCGGCAATTTCGAATACACCATCAACCTCAACAACTCGCCGCTGCGGCTCGAGGAGCTCGGCGACCTGCCGATCAAACAGGTCAACGGCGCGATGGTCTATGTGCGGGACGTCGCCTCGGTGCGCGACGGCAACCCGCCGCAGACCAACATCGTCCATGTCGACGGCAACCGCTCGGTCTTGATGATGGTGCTGAAGGCCGGCGCCACCTCGACGCTCGATATCATCTCCGGCATCAAGCAGAAGGTGATCGAGGTCAAGGATCAGATGCCGGATGCGCTCAAGATCGGCTTCATCGGCGACCAGTCGGTGTTCGTCCGCGGCGCAATCACCGGCGTCGCCTTCGAGGGCGTGATCGCCGCGCTGCTCACCAGCATCATGATCCTCTTGTTCCTCGGCAGCTGGCGCTCGACCGTCATCATCGCGGTGTCGATCCCGCTGTCGGTGCTCGGCGCCATCATCATGCTGTCCCTGATCGGCGAGACGCTGAACATCATGACGCTCGGCGGCCTCGCGCTCGCGGTCGGCATCCTCGTCGACGACGCCACGGTGACGATCGAGAACATCAATTATCACCTCGAGCAGGGCAAGCCGGTCGAGCAGTCGATCCTCGACGGCGCCAACCAGATCGTGACGCCGGCCTTCGTCTCGCTGCTCTGTATCTGCATCGTGTTCGTGCCGATGTTCTTCCTCACCGGCGTGGCGCGCTTCCTGTTCGTGCCGATGGCCGAAGCGGTGATGTTCGCGATGATCTGGTCCTTCATCCTGTCGCGCACGCTGGTGCCGACCATGGCGAACTATTTGCTGCAGGCGCATGTGCATCATGAGGGCGCGCCGCCGAAGTCGCGCAATCCCCTGGTCTGGTTCCAGCGCGGCTTCGAGGCGCGGTTCGAGCGCATCCGCAGCGGCTATCGCGGCTTGCTCGCGATGGCGCTTGGTCACCGCACGGTGTTCGTGAGCTGCTTCCTCGCGGTCGTCGCCGCGTCGTTCCTCTTGGTGCCGTTCCTCGGGCGCAACTTCTTCCCGTCGGTCGACGCCGGCAACATCCTGATGCATGTCCGCACCCAGGTCGGCACCCGCGTCGAGGAGACCGCCAACCAGCTCGCCGACATCCAGAAGGCGATCCGCAAGCTGGTGCCCGGCGAGATCGAGACCATGACCGACAATATCGGCATGCCGATCTCCGGCATCAACATGACCTACAACAACACCGGCGTGATCGGTCCGCAGGACGGCGATATCCAGATCCGCCTGAAGGAAGGCCACAAGCCGACCGAGGAACACGTCCGCACGCTGCGCGAGCAATTGCCGCGGCTGTTCCCGGGCACCAGCTTCGCGTTCCTGCCGGCCGACATCGTCAGCCAGATCCTGAACTTCGGCGCGCCGGCGCCGATCGATTTGCAGATCCGCGGCGCCAATCTCGAGGCCAACTTCGCCTATGCCAACAAGCTGCTGGCCGGGATCAAGCGGATTCCCGGCATCGCCGATGCGCGGATCCAGCAGTCGCCGAACAACCCGACCTTCAACATCGATGTCGATCGCACCCGCGCGCAATATGTCGGCCTGACCGAGCGCGACGTCACCAACTCGCTGGTGGTCAACCTCGCCGGCTCCTCGCAGGTGGCGCCGACCTATTACCTCAATCCCGACAACGGCGTGTCGTATTCGATCGTGATGCAGACGCCGCAATACCAGATCGACTCGCTGAGCGCGCTGCAGACCCTGCCGATCACCGCGACCGGCAACACCCAGGCGCCGATCCTCGGCGGCATCGCCGACATCAAGCGCGCGACCTCGAGCGCGGTGGTGTCGCAATATGACATCCAGTCGCTGGTGCAGATCTACGCCACGACGCAAGGCCGCGATCTCGGCGGCGTCGCGACCGACGTGCGCAAGCTGATCGCCGACACCGCCAAGGAGGTGCCGAAGGGCACGTCCGTGGTGCTGCTCGGCCAGGTGCAGACCATGAACTCGGCCTTCACCGGCCTCTTGTTCGGCCTGCTCGGCGCCGTCGTCTTGATCTACTTCCTGATCGTTGTGAACTTCCAGTCCTGGTCGGACCCGTTCGTGATCATCACAGCGCTGCCCGCTGCGCTCGCCGGCATCGTCTGGATGCTGTTTACGACGGAGACCACGCTGTCGGTCCCGGCGCTCACCGGCGCCATCATGTGCATGGGCGTGGCGACCGCCAACAGCGTGCTCGTGATCAGCTTCGCCCGCGAGCGCTATGAGGAACTCGGCGATCCCGTCGCGGCGGCCCTGGAAGCCGGCTTCGTCCGGTTCCGCCCGGTGCTGATGACCGCGCTCGCCATGATCATCGGCATGGCGCCGATGGCGCTGGGGCTCGGCGAGGGCGGCGAGCAGAACGCGCCCTTGGGCCGGGCCGTGATCGGCGGCCTGATCTTCGCCACCTTCGCGACCCTGATGTTTGTTCCCGTGGTATTCAGTATGGTACACAAGAAGCAAGGCGCCAAAGCCGCCGCCTCATCGGAGATTCCGCATGCCGCCCACTGAACAGCGCCCCCCGGTCTCACGCCGGAAGCTGGGCATCTTCGGCGTGGTGGCCCTGGTCGGGGCGGGCCTGATCGTCGGCACCGGGATCCGCGCCCGTGAGGAACAGGACACACGGCTGAAGGAATGGACCGACGACCAGGCCATTCCGACGGTCGCGGTGGCGCTGCCCAATGCCAAGGCGCTGAGCCCCACGATCGACCTGCCAGGCCGGCTCGAGGCCTACTCCCGCGCGCCGATCTATGCCCGGGTGTCCGGCTATCTCAAGAACTGGGACGCCGACATCGGCGCTCGCGTCAAGGCCGGCCAGGTGATCGCCGAGATCGAGGCGCCCGACCTCGACCAGCAATTGCTGCAGGCGCGCGCCGATCTCGCCAGCGCCCAGGCGTCCGCCAAGCTCTCCGAGGCCACGCTGAACCGGCGCAAGACGCTGGTGGCCTCGAACTTCGTCTCCGCCCAGGAGATCGACGAGCGCACTGCCGACCTTTCCAACAAGAACGGTGCGGTCAAGGCCGGCCAGGCCAATGTCGAGCGGCTGGAAGCGCTCGCCGGCTACAAGAAGATCACGGCGCCGTTCGACGGCGTGGTGACCTCGCGCGACACCGACGTCGGCGCGCTGATCAACGCCGGCGGTAACTCGGGCCCGGCGATGTTCACGATCTCGGACATCACCAAGCTGCGCGTCTATGTCAACGTGCCGCAGAATTACGTCCCGGCGATCAAGATCGGTGCCAAGGCCACGCTGGTACTGCCGGATTACCCGAACCGCACCTTCCAGGCGACGGTGGAAGCCTCCTCGCAGGCGGTCGATGTCGCCTCCGGCACGACGCGGATGCAACTCGGGCTCGACAACTCCTCCGGCGAATTGATGCCGGGCAGCTATGCCAGCGTGAAGCTGAACCTGCAGCGCGAATCCACGCCGCTCAGCATTCCCGCCAGCGCGCTGATCTTCAACAGCAGCGGCCTGCGGGTCGCAACCGTCGGTCCTGACGACAAGGTGCTGTTCAAGACCGTGAAGATCGGCCGCGACCTCGGCAAGGAGATCGAGATCGCCACCGGCCTTGCGCCCGACGACCGCATCATCACCGCCCCGCCGGACGGACTCGCCGACGGCGACCATGTGCGCGTCACCGGTGCCGGCGCCAAGGGCAAGCCGACCACGGCGTCCGAAAAGCAGGACGTGAAGGGGTAGGGCACAAGCCGCCCTTTACTTCGTCATGCCCGGGCTTGGCCCGGGCATCCACGTCTTACTTTCCTTCATGAGGCAAAGACGTGGATAGCCGGGACAAGCCCGGCCATGACAGCGTTGGTGGGTCAGCCCACCCGCCATTCCAGCATGCCGTCACCGGCGGTGACGATGTTGCCTCTAGTGCCGACCGGCGTACGATCCATGTCCTGCAGATAGGCCAGCGTCGCCGTGTCGCTCGCCGGGATGCGGCCGAGCGTGCGGCGGCCGTCCTCTGTGAGCAGCATGGTGACGCCGTGCTCGACCTCGCCGTTGGCGCGATAGATCACGGTGAAGGCCTCGACCTGGCCTTTTCCCACAGCCTCTGCGGTGAAGTCCGGCACGTTGCGCCTGTTGCGGTCGGCCTCCGCCTGCACGCTGGTGTCCTGCTTGAGCGCGACGTTCGGCGCCGCGCGCGACAACACGAGGCCATGATGCTTGGTGACGAAGCCGCCCTGGCCGTAGAGCAGGCCGAGCGTGCCGCCGCTGCGGAGCTTGCGCACCATCGCGCAGGCCGAGTGCGTCATGTAAGTGTTGAGCGGCGCGCCGAAGAACGTAAGCCCCCCCGTCACGGTCGGCTGCACGTCGGGCCCAAGGCCGAGCGTCCGGCGCGCCATCTTCGGCACACAGGGGAAGCAGCTGTAGAGCTCGATCGCGTCGAACTTTCTGCCGTCGCCGCCGACGAGATCCATCACCGCCTTCAGCACCGCGGTCTGCGCGTGGCTTTCGACGAACTGGTCGCGGATCAGGTAGTCGCGCGGCTCCTCCGCCGAGGCGCCGCCGAGCGGATAGATCAGTTTTTCCTCCGGCACGCCGGCCGCGCGCGCTTTCGCGAGGCTGGTCAGGATCAGCGCACCACCCATGTTCACCGTCGGGTTCGCCACCATCAGCTTTGTATACGGCCAGGCGATCATCCGGTTGTCGGGCGTGGCCGTGGTGATCTCGTCGCCGGTGAACGTCTTCTTCAGCCACGAGTTCGGATTGTCGGCGGCGACGCGCGCATAGGTCGACCACAACTCGCCGGATTCCTTCAGCGCCTCGCGCGGCGTCTGGCCCCAATGCGCCGATGTTGCAGACTCATAGAGCGGATAGACCGTGATCGGCCTGAACACGCCGAGCGCAACGGCCATCGGTTTCTGGAATGCGGCGCCGCGCTTCGGCTCTTCCACGTCATGAGCGAATGGCGTCCACGGCAGCTCGACGCCGGCACGCTGCGCCTTGGTCGCGGTCGACTGCGCCTCCGCGCCGCAGACCGCGGCAACGCTGCATTCGCCGCGCGCGATACGTTGCGCGGCCTCGTGCAGATACCGGATCGGGCTCTCGCCGCCGACCGGGCCGTAATAGAGATGCGCGGGCGCAATGCCGAGCCGCTGCGCCAGCTGCTTCTCGGGATCGCGGTAACGCCAGCTCAGGAAGTTGACGACGTCGAGCGACTGCACCTCGGACAGCAGCCTGGCGCCGCTATCCGCCTCGGCGCGCTTCAGCGCCTCCTCCAGCAAGGTGAGCGGCTCGAGGCCGGCGGCGATGTCCTTTGGGCGATCGACGATCTCGCCGACGCCGACGATGACGGGAATGCGGTCTTCGGGGATGTGAGATGTGGTCATTTCTTCTTGCTTCACTTTCTTTGGTACGCCGCCGCCCTTCGAGGCTCGCTGCGCTCGCACCTCCAGCGACAACGGCTTCGCCGTTGCGCGGGGGTGACGGCTACGGGCACGCCGTCATCCTGAGGTGCGAGCCCTGCGGCGCTTCAGCGCCGTAGGGCGAGCCTCGAAGGATGGGCCACGTACTCTACTCCGCCACCAGCGCGTTCATGTGCTCGACGGCCTCGATGAACTCTTCCTTGAACTCCTGCACCACGGCGCCGGCCGATTTGACGCTGTCGACCAGGCCGACGCCCTGGCCGACGAAATAGCTGACGAGGTCGCGGGCCTTCTCGTTGCCGGCCGCAGCCGAGCGGTCGATGGCGTTGAAGGCGTCGCGGCTGATGATGCTTTGCAGCGGCATCGGCAGCGCGCCGGGGCTCTCCGGCGAGCGGTCCCACGCGTCGGTCCAGACCGAGCGGAGCTGCCGCGCCGGCTTGCCGGTGCGGCCCTTCGAGCGCACCGCGTCACGCGAGGAGGCCGCGATCATCTTCGCGCGGAAGATCTCCGAGGTCTCCGATTCCACCGTGGCCAGCCACACCGAGCCGGTCCAGGCGCCGGCCGCACCCATTGCCATGCAGGCCGCCATCTGGCTGCCGGTCATGATGCCGCCGGCGGCGAGCACCGGCACGTCGCGGATCCTCTTGACCGCCTTGATCACCTCGGGCACCAGCACCATGGTCGACACCTCGCCGCAATGCCCGCCGGCCTCGGTGCCTTGCGCTACCAGGATATCGACACCGGCCGCAACCTGGCGCAGCGCGTGCTCCTTGGAGCCGACCAATGCCGCCACCGGCACACCATGCTTGCGGCCCATCTCGATCATCGCCTTCGGCGGCACGCCGAGCGCATTCGCGATCAGCCTGATCGGATGCCGGAACGAAACCTCGAGCAATTGCAGCGCGGTCTCGGCGTCGAACGGCTGCGGCTGGTTGTCGGCGACGTTGCGGCTGGTCAGCTCGATATCGTATTTCTTCAGCAGATTGCGGGTGAAGTCGCGATGCTCCTGCGAGACGCGCGCCTCGAGGCTCTTCCAGGTTACGTTTTTCTCGCCCGCGGTCGAGATGTTTTCAGGGATCAGCACGTCGATGCCATAGGGCTTGTCGTCGACATGCGCGTCGATCCACTTCAACTCCTGCTCCAGCGTCTCCGGCGAATGCGCCGTCGCGCCGAGCACGCCGAAGCCGCCGGCGCGGCTGACCGCCGCCACCACGTCGCGGCAATGGCTGAAGGCGAGCAGGGGGAAGTCTATCCCCAGCATGTCGCAGATCGGTGATTTCATGGACTGGTTCTCTCCCGGCGGCTGCTTCTTGTGCTTGTTGGCATCAGCCCCTGCAACGCTAGCGCATCACGGTCAGCGAAGCCAAGCGGGTTTCGGCCACGGCGATCTTGCGTGCAGGCGCTGCTTCGGCTGCATCCCTCGCCGTGCATTCCGCTGGATAGAAAATGCGATCGTGCGGGGTGGGCAAAGCGCAGCCTGCGCACCATCTAGTGCGGACATGGGATGGGCACGGCGGCCGCCGCGCCACCCGGCAAGAACATGAATCGGGAGCCAACGACGTGAATGACATTTCTGCCTACGAGCCGCCGAAGGTCTGGACCTGGAACAAGGAGAGCGGCGGGCGCTTCGCCAGCATCAACCGGCCGATCGCCGGTCCCACCCACGACAAGGAACTGCCGGTCGGCCGCCATCCGCTGCAACTCTACTCGCTGGCGACGCCGAACGGCGTCAAGGTCACCGTGATGCTGGAAGAGCTGCTGGCGGCGGGTCACAAGGGCGCGGAGTATGACGCCTGGCTGATCAAGATCGACGGCAACCAATTCGGCAGCGGCTTCGTCGCGGTCAATCCGAATTCGAAGATCCCGGCGCTGATGGACCGCAGCGGGAAGGAGCCGATCAGGGTGTTCGAGTCGGGCTCGATCCTGGTTTACCTCGCAGAAAAATTCGGTGCGTTCCTGCCGACCGACGTCAAGACCCGTGCCGAAACCTTCTCCTGGCTGTTCTGGCAGATGGGCGCCGCGCCCTATCTCGGCGGCGGCTTCGGGCATTTCTATGCCTATGCGCCGACCAAGATCGAATACGCCATCGACCGCTTCGCGATGGAGGTGAAGCGCCAGCTCGACGTGCTCGACCGCCGGCTCGCCAACAATGAGTATCTCGCGGGCGATGTCTACACCATCGCCGACATGGCGGTGTGGCCCTGGTACGGCAGCCTTGCCAAGGGCCTGCTCTATGGCGGCGGCGAATTCCTCTCGGTGCAGGACTACAAGAACGTGCAGCGCTGGACCGATGCGATCGCAGCAAGGCCGGCGGTGAAGCGCGGCCGGATGGTCAACCGCACTTGGGGCGAGCCGTCGAGCCAGCTCCACGAGCGCCACGAGGCCAGCGATTTCGAGACCAGGACGCAGGACAAGATCGAGCAGGCGGCATCGTAACGAAACGCGTCATGGCCGGGCTTGTCCCGGCCATGATGAAATGACACGCTTTGCCAACTCGCCCTGCGGTCAACCCAACAGATCGTCATACTCCGGATGCTTCTTCATGAAGCCCTGGATGAATTCGCATTTCACCACGAGCTTGATGCCCTGCGCGCGGACGGCGTAGAGTGTCGCGCGCGCGAGCTTGGAGCCGATGCCGCGGCCGCCGAGCTCCGCCGGCACCTCGGTGTGAACCAGCGTGATCGTGTCCGGCGTCTTGCGGTAGACCACGAAGGCGGTGGCACCGTCGACGGCGAGCTCGAACCGGCTCTGCGCTTCGTTGTCGCGGAATGTTTCGCTCATTGTCTTGTCCTTGTTATTTCGTCTTTGCGCCCTCAGCCGCGGGAAACACCACGCGGTCGTCGGTGCGGCAGTAGCGGTCGGCGAACATGCGGCCGATCGGGTGGTAGCGCTCCATGTAGACGCGCATCGCCTCGCGGTCCCACAACTCGTCGCGGATATGGAAATGGATGCCTTCGCCCATGATGAGCTGGCGGTCGCCATTGACGTCGATCAGCTTCCAGGTCTTGCACTCCATCGCGAACGGCGCATCCGCAAGCCGGGGCACCGCGATCCTGCTTGAGGGCGCGAGCTTCAATCCGAGATAATCGGGCTCGCCGATCTCGGGCGGGAAGTCGCCGCTCGTCTCGTGCATCGCGCGCGCCAGCGGCTCGTCGGTGAGGTTGACCACGAACTCGCCGAGGCGCTGGATGTTGACCAGGGTGTCCTTCTCGCGGCCGTCCGGCCTGCGGTTGACCGCGAACATGCAGAGCGGCGGATCCTCGCAGAACACGTTGAAGAACGAGAACGGCGCTGCGTTGACCACGCCGTCCGCGCCCTGGCTCGTCACCCAGGCGATCGGCCGCGGCAGCACGAAGGAGGTCAGCACCTTGTAACGTTCGCGCTGGGTGAGGTCGCTTGGGGAATATTCCATGGGATGTCCGGAAGTTCGTAGAGCAGGTTAGCGAAGGGTAACCGGCCGCGAGCGGACCGCAAAGCAAAAGGCGGGTTACGCTCGCGCGAACCCGCCTTGCAGACTTGCTTGTTTGTTCCTTGGAGCGCTCTTCCCTTACCTCGCCCCGCCTGCGGGGAGAGGTCGGATCGCATCGTCAGATGCGATCCGGGTGAGGGGATTCTCCGCGAGATGATCTCTCACCGTGCTTGCGGAGGCGGCCCCTCATCCCGACCTTCTCCCCGCACGCGGGGAGAAGGGGAAGATAGGCTACGGCATGCTCAGCTCGTGGCGGCCGACCACCATCCAGTGCACTTCGTCCGGACCGTCGGCGAAGCGGAGATGGCGGACGTCCTGGTACATTTCGCCGAGCGGCGACCACTGCGAGATGCCGGTGGCGCCGTGCATCTGGATCGCCTGGTCGATCACCTTGCAGGCGCGCTCGGGCACCATCGCCTTGACCATCGAGACCCAGACCCGGGCTTCCTTGTTGCCGAGCACGTCCATCGCCTTGGCCGCCTTCAGCACCATCAGCCGCATCGCCTCGATCTCGCAACGCGCCTGGGCGATGATCTGCATGTTGCCGCCGAGATGAGCAATCTTCTTGCCGAACGCCTCGCGCGTCAGGCCACGCTGCACCATCATGTCGAGCGCCTTCTCGGCCTTGCCGATGGTGCGCATGCAGTGATGGATGCGGCCCGGGCCGAGGCGGACCTGCGAGATCTCGAAGCCGCGGCCCTCGCCGAGCAGCATGTTCTCCTTCGGCACCTTGCAATTGTTGAAGCGCAGATGCATGTGGCCGCGCGGCGCATGGTCGTGGCCGAACACGTGCATGGGCCCGAGGATCTCGACGCCGGGGGTGTCGATCGGTACCAGGATCTGCGACTGCTGTTTGCTCGGCGCGGCGTCGGGATTGGTCTTCACCATCACGATCATGATCTTGCAGCGCGGATCGCCGGCGCCGGAGATGTAATACTTCTCGCCGTTGATCACCCACTCGTCGCCGACCAGCTTCGCGGTGGTCGAGATGTTCTTGGCGTCGGAGGAGGCGACGTTCGGCTCGGTCATCGCATAGGCCGAGCGGATCTCGCCGTTGAGCAGCGGCTTCAGCCACTTCTCCTTCTGCGCCTTGGTGCCGACGCGCTCCAGCACCTCCATGTTGCCGGTGTCAGGCGCCGAGCAGTTCATGGTCTCGGAGGCCAGCGGGCTCTTGCCGAGCTCGGCGGCGATGTAGGCGTAGTCGAGGTTGTTGAGGCCTTCGCCGGTTTCGGCATCGGGCAGGAAGAAGTTCCAGAGGCCGACTTCCTTGGCCTTGTCCTTGGCCTTCTGCAGGATCGCGAGCTGCTCGTCCGTGAAGCTCCAGCGGTTGGTCTTCTTCTCGCCGGCGCGATAGAACTCGACCGACATCGGGTCGACCGTGTCGCGGATGAACTGCTTCACATGATCGTAGAGCGGACGGACCTTGTCCGACATGCGCAGGTCATTGAGCTCGTCGCCCGGATTGAGCGTGTAGTTCGTGGTGCGCGGCACATAGGCATGTTTCACTGTCTTTTCTCCCTCGCGAAGGCGCGTTTCGCGGCGGACAATAGACGCGTGCGACGCCAAGCGCGAGCACCGATTTTTCCGATCACCTCTGCCGCATCGCGGAATTTCGCGACGACGTTTCAAACGTTGTTTGAACGCCCTCTCTCCGCACGCTCGTCATGGCCGGGCTTGTCCCGGCCATCCACGTCTTTCTTGTGTGTAGAGATCGAGACGTGGATGCCCGGCACAAGGCCGGGCATGACGAAGTGAAAACGCCGGGGGCCGGATCGTCAGACCATCCGGTGCATCGCGCAGATCTTGTTGCCGTCGAGGTCGCGCAGATAGGCGAGGTAGAGCTTGATGCCGCCTCCTTCCCGCACGCCCGGCGGGTCCTCGCAGCTCTTGCCGCCATTGGCGACGCCGGCCGCGTGCCAGGCTTCGACCTGTTCCGGCGAAGAACAGGCAAAGCCGATCGTACCGCCATTGGCATGCGTCGCCGGTTCTCCGTTGATCGGCTTGGAAACCATGAAAATGCCGGCCTTGGTGAGGTACATAATGCGGTGACCGTCGACCCGGGCCGGCCGGACCTCGAGCGTGCCAAGCAGCGCATCATAGAACGTCTTGGCCTTGTCCAGATCGTTGGTGCCAACCATCACGTGTGAAAACATCTGAAATATCCTCCCTGCTTGTTAAAAGCCGCCTCATTGCGTCCCTTGCGGCTCAAACGCTAGCAGCAGTTTTGCCGCGACGGAAGCGACGCGGCGTCGCGCGTTGTTCTACCCGTCACTCTCCGGCCGTCATTCCGCGCCACGCAACTGCGCCGCGAGGGTGCGGATGTATGACTCAACCTCGCGCCACATATTCAGCGTCGTCCCGGCGAAGGCCGGGACCGATAACCACCGATGTCATTTGTGATGCGATGCTGGTACGACGAGTCCCGTTCACAACATCCGCCGCGGCGTATGGGTCCCGGCCTTCGCCGGGACGACGGCGTTGATGCGGCAACAGCCGGGCTAGAACGCCGTGTACCCGCCGTCGATCACAAAGCAATCCGCCGTATGATAGGACGACGCCTTGCTCATGATGTAGACGGCGATGCCGCCGAAATCGCTCGGCTCTCCGAAGCGGCGCAGGGGGATGCGCGGCATCACATTGGCGACGAACTTGTCGTTGGCCATGATGCCCGCGGTCATGTCGCTCTTGATCCAGCCGGGCAGGATCGCGTTCGCGGTGACGCCATGGCGCGCGAGCTCGACGCCGAGCGCGCGGCACAGCGCGTTCAGCGCCGCCTTGGTGCCGGCATAGTGCTCGTTGCGCGCAGTGCCGAACAGCGAGGCGAGGCTCGAGGTCGCAACCAGCCGGCCGAACTTGTCGCCGGCCTCGGCGCGGTCGGTCATGTGGCGTGCCGCCGCCTGGAATACGTGAAACACGCCGTCGAGATTGGTCGCGAACATCTTGCGCCATTCCTCCTCGGTGCGGTCGATGAAGGCTCTTCGTCCGCCGCCGCCGATGCCGGCATTGGCGAAGCAGCCGTCGACGCGGCCGAAGGTGTCGAGGGTTGCCTTCATCGCGGTCTTGACCGAGCCGGGATCGCTGACGTCGCAGAATTGCGTCGCGACCTTGCCCGGGCCGGCCTTCATCGAGGCCGCGGCGTTGGCGTTTTTTTCCGCGTTGCGGCCCCAGATCGAGACGTTGCAGCCGGCGGCGTTCAGCGCCTGCGCGATGCCGAGGCCGATGCCGCCATTGCCGCCGGTGATGACAGCGACGCGGCCGGTGAGATCGAAGATGCCACTCATTGGGGTTTCCATTTGGTTTGGTGCGCGCTAATCACGCGTTCACGGATGGGCTTGCCGCCGACCATGGACAAGCCCGGCACAAAAATCAAATATGGGTCGAAGCGTCGACCTACCGCGGTACCAACCGTCGAAACAACGTAAAGAGGAAACCATGCAGTTCAAACATGTCACGCTCGACTTCGACGGATCGGTCGCGATCCTCAGGCTCGACCACCAGGAAGTCATGAACGCGGTCTCGATCGATATGCTGGGCGGGCTTGCCGAGGCGCTCGATGCGATCGACGACAAGCGCGACGAGGTGCGCTGCCTGGTGATCACGGGCGCGGGCCGCGCCTTCTGCACCGGCGCCAATCTGCAGGGCCGCAACCAGCAGAAGCCCGGCAAGAGCAATGCCGGCGCGGCGCTGGAGACCGCGTTCCATCCGTTCCTGCGCCGGTTGCGTAAGCTGCACTGTCCGATCGTGACGGCGGTGAACGGTCCGGCCGCCGGCGCCGGAATGAGCTTCGCGCTGATGGGCGACCTCATCCTGTGCGCGCGGTCGTCCTATTTCCTGCAGGCGTTCCGCCGCATCGGCCTGGTGCCGGATTGCGGCTCGACCTGGCTGTTGCCGCGGCTGATCGGCAAGGCGCGCTCGGTCGAGCTGTCGCTGCTCGGCGAGCGGCTGCCGGCCGAGAAGGCGCTGGAGTGGGGCCTCGTCAACCGCGTCTATGACGACGCCGCGCTGATGGAAGAAACCATGAAGCTCGCGCACGATCTCGCCAACGGCCCGACGGTGGCGTTGTCGCTGATCCGCAAGCTCTATTGGGACAGCCCGGAAAATACCCTCGAGGATCAGCTCAATCTGGAATTCGAGTCGCAACGCCTTGCCGGCAGCGCCGAGGATTTCAAGGAAGGTGTCACCGCGTTCCTCGAGAAGCGGCCGGCGAAGTTCAAAGGCAAATGATCGAGACCGAGCTCACCCGCTGCGTCGCCTCGTTTCATCCTGGTGCTACCGGTGTCACCGGTGCCGCAAAGCTCTCCGGCGGCGCCAGCCAGGAGACCTGGACGTTCGACATCGTGCACCCGAACGGCACTATCGGCGCGATCCTGCGCCGCGCGCCGCCGGGTTACGGTGCCGCGCCGGGCCGCGCCGCCGGCCTCGATGCCGAGGCGACGCTGATGCAGCTCGCGCATGACGCGGGCCTGCCGTCGCCGAAGGTCATGCATGTCTTGAGGCCGGAGGACGGCCTTGGCCGCGGCTTCATCATGGCGCGGGTCGAAGGCGAGACCATCGCGCGAAAAATTTTGCGCGACGAGGAATTTGCCGGCGCGCGGCCGATCCTCGCCCGCCAGCTCGGCCGCGTCATCGCCGGCATCCATGGTCTGCCGCAGGCCAAACTGCCGAAGCTGCGCAGCCTGACCGCGACCAAGGAGATCGAGGATCTCTCCCGCGAGTATCACAGCTTCGACTGGCCGCGGCCGGTGTTCGAGCTGGCGCTGCGCTGGCTGCGCGATCACGATCCCGGTCCCTCATCCGAGACGACGCTGGTGCATGGCGATTTCCGCCACGGCAATCTGATCATCGGTCCCGACGGGGTGCGCGCGGTGCTCGACTGGGAGCTCGCGCATACCGGCGATCCGATGGAGGACCTGGGGTGGATCTGTGTCAACTCGTGGCGCTTCGGCGAGATCGACAAGCCGGTCGGCGGCTTCGGCACACGCGAAGATCTGTTCGCGGGCTATGCAGAAGCCGGCCGCAAGGCCGACCCCGACCGCGTGATGTTCTGGGAAGTGATGGGCACGCTGCGCTGGGGCGTGATGTGCTGTGGCATGATGCAGCGCTTCCGAAGCGGCCCGGATCACTCGATGGAGCGCGCGATGATCGGACGGCGTGCGTCGGAGACCGAGATCGATCTGCTTAGGCTACTCGCACCGAGAGGTCGTTGAGATGCAGGACGAACCGACACCCGCGGAGCTGATCAAGGCCGTCGCCGATTTCCTGCGCAGCGAGATCGCGCCCGCGATCAAGGGACACAACGGCTTCAAGCTGCGCGTCGGCATCAACGCGCTCGACCTTGTGACGCGGCAGCTCGCGTTCGCCGAGGCCGGCGATGCGGTCGAAGCCGCGCGGCTGAAGCAATTGCTGGACATCGACGGGACGCTGATGGAGCTGAACCGCGCGCTGTCGGAGAAGATCGCAGGTGGCGCGGTCGATCTGAACACGCCGGGCCTATCGGAGCATCTCTGGCAGACCACGATGGACAAGCTCGCCGTCGATCAGCCGAACTACGCGTCTTATAAGAGGGAACTCGGAAAGTAGGGCGGGTGGGACGAAGCGATACCCATCGCGACGCGCGTCACTGGGCCTCGCTGCGCTCCAACAAGCTTGCCGTCGTCCCGGCCTAGTGCGCAATTGCGCACGGGGGCCGGGACCCATAACCCCAAATCTCACTTGTGGTGCGATGCTGGGCCACAGCCTTTCATCCACAATTCACATAGGTGGTGATGGGTCCCGGCCTTCGCCGGGACGACGAGGGGAGACAGCGATGCGCTCACTCCCCCGCCATTGAGGTGCGGACGAAGTCTTTACCGCCCGAGCCACTTCGGCGGCCGCTTCTCCGAAAACGCCTTCGGTCCCTCGATGTAATCCTGCGAGGCGGCCATCGCCTTCACCGCCGGATAGTCGCGCTGCTCGGTCATGGCCTGCTCGAGCGAGACTTCGAGGCCCTTCTGGATCGCCTGCTTCGAGGCGCGGATCGACATCGGCGAGTTCTTGGTGATGGTCTCGGCCCAGCGCTCGGCGGCTGCCAGCGCCTCTCCCTGCGGCACCACCTCGTTGACGAAGCCAAGCTCGAGGCCTTCCTTGGCGCTGACATGGCGCGCGGTCAGGATCATGCCCATGGCGCGCTTCAGCCCGATCTGGCGCGGCAGCCGCTGCAGGCCGCCGGCAAGCGCGGCAAGGCCGACGCGCGGCTCGGGTAGGGCGAAGGTCGCATTCTCCGCGGCAATGATCAGGTCGCAGGCCAATGCGACCTCGAACCCGCCGCCCATCGCGACGCCGTTGACGGCGGCGATGATCGGCTTGTCGCAGTCGAAGCGGGTGGTGAGGCCGGCAAAGCCGCCCTTGTCCCAGCCGCGCTTGCCGCCGGCGGCCTGCCATTTCAGGTCGTTGCCGGCGCAGAACGCCTTGTCGCCGGCGCCGGTCACGATCGCGACCCACTGCTCGGGATCGGCGGAGAAGTCGTCGAACACCTTGTTGAGCTCGAAATGCGCGTCGATATGCAGCGCGTTGTAAACTTCGGGCCGCGACAGCGTCACGATGGTGATGGGACCCTTGCGCGTCACCTTGGAGAATTTCAGATCCATGTTTGCTCCCGTCGATTTTCTGCGGCGAAGAATATTGCTCGTATCCTAGCGCCTGCATGGCGTTCCGTGCCATCCAATTGCGCAAGGCGACCGCGCGTGCAAGCCTCGCTCGCCTGCTTGACTTGGCGACAGGCTTCTCACCTTAATCGATCCGAACGTGGATGCGCGACAGCGTCTAGACGCAAAATCAGAATCAACAATATTTCCGGGAGAGACCGCCTTGGATTTCAACCTGCCGGCTGACCTGACAGCCTATCTCGCCGAGCTCGATCGTTTCATCGAACGCGAGATCAAGCCTCTGGAAGAGGCTGATGACAACATCCGCTTCTTCGACCATCGCCGTGAATGGGCGCGCACCGATTTCGACAAGGGTGGCTTGCCGCGCCATGACTGGGAGCTGCTGCTGCGCAAGGCCAAGAACCTGGCCGATGCGGCCGGCCACCTGCGCTTCGCGATTCCGAAGCGTTACGGCGGCAAGGACGGCTCCAATCTCTGGATGGCCGTGATCCGCGAACATTTTGCCTCGAAAGGTCTCGGCTTGCACAACGACCTGCAGAACGAGCACTCGATCGTCGGCAATCTGCCGATCGTCACCATGCTCGACCGCTACGGAACCGACGAGCAGAAGGCGATGATCGACGGCTCCATCACCGGCAAGTACCGCATCACGTTTGGTCTGACCGAGCCCGAGCATGGTTCCGACGCCACGCATATGGACACCAAAGCGGTTCAGGCCACGCGTGACAACGTCAAGGGCTGGATCATCAACGGCGAGAAGATGTGGACCACGGGCATGCATGTCGCGACGCACTGCGCGCTGTTTGCCCGCACCTCCGGCAATGACGGCGACGCCCGCGGCATCACCTGTTTCCTTGTGCCGGCGAAATCCGCGGGGGTGAAGGTCGAGGAGTATATGTGGACCTTCAACATGCCGACCGACCATCCGCGGGTCAGCTTCACCGACGTATTCGTGCCAGAGGATGCGCAGTTCGGCGAGGTCGGACGCGGCCTGTCGCTGGCGCAATGCTTCGTGCACGAGAACCGCATCCGCCAGGCGGCGAGCTCGCTCGGCGCTGCGGTCTACTGCATCAATGAGAGCGTGAAATATGCCCGCGAGCGCAAGCCGTTCGGCAAGGCGCTGGCCGAGAACCAGGCGATCCAGTGGCCGCTGGTCGAGCTCGCGACCCAGGCCGAGATGCTGCGGCTATTGATCCGCAAGACCGCCTGGGAGATGGATCAACTGACCCAGGCGCAGGTCGAGCACACGCTGTCGGATCGGGTCTCGATGTGCAATTTCTGGGCAAACCGTCTGTGCTGCGAAGCCGCCGACCGCGCGATGCAGGTACATGGCGGCATGGGCTATTCGCGCCACAAGCCGTTCGAGCACATTTATCGCCACCATCGCCGCTACCGCATCACCGAAGGCAGCGAGGAGATCCAGAAGCGCAAGGTAGCGGGCTTCCTGTTCGGCTACATGGGAGCCGGCAAGCACTAACGCAGAGGAGGCGGCATGAACATGGAAGGTGGATGCACCTGCAGGAATGTCCGCTACCGTCTGACCGGCAGGCCGCTGATCGTGCACGCCTGCCACTGCACCTGGTGCCAGCGCGAGACCGGTACCGCGCACGCGCTCAACGCGATGTACGAGGCCGAGCGGGTCGAGCACATCGCGGCCGAGCCCGAGATCGTCGACACACCGTCGGCGAGCGGCAAGGGGCAGAAAATCGCGCGCTGCCCCATCTGCAAGGTCGCGGTGTGGAGCAATTATCCGGGCGCGGGACCGGCGGTGCGCTTCGTCCGCGTCGGCACGCTGGACGATCCGAGCCAGTGCCCGCCTGATGTCCACATCTTCACGTCATCGAAGCAGCCTTGGGTGACGCTCCCGCGGGGCGCCAAGGTGTTCGCCGAGTATTATGATCGGCGAGAGGTCTGGCCGAAAGAGGCGCAGGAGCGCTGGCGCGTCTTGCGGGAGAAGATGAAGGCGTGATGCGTATCTCCCTCCATCGTCGTCCCGGCCTTCGCCGGGACGACAGGAGGCTAATTCACCTGCCGATCCTTGCCCGCCCAGTACGGTTCACGCAGGCTCCGCCGCAGGATCTTGCCCGACGGATTGCGCGGCAGCGCCGGGATGAAGTCGACCGATTTCGGCGTCTTGTAGCCGGCGATCCGCTCGCGCGTGAAGTTGATGATGTCGGTCGCGGTCGCAGTTTTTCCCGGCTTCATCACCACCACCGCCTTCACCGCCTCGCCCCATTTGTCGTCGGGAATGCCGATGACAGCGGCTTCCGCCACGTCGGGGTGGTCGCACAGCGCGCTCTCGACCTCGGCCGGATAGATGTTCTCGCCGCCGGAGATGATCATGTCCTTGATGCGGTCGTGGATGTAGAGGTAGCCGTCACTGTCCATGTAGCCGGCATCGCCGGTGCGCAGCCAGCCGTCGCTGTCGATCGTGCGCGCGGTGGCCTCGGGCAGATTCCAGTAGCCGGCCATGTTGGAGCCGGAGCGGGTCGCGATCTCGCCGACTTCGCCCGGCGGCAGCGGCTTGCCGTCCGCGTCGAGGATCGCAAGCTCGATGCCGGGCAACGCCTTGCCGGCCGAGCGCATGCGGTCGAGCCCTTCGATATGGTCCTCCGGCGGCAGCGCGACGATGGTGCCGGTGGTCTCGGTCATGCCGTACATCTGCACGAAGCCGCATTTGAAGACCTCGATGCACTCCTTCAGCAGCGCCGCCGGAATCGGGGAGGCGCCATAGAGCATGTATTTCAGGCGGGAGAAGTCGACCTGACGTGCGCGCGGCTGCCGCACCACGAACTGCATCGCCGCCGGCACCATGAACAGCTTTGTGATGCCGGACTGCTCGAAGAAGTCGAGCACCTTGGTCGGATCGAACTCGCGCGCGATCACGCCGCGGGCGCCGTGATAGAGCCCCATCACGCCCCAGCCGGAGCCACCGATGTGAAAGATCGGCATCGCGACCAGCGAGACGTCGTCGGTGGTCCAGCGGTTCCATTCCGGCTTCTCGGCCTCGTTGCCGCTCTGCACGAGGTTGAGGAAATTGGCGTGCGACAGCATCGCGCCCTTCGGCTTGCCCGTCGTGCCGGAGGTGTAGAGCTGGATCGCGATGTCCTTTGGCTCGATCGCAACCCGCGGGTCGTCGCCGCTTTGTGCGTCGCGCCAGGCGACGAAGTCGGGCCATTCCGGCGCGCCGCCCTCGGTCGTGATGATGGTGCGAACGCCGGGCAGCTTGTCGCTGATGTTGCGCGCCTGCGTGATGAATTCGGGGCCGACGAACAGGACGGGGGCCTTGCAGTCGTCGACGATGAAGGCGACCTCGGGGCCTGCAAGGCGCCAGTTCACCGGCGCCATCACCACGCCGGCTTTCATCGCGCCCATCAACAGCTCGAAATAGAAATCGCTGTTCTTGCCGAGATAGGCGATGCGCTGGCCCTTCTTGACGCCCATCGCGATCAGCGCATTGGCGACGCGGTTGGTCTTGACGTCGAACTCGGCGAAGCTGGTTTGCCGACCCTCGAATTCATAGGCCAGCGCATTGCCGCGGCTTTTGGCGCGGTCGCGCACCATGTCGGCAAGATTGGTCAGTTTCGGCGCGTCGGACATGTTTCCCCCGTGACGTCTTGTTTTGGTTGCGCGGAGTGTGGCGGGATCCGGCGGCAAAGACAATACGGAGCAAGCGGCCGCGCTGTTTCAGCATCGTCGTCCCGGCGAAGGAAGGGACCCATAACCACGAATCTGAATGTGGCGCGACGCTGGGGCCGCAGCGAGCTCAACAACGAGCAGCGATGGTTATGGATCCTGGCCTTCGCCAGGACGACAGCGGTGATTGCGGCACGCGCGCGGGCCTCAACCTCGCGCCGCGCGGTCCTTCTCGTTCTGGGCCTTGATCGACTCGCGCGCCTTGGTCCAGTCGTCATCGCTCCAGTCGCGCAGCTGGTAGAAATTGCCGCCCATCGCCAGCGCCTGCGCGCCGTCCATGGCGATGGTCTCGCCATTGATCCAGTCGCAGCCGCCGGAGATCAGGAACACCGCGAGGTTCTGCAATTCCTCCATGGTGCCGACGCGGCCCATCGGGTTCATTGCCTTGGTGCGCGCACCGGCCTCATCGCCGGGCTTGATGCGCTTGCTCATGCCTTCGGTGGGGATCTCGCCGGGCGCGATGGTGTTGAGGCGGATGCCGTGACGGCCCCATTCGATGGCAAGCGACATGGTCATGGCGTGGATCGCCGACTTGCTCATCGCCGATGGCACCACATAGGGCGAGCCGTTGCGCACCCAGGTCACGGTGATCGACACCACGTTGCCGCGATGCCCGCCGGCGATCCAGCGCCGGCCCACCGCGTGCGTCACATAAAAGGTGCCGTGCATCACGATGTTGGCGACCGCATCGAAGCCGCGCGGCGACAATTCTTCCGAGCGCGAGATGAAATTGCCGGCGGCGTTGTTGATGAGATCGGTGAGCGGGCCGCTGGTGGTCCAGATCGCCTCGATCATCTCGTCGACCGCCATGGCATTGCGGATATCGACGCCGTGGCTGACCACGCGCCCGCCATGCTCGGCCATCAGTTCGGTTGCGGTCTCGTCGCAGACGCTCTTGCGGCGGCCGCAGATATGCACCTCGGCCCCGAGCTGGAGGAACCGCGAGGCCATGGACTTGCCGAGGCCGGTGCCACCACCGGTTACCAGTATGCGCCGCCCGGCAAGAAGCTGATCAGAGAACATCGTTTCCTCCACGGGGGTTGTCAGTTAATTGGTCGATTGACTAAAAGCGGACAACGGCCTTTCTGTAAAGCGCCAACAAGGAACAGCGGAGGAGATTTCAATGGAAGATCGCGTTTCGATATCGATTTCGGACGGTATCGCCGATGTCCGCCTAGTGCGGGCGGACAAGATGAACGCGCTCGACGCCGCGATGTTCGAGGCATTGGTGGCCGCAACCGACCGGCTTTCCAGGGAAAAGGCCGTTCGGGTGGTCGTGCTGTCCGGGGAGGGCCGGGCGTTCTGCGCCGGGCTCGACATGGGCCGGTTCGCCGCCATGAAAGACGGCGGTAACGGAGTGCCGGGCGGCGAGAAGCGCGATCTCACCATCCGCACCCACGGCAAGGCCAATTTCCCGCAGCAGGCGGTCTGGGGCTGGCGCCAGCTTCCGGTGCCGGTAATTGCTTCGGTCCACGGCGTCGCGTTCGGCGGCGGCTTCCAGCTCGCGCTCGGCGCCGACATGCGCTTCCTCTCGCAGGATGCGCGGATGTCGATCATGGAAATCAAATGGGGCCTGGTGCCCGACATGGCGGGCACGCCGATCCTCGCGAGCCTCGTGCGCGACGACATCTTGCGCGAGCTCACCTATACCGGCCGTATCTTCTCGGCGCAGGAGGCCCAAAGTTACGGCCTTGCCACCCGCGTCTGCGACGACCCGCGCGCCGCGGCGCTCGAGATCGCGCGCGAGATCGCCGGCAAGAGCCCGGATGCGATCCGTGCCGCCAAGCGCATGCTGAACAATCTGTCGGTCGATCCGGCGGCCGCGCTGCTCGCGGAGTCGGTCGAGCAGCAGAAGCTGCTCGGTAGTCCGAACCAGACCGAATCCGTGCGCGCCAATCTGGAGAAGCGCGCGCCAAGGTTTGTGGATGCGTGACGATGTGTAGCCGTCATGGCCGGGCTTGTCCCGGCCATCCACGTCTTTGTTGCGGTGGTAAAGACGTGGATCACCGGGACAAGCCCGGTGATGACGAAGGCAACGAGGCCGCTGACGAATAACGAAGAACAACGCAGAAATGAACGAAACGTCCCAGCCCTTCCTCGGCATCGTCAGCGGCGGTCGCCGGCGCGATCACGCTGCGGTGGCCGAGCGCGCCGACCGTATTGCCAGCGGCCTCAACGAGCTCGGCGTCAAGCCGGGCGACAGCGTCTGCATGCTGATGCGCAACGACATTGCCTTCATCGAGGCTGCCTATGCCGCGATGCGGCTCGGCGCCTATGGCGTGCCGATCAACTGGCACTTCAAGCCGGAGGAGATCAACTATGTGCTGACGGATTCCGGCACGCGCGTCCTGATCGGTCATGCCGACATGCTGCATCCGCTGCGCGGTGCGATCCCGCCCGATGTCATCGTGCTCAGCGTGCCGACGCCGCCGGAAATCCTCGCCAACTACAAGATCAATCCCGATCATCTGGCGACACCGGATTTCGCGATCGATTTCGAAGCCTGGCTCGCGCAATTCCCACGCTACGATGGCCCGGTGGTGCCGCAGCCGCAGAACATGATCTACACCTCGGGCACCACAGGCCATCCGAAGGGCGTGCGCCGCTTCGCGCCGACGCCGGAGCAGACCGCCAATGCGGAAGCAATGCGCGCGATGATCTACGGCCTGAAGCCCGGCGCACGCGCGATCCTGCCGGGACCGCTCTACCATTCTGCGCCGAATTCCTTCGGCTTGCGCTCGGGCAAGCTCGGCGGCGCGCTGGTGCTGATGCCGCGCTTCGACGCGGAGGAGTTTCTGCAGCTGATCGCGCGCGAGCGGATCGACACCATCTTCATGGTGCCGACGATGTTCATCCGCCTGATGAAGCTGCCCGAGGAGGTGCGTCGGAAGTACGACATGTCGTCGCTGCGCCATATCATCCATGCCGCCGCGCCCTGTCCGCCCGATGTCAAGCGCGCCATGATCGAATGGTGGGGGCCGGTGATCTATGAATTCTACGGCTCGACCGAGTCAGGCGCGGTCACCTTCGCCAATTCCGAGGACGCGCTGAAGAAGCCCGGCACGGTCGGAAAGATCTCGCCCGGTGCCGAGCTGCGGTTCATCGGCGACGACGGCAAGGAGGTGCCGCAAGGCCAGATCGGCGAGATCTATTCGCGGATCAAGGGCAATCCCGATTTCACCTATCACAACAAGGCCGAGAAGCGCGCCGAGATCGACCGCCAGGGATTCATCACCTCAGGCGACGTCGGCTATATCGATGCCGACGGCTACGTCTTCATCTGCGATCGCAAGCGCGACATGGTGATCTCGGGTGGCGTCAACATCTATCCGGCCGAAATCGAGGCGGTGCTGCATGCCGTCCCCGGCGTGCACGACTGCGCGGTGTTCGGGATTCCCGATGCCGAGTTCGGCGAGGCGCTGATGGCGGTGGTCGAGCCGCAGGTCGGCGTCGTGCTCGACATCGCCTCCGTCCGCGCCCAGCTGAAGACTGCGCTCGCCGATTATAAGGTGCCCAAGCACATCGAGATCCAGACCAACCTGCCGCGGGAGGATTCCGGGAAAATCTTCAAGCGCCGGCTGCGCGATCCATACTGGGAACGGGCGGGGCGGAGAATCTAGCCCAACGAGCAACCGTCGTCCCGGGAAAGCCAACGGGTCGGCGCGAAGCGCCGCCCGATGACAGGCTCCGCGCGACCCGGGACCCACAACCACGGATGTTCCGTTGCGTGAGCTGCGGCCCCATCCAATGCCAAGGTTCGATAGGTCCCGGCCTTCGCCGGGACGACATTGGTCAGTGTGCACCGCCACCAAGTTCATCTTGCGCTGCGGCAAAAAAAGCGCACACTCGGGGGGAGCCGGGCAGCCTCCGGAGTAGCCAAGCCATGTCTCCCCAGGTAATGCCTCCCCAGACCATGCCGTCCGAGACGGAAATCCGCGCCAAGCGTGCCGCGGAGGTCAGCCTTCTGGAAGCGACCGCGCAGGAGGAGGATGCGCGGCTCCGGAACGACATCCGCCTGCTGGGGCGCGTTCTCGGCGACACCGTGCGCGACCAGGAAGGGGCCGATGTATTCGACCTGGTCGAGCGCATCCGCCAGACCTCGGTTCGCTTCCATCGCGACGAGGACAGGCTGGCGCGGCGGGAGCTGGAAGGCATCCTCGACGGCATGTCGATCGCCGAAACGCTGCAGATCGTCCGCGCCTTCAGCTATTTCTCCCACCTCGCCAACATTGCCGAGGACCAGAACAACATCCGCCAGATGCGCAGCCGCGGCCCCAGCGGGGCGCCGCGCCCGAGCACGCTGGAGCAGACGCTGGTGCATGCCCGCCAGGCCGGCATCAGCCCGGCCGACCTGCGCAGCTTCTTCAGGAGCGCGCTGGTCAGCCCGGTGCTGACCGCGCATCCGACCGAGGTCCGCCGCAAGAGCACGATGGACCGCGAGATGGAGATCGCGCATCTGCTCGACCGCCGCGAGCGGTTGCAGATGACGCCGGAGGAGAGCGAGGCCAGCGACGAGCAACTGCGCCGCGCGGTCGTGACGTTGTGGCAAACCAACCTGCTGCGCCGGACCAAGCTGACCGTGCTCGACGAGGTCGCCAACGGCCTGTCGTTCTACGACTACACCTTCCTGCAGGAGGTGCCGCGGCTGCATTGCGCGCTGGAGGACCGCCTGAACAAGGAGGGCGGCGAAGCGGGCGAACTCGCTTCCTTCCTCAGGATGGGAAGCTGGATCGGCGGCGATCGCGACGGCAATCCCTTCGTCACCGCGGAGGTGATGCGCGGCACGCTGCGCCTGCAGTCGAGCCAGGCGCTCAACTTCTACCTGGAGGAGCTGCATGCGCTTGGCGCCGAATTGTCGCTGGCGGCGCATCTCGCTGACGTCTCGGACGAGCTGCGGAGCCTCGCCGAGCGCTCGCCCGACACCTCGCCGCATCGCAGCGGCGAGCCGTATCGTCTGGCCGTATCGGGTATCTATGCAAGGCTTGCGGCGACGGCCTCTCGGCTCGAGGTCGAGACCAAGCGGCCGCCGGTCGGCAAGGCCGAGCCCTATGCGAGCGCCAGGGAATTCCAGGCCGACCTCGACGTGCTCAACAGCTCGCTGATCGCGAACAATTCCAGCGTGATCGCGCGCGGCCGGCTGCGGCTGTTGCGGCGGGCGGTGGATTGCTTCGGCTTCCATCTGGCGCGGCTCGACATCCGCCAGAACTCGGCGGTGCACGAGCGTACCATCGCCGAACTGTTCGACACCGCCAATCCGGGGATGTCCTATCTGGCGCTCGGCGAGGACGCCCGCGTCAGCCTGCTGCTCGGCGAGCTGCGCAATACACGGCCGCTGGCCTCGCCCTTCGTGAAATATTCCGAGGAGACCCAAAGCGAGCTCGCCGTGTTCCGGGCCGCGGCCGAGGCGCATGCCAGGTTCGGGCCGGAGGTGATCTCCCAGTGCATCATCTCGATGTGCCAGGGCATGTCCGACATGCTCGAGGTCGCGGTGCTCTTGAAGGAAGTCGGGCTGGTCAATCCGTCCGGCCGCAGCGCCGTCAACATCGTGCCGCTGTTCGAGACCATCGAGGATCTGCAGGCCTCCAGCGGCATCATGGACCGCATGCTGGTGCTGCACGATTATCGCAAGCTGGTCGACAGTCTCGGCAGCGTGCAGGAGGTGATGCTCGGCTATTCCGACAGCAACAAGGATGGCGGCTTCGTCACCTCGGGCTGGGAACTCTACAAGGCCGAGATCGGCCTCGTCGAGGTGTTCGAGCGCCACGGCGTGCGGCTGCGCCTGTTCCACGGCCGCGGCGGTTCGGTTGGCCGCGGCGGCGGCCCGAGCTATGACGCGATCATCGCGCAGCCTGGCGGCGCCGTGAACGGCCAGATCCGCATCACCGAGCAGGGCGAGATCATCTCCTCGAAATATTCCAATGCCGAGGTCGGCCGCAGCAATCTGGAAATCCTCGCCGCGGCGACGCTGGAAACCAGCCTGCTGCAGCCGCGGCAGAGCGCGCCGCGCCCCGAATATCTCAAGGCGATGGAGGAAATATCTGCGCTCGCCTTCAAGGCCTATCGCGGCCTCGTCTATGAGACCGAAGGCTTCGCCGATTATTTCTGGGGTTCGACCGTCATCAACGAGATCGCGACGCTGAACATCGGCAGCCGCCCGGCCTCGCGCAAGAAGACCCGCGAGATCGAGGACCTGCGCGCCATCCCGTGGGTGTTCTCCTGGGCGCAATGCCGGCTGATGCTGCCGGGCTGGTATGGCTTCGGCAGCGCGGTCGAGAGCTGGATATCCGGGCATCCGGAGCAGGGCATGGCGTTCCTGCAGGAGCTCTATCGGGAATGGCCGTTCTTCCGCACGCTGCTCTCCAACATGGACATGGTGCTGGCGAAGAGCTCGATCGCGATCGCCTCGCGCTATGCCGAGCTGGTGCCCGACGTCGCGTTGCGCGAGAAGATTTTTGGCCAGATCCGCCGCGAATGGCACCTGTCGATCGAGACGCTGCTCGACATCATGGGGCATGACCGGCTGCTGCAGGGCAATCCGCTGCTGGAGCGCGGCATCCGCAACCGCTTCCCTTACATGGATCCGCTCAATCACGTGCAGGTCGAGCTGCTCAAGGAGTATCGCGCGCAGAACCCGGACGAGCAGGTGCTGCGCGGGATTCAGATCACGATCAACGGGATCTCGGCGGGGTTGAGAAACAGCGGATAGCCGCAGCGTCGTCCCGGCCTAGTGCGCGATTGCGCACGGGGCCGGGACCCATAACCACGACCGGGAGTGTCGTGAACGATGTGGGCCCCAGCTTTCTTCAGCTATCAACAGCGGTGGTAATGGGTCCCGGCCTTCGCCGGGACGACGCTTAGATCAACAGTTGTGCGCGCCCTTCGTCTCCACATAGACCGCGTAGAGCGACTGGCTTGCGGTCATGAACAGGCGGTTGCGCTTCTTGCCGCCGAAGGTGAGGTTGGCGCAGGTCTCGGGCAGCAGGATCTGGCCGATGCGCTGGCCGTCGGGCGCAAACACCTGCACGCCGTCATAGCCCGGTCCGACCCAGCCGGCGCCGACCCAGATATTGCCGTCGACGTCGACACGCATGCCGTCCGGGAAGCCTGACTTGCCGTCCAGCGTCATGTCGATCAGCGTGCGCGGGTTGGAGAGCTTGTCGCCATTGAGGTCGTACTGCCAGACGATGTTCTTGGCGTTCGGGTAATGCGTGGTGCCGGTGTCGCAGACATAGACCTTCTTGTAGTCGTGGCTGAAGGCGATGCCGTTCGGCTTGAACGGCTCGTCGGCGACCTTGGTGATCTGGCCGGTCGCAGCGTCGATGCGATAGACGGCTTCCTTCTGGTAGGGCTGCTTCGATCCCGTGTTGGCCAGTTGGCCCTCATAGATCGAGATAGCGCCATAGCCGGGATCGGTGAACCAGATCGACTTGTCGTTGGGATGCACGACCATGTCGTTCGGCCCGTTGAGCTGCTTGCCATTGGCCTGCTCCGCCAGGGGCGTGACGGTTCCGTCGTGCTCGTAGCGCACCAGCCGCGTGCGCTCGGCGGTGATCTGGCGGCCCTCGAAATCGAAGGTCGAGCCGTTGGCCTCGTTCGACGGCTTGTGGAATTGCTCGGAGATGTGGCCGTCGTCGTCGAGATAGCGCAGTTGCCGGTTGGCCGGGATATCGCTCCAGACCAGATACTGGCCCTGCGCGTTCCAGGCCGGGCCCTCCGCCCACAGGCAGCCGGTGTAGAGCCGCTTGATCGCGGTGTTGCCGACCTTGGCCTTGAAGCGCTTGTCGTCGATCACGACGATGTCTGGATCGGGATAGCGCTGCGGTTCCGCGTTGGGGCCGAAGTCGCGCGCTGCGGCATCGGATGCCGCCATCGCGGTTGCAGCAAGCGCGGTTGCGCCGCGCAAGATTGTCCGACGGTCGAACGCCTTCGCACCGTCGCCCTTGTGTTTCTGAATGTTGCTTGGATTTGTCACGAAAGTCCTCCCAGGCTTTTTTGTTATCGGGAGGACGATCATACCCCCGCAATTCTGGCACAATGCGGGCACGCCATGATGAAACAACCAAAGAGTGTGCCGCCCCCGCTGTTTCGCGGAGGCGACGATTTCACAAAACTGTCAGATCAGATCGGAGGATCAAATCGGGTTCAGATCGGATCCCAGGTGAAGACGTCGGCCGAGCGGTCGAGCTTGGCGAACGATCCCTTCAGCGCCGGCATGCCGTGTTCGGCAATGGTCTCGGGCGTCCAGCCTTCGCCGCGATGCACCGAGCGCACCGGACGATGCTGGCCGAACAGGAAGATCTCGTTCATGCGCACGCCGAAGATCTGTCCGGTGACGTCCTTGGCCGCGTCCGACAGCAGATAGGCGCAGACCGGCGCGATCTTCTCCGGGCCCATCTGCTTGATCTTCTCGACGCGCGCCTTCTCGGCGTCGGTCTCGGTCGGGATGGTGCCGATCATGCGGGTCCAGGCGAACGGCGACACGCAGTTCGAGCGCACGTTGAAGCGGCCCATGTCCAGCGCGATCGATTTCGACAGGCCGACGATGCCGAGCTTGGCGGCGGCGTAGTTGGCCTGGCCGTAATTGCCGATCAGGCCGGAGGTCGAGGTGAAGTGCACGAACGAGCCCGACTCCTGCTCGCGGTAGATCCGCGCGGCGGCGTGGCTCACATAGAACGAGCCCATCAGATGCACCTTGATGACGGCCTCGAACGCCTCCACGCTCATCTTGTGGAAGATCATGTCGCGCAGGATGCCGGCATTGTTGACGACGCCGTCGAGCCGGCCGAAATGGTCGGTCGCGGTCTTCACGATCTTGCTGGCGGGGATCGCTTCCGCCACCGACTCGAAATTGGCGACCGCGGTGCCGCCGCGCTTCTTGATTTCCTCGACCACCTCCTCGGCGGGCGCCGCGCTCGTGCCGGCGCCATCGGCGGCGCCGCCGGGATCGTTGACCACGACCTTGGCGCCTTCCGCCGCACAGAGCAGCGCGATCTCGCGGCCGATGCCGCGCCCCGCGCCAGTGACGATGATGACTTTATCCTGCAGTGATTTTGCCATGTCGGTTCTCCTTGGTTCTTGCTGACCTCGCCCCGCTTGCGGGGAGAGGTCGGATCGCATCGCAGATGCGATCCGGGTGAGGGGGACTCTCCGCGAGTCCGGTGTGTGGAAGCAGCCCCTCACCCCAGCCCTCTCCCCGTAAGAACGGGGAGAGGGGGAGCGAGCAGCTCATTCATTTCTCGTTCGTAAAGATGATCGTGCCACTTGCGGCGAACATGCCGCCGACGCCGTGACAGACCGAGATCTTCGCGTTCGGCACCTGCGCCGGCGCGATGCCGCGCATCTGCCGCACGCTCTCCTGCAGCGCGTACATGCCGTACATGCCGGAGTGCATGTAGCTGAGGCCGCCGCCATTGGTGTTGAGCGGCAGCTTGCCGCCGGGGCGGGTGTTGCCGTCGGCGATGAACCTCCCGGTCTCCTCGTACGGCATGAAGCCGAGGTCGCCGAGGCCGTAGAGCGGCAGATGTGCGAAGGCGTCGTAAATCATCAGATGATCGACGTCCTTGTGGGTGATGCCGGCCTCCTTGAAGGCCAGGGGGCCCGCCACCTTGAAGGCGCGCGACGAGTCGAACGTCTTCATCTGGCTGACCATCGCCGTTTCCACGCTCTCGCCGGTGCCGAGGATGTAGACCGGCTTGTTCGGGAAATCCTTGGCGCGGTCGGCCGATGTGAGGATCAGCGCGCCGCCGCCGTCGGTGACAAGGCAGCATTGCAGCAGCCGGAACGGATAGGCGATCATCCGCGAGTTCAGGACGTCGGCGACCGTGATCGGATCCTTCATGGTCGCGCGCGGATTCTTCGCCGCCCATTCGCGCTGCACGACAGCGACCATCGCAAGCTGCTCATGCGTGATGCCGTGCGTCTTCATGAAGCGCAGCACGGGAATCGGGAACATGCTCGGCGGCCCGTAGACACCGAACGGCGCCTCGAACTGGCCGTTGAGGCTGTCGGCCGGCGTGAAGCGCGGTTGCTTGCCGATCATCGACTTGCCGCTCTCGGCGTGGGTGATCAGTACGGTCTTGCAGAGGCCGGCCTCGATGGCGGCGGCGGCGTGGCGGACATGCAGCATGAAGGAGCAGCCGCCGACCGAGGTGCCGTCGACCCAGGTCGGCGTGATGCCGAGATAGTGTGCCATCTGCTGCGGGGTCTCGACCGCGGTGGCGAAGCCGTCGATGTCGGACAGCTTCAAGCCGGCGTCCGCGATCGCATTCAGCGCCGCGTCCGCGTGCAGCTGGATCTGCGACATGTTCGGGATGACGCCGAGTTCGGTGGTTTCGGCCGCGCCGACGACGGCAACCTGGTTCCTGCGCATTGCGTTACCCCTTTGCCGGACGGAACAAGGGAAGGGTGATCTTGTCGTCGAGCGCCTCGAAGGCGACCTCGAGCCGCATGTCGAGCTCGAGCGCTTCCGGCGTCTGCGGACAATCGATGATGTTGCTCATCATGCGCGGACCTTCGTCGAGCTCGACCACGGCGATCGCATAAGGTGGCGTGAAGCCGGGCGCGGCGGGACGGTGGTTGATGACGTAGCTGTACAGCTTGCCCTTGCCGCTGGCCTTGAAGATCGAGACCTTGCGCGAGGCGCAGGAGGGGCAGAACGGCCGCGGCGGAAAGTAGACATTGGCGCAGGCATCGCAGCGCTGCAGGCGCAGCTCGCCGGCCTTGGTGCCATCCCAGAAATGCTGGGTCTCCGGTGTCGGTTTTGGTTTCGCGCGCGCGGGCTCGGCCATGTCTGATGTCTCCTCCCGAAATCGTTACAGCCTTGATGCGCCATTGAACCAAGGCCCGTCAACGGTCCATCCATGCTCCGCGCGGCGGCCTGTGTCCCGCGCATGCCGCATATTCCGCCCCTCGCACAATTGCTAAGGCCGCGATGCTTGTGCCGCTCCGATCCGGCGCGTAGAAGGGCCGCGGTTCAAGACACGTCCAAGACACGTTCAAGATAGCCGGGAGGAACAATATCATGCTGAGGATCATCGGCGCGGCACTCGCTGCCAGCCTCGCATTTGCCACGCAGGCGATGGCCGCCGACGCACCGTCGGAGATCAAGATCGGCACGCTCTATGCGTCGTCGGGGCGCTACGCCTCGATCTCGATGCCGGTCTACAGCTCGCTGAAATTGTGGGTCGAGCAGAAGAACGCCGAGGGGGGCGTGTTCGTGAAGGCGTTCGACAAGAAGATCCCGATCAAGCTCGTCTCCTATGACGACCAGAGCAACACCGCGACCGCCTCGACGCTCTATAATCAGCTCGTCACCCAAGATAAGGTCGACCTCCTGGTCGCCGATTCCGGATCGGTGCTGACGGCGCCCGCGGTTGCGATCGCGCGCGACCACAAGATGTTCCTGTTCGACCAGACCGGCACCGGCGCGAGCTTCTTCTCCAAGGACAATCCCTACATCGCGCTGATGGCCGACCCCGTGTCGACGGTGTGGCCGAAGCCGGTCGCCGACTTCATCAGTCATGACGGCCCGGGCCTCGGCATCAAGAAGGTCGCCATCCTCTATTCGACCAACGAGTTCACCGGTACCCAGGCCAACGCGTTCCGCAAGTTCGTCAAGGAGTCCGGCGCGCCGATCGAGATCGTCTATGACCAGGGCGTTCCGACCGAGACCACCAACTACAACGTCATCATCAACAACATCAGCAACGCCAATCCTGACGCGGTGATCCATTTCGGCTATGCGCCGAACGACATCGCCTTCCTGCGCAACGTCCAGGACGTCGGCACCAAGTTCAAGATGCTGTTCGCGATCTATGCCGGCCTCGAGACCGAGTTGCTCGAAAAGAATGTCGGCGCCAAGGGCCTCGAGCACATCTGGACCTATGTGCCGCCGTCCGAATTGGACTATCCCGTCAATTTCGGGATGAACATGAAGGATTTCCGCGCCGCCTGGACCAAGAAGTACAACGACGGCAAGATGGAGTTCGGCTTCAACGCGGTCGCCGGCTACACCACCGCGCTGGTGATCGAGAAGACGCTGTCGGTTGCGACCAGCCTCGACCAGATGGAGCTGCGCCGCGCGGTGTTCTCGCTCAGCGGCCAGCTCAAGACGCTGGACGGCACCTTCGCGCTGGATGAGACCGGCGGCCAGATCGGCGAATTGACGCCGCTCGGCCAGCTCACGGTCGACGAGCACGATCACATCAAGTTCGTCTCGATCTATCCGCGCGAGACCGCCACCGGCAAGCCGATCTATCCGGCGCCGTGATGCAGGTGAGTGCGGCAGGCGTAACCTTCGGCGGTGAGCGGGTAGCATGACCTATGCGCTCGTTGCCGGCGTGCTGTTCGGGTTGTATTTCAGCCTGGTCGGCATCGGTCTCAATCTCGTGTTCGGCGTCATGCGCATCGTCAACCTTGCGCATGGCGACATCCTGATGCTGGGCGCCTTCATCGCGCTCGGCGTGGTCGGCATCGCCGGCATCGACCCGCTGTTCGCGGTGCCGCTCGCCTTCGTGGTGTTCGTGCTGGTCGGCGTGCTGCTGTACTGGGTGCTGGTGCCGCGGCTGCAGGGCTCGGCCAATCCGGAAATGCTGTCGATCATCCTGTTCTTCGGCTTGTCGCAGGTGATCGAAGCCGTCACCACGATCTTCGCCGGCACCAGCGAGCGCTCGATCCAGAGCCGGCTGCTCGGCACCGTGTTCACGACCATCAAGGTGAAGTGGTTCGGCGGCAAGGCGGGCGGGGCAGGGCCGATCCAGATCTTCGGCCAGGGCTTTCCCGCGCCCTGGGTGATCGCGGCGATCACCAGCCTGATCGCGATCGCGCTGATCTACCTCTATCTCTACCACACGCGGCTCGGCACCCTGACACGCGCGGTGATGTCACGCCGTGACGAGGCGCTGGCGACCGGCATCGATGTCGATCGCGTCTCGGCGGCGGCGTTCGGCATCGGTCTCGGCATCGCGGCGGTCGCCGGCGTGTTCGCGCCCTTCATGTTCGGCTCGGTGACGCCGGCGTTCGGCGCCGATGCGACCGTGACGTCGTTTGCGATCGTCGTGCTGGGTTCGCTCGGCAATCCGCTCGGCACCGCGCTCGGCGGCGTCGTCTACGGCCTGTGCTACATGCTGGTGCAGACCTATCTCAGTTCCTGGGCCGACCTGCTGCCCTATGTGTTGTTGATCGTGATCCTGTTGTTGCGCCCGAGCGGTCTGCTCGGAAGGCGGGTGCGCGTTGCATAACGCATCGAAGCACCTGCTGTTCATCCTGGCGCCGCTGGTGGTAGTGTTCGCGCTGCTGCCCGGCGTCTATCAAAACCATCTGCTGCTGTTCAACTTCGTGATCTTCCTGATCCTCGCGCAGGGCGTGAACATCATCTATGGCTTCACCGGCTATCTGCCGTTCGGTTATGTCGGCTTCTTCGGCGCCGGCGCCTATGGCTTCGCCATCATGGTGATGCATCTGCAGACGCCCGCGCCGCTCTCCGTGCTGGTCGGCGGCGTCGTGGCGGTCGCGCTCGGCCTGTTGCTGACACCGCTGCTGCGGCTGTCGGGCGCGTATTTCGCGATCGCCAACCTCGCGGCTTCGCTCGCGGTGCTGCACTTTGTTGCCAACCCGGCGCTGGAAGGCATCACCAAGGGCCCCTACGGCGTCTCGCTCACCGGCACCTTCAACCCGACCCACGCCTACTATGCGGCCGTCGTCGTGATGGCGCTGACCGTCGGTGCGGTGGTCTATCTCAAGAACTCGCCGTTCGGGCTGGCGCTTCAGGCCGTGCGCGAGGATGCGGTGTCGGCCTCGATGGCCGGCGTCAATATCGTGAAGATGCGGGTGATCGCCTGGCTCGCCTCGGCGCTGGTCGCCGGCCTCGCCGGCGGTATCTACGCCTGGTACGTCTCGGTGTTCTATCCGGACAACGTGTTCTCCGGCGAGTTCTCGATCTTCGCGATCGTGTTCGCGCTGTTCGGCGGCGTCGCCACTATCACCGGCCCGATCGTCGGCGTGCTGATCCTCTACGGCATCTACAATTTGATCGGCTTCACCACGCCGCAATACTTCCAGCTGATCTATGGCCTCCTGATCATGGGCCTGGTGCTGTTCCTGCCCGCAGGGCTGGTGTCGCTGGCAACCCGCAGGGGGTGGCATGTCCCCTGAGAAAACCCCGATCCTCAAGGTCTCCAAGCTGGTCAAGCGCTTCGGCGGCTTCCATGCGCTCGACGGCCTCAGCTTTCACGTCGTACCGGGCGAGATCCTCGGCCTGGTCGGCCCGAACGGCTCCGGCAAGACCACGGCGATCAATGTGATCTCCGGTCTCTATGCGCCCGATGGCGGCGAGGTTGTGTTCGACAGCGCGTCCGCCGGCGGCGTCGCCTCGCACAAGCTCGTTCACCGCGGCATCAACCGTACCTTCCAGGTGCCGAAGCCGTTCCTGTCGCTCACGGTGCGCGAGAACATCCAGGTGGCGCTGGCCTATGGCAGCGCCACCGGTGCGCCGTCGATCGCCGAACTGCTCGAGGATTTCAGGCTGAAGGAGGTTGCCGACCGTCCGGCCGCCGATCTCAACAGCGCGCAGCAGAAGATGCTCGATCTGACCCGTGCGCTCGCCACGCGGCCGCGGCTGTTGCTGCTCGACGAACTCGCCGCCGGCCTCAACCCGGCGGAGCTCGACTGGATCGCCGGCCGCATCAAGGCCTTGGCCGCGACCGGCATGGCGATCATCGTGGTCGAGCACCTGATGGGCTTCATCGAGCAGATCACCGACCGCGTCATCGTGCTCAATGCGGGCAAGGAGATATTCGAGGGGACGCTCGCGACCGCGGTGCGCGAGCCGCAGGTGATCGAGGTATTTTTGGGAGGCGAGCATGCCCACTGATGCGGTGCCGCTTCTGGACACGAGGGGCATCGATGCCGGCTACGGCACCATGCAGGTGTTGTGGGGCGTCGATCTCGACGTCCGCCCCGGCGAGACCGTGCTGCTGCTCGGCGCCAACGGCGCGGGCAAGACCACGTTCCTGAAGTCGCTAGTCGGCCTGATCGAAGCCCGCAGCGGCCACATCAAGCTCGGCGGCGAGGACATCACCAGGATGCGCTCGTCGGACCGGATGAAGCGCGGCATGACCTACATGTCGGAGCTTGCAGTGTTTCCCGACCTGTCGATCGAGGAAAATATCCGCGTCGGCGCACAGGCGCTGGGGCATGCCAATCCGGGCGCGCGAGTCGACGAACTGTACGGCCTGTTCCCGGTGCTGCGCGACAAGCGCCGCGATCCCGCGTCGAGCCTGTCCGGCGGTCAGCGCAAGATGCTCGGCATCGCCAAGGCATTGTCGGCCGAGCCGAAGCTGCTGGTTATGGACGAGCCCTCGGCCGGGCTGTCGCCACTGTTCGTCAAGGAGGTCCTGCGCGCCCTGTCGAGCCTGCAGGGCCGCGGACTGGCACTCTTGATCGCCGAGCAAAATATCGGTTTTCTCGAGATTGCCACCCGCGTATTCGTGCTGGAAGGCGGGCGGATCCGCTTCTCCGGCACGGTTGCTGAGATGAGCGGCAATGAAGCGCTGCACCGCGCCTATTTCGGGCTCAAGTGATGCGAGGTGAGGGCCGGTGGGCTGGAAATCGGCCCCGGTTCGGGTGACAATCAGCTGCAAGAGCTTTGAATTGCAAGCCATGAAGTGCAAGCCGTGAAGTGAAAGCCATGCCCAAGAATCCGACACTCGCCTCCCTTGCCGCCGATCTCGCCGGCGGCGCGACCTCTGCCCGCAAGCTCGTCGAGCAGTGCATCGCCAGGATCGCTGAACCCTCAGGCGAGGGCCAGCGCACCTTCATCCATGTCGACCGCGACGCCGCGCTCGAGGCCGCCGACGCCATGGACCGGCTGCGCAAGGCCAATGCGGCGCCGTCGCCCTTTGCCGGCATTCCGGTCTCGATCAAGGACCTGTTCGACATCAAGGGGCAGGTGACGCGGGCGGGCTCGCGGGCGCTGGAGGATTCCGCGCCGGCGGAGGCCGATGCGCCGGTGGTGGCGCGGCTCAAGCGCGCCGGCTTCGTCGTGATCGGCCGCACCAACATGACCGAGTTCGCCTATTCCGGCATCGGCATCAATCCGCATTACGGCACGCCGAAGAGCGCCTGGAACCGGAGCGTCGGCCACGTACCGGGCGGCTCGTCCTCGGGGGCGGCGGTCTCGATCGCCGACGGCATGGCGTTCGGCGCGCTCGGCACCGACACCGGCGGCTCCTGCCGGATTCCGGCGGCCTTCAACGGCATCGTCGGCTACAAGCCGACGCAGCGCCGGATTCCGCTCGATGGCGGCGTACCGCTGTCGTTCACGCTCGACAGCTACGGCCCGCTGGCCAATTCGGTGGCCTGCTGCGCCGCGCTCGACGCGGTGCTCGCCGACCAGCCGGTAACGTCGCTCACGCCGCGTCCGGTCAAAGGCATGCGGCTCGCGGTGCCGACCACGGTCGCGCTCGACGACCTCGATGATGCCGTCGCGAAAACCTTCGAGCGCGCGCTCGCTTCGTTGTCGCGCGCAGGCGCCTTGATCGAGCGGATCGAGGTGCCCGAATTGCTCGATGTCGGCGTCATGAACGCCAAGGGCGGCTTTGCCGCCGCCGAAAGCTATGCCTGGCATCGCTTCCTGCTGGCCAGCAAGGGCGATATCTACGATCCGCGCGTCGCCGTGCGCATCCAGCGCGGCGAGGGCTTTCCGGCCGCCGACTATATCGATCTGCTCAACGCGCGCCGCTCCTTCATCGCCCGCACCGAGACGCGGATCGCGCCCTATGATGCGATGGTGCTGCCGACCACGGCGAACCTGCCGCCAACGATCGCCAGCCTCGCCGACGACAAGGCGTTCGCCACCGAGAATTTGCGCGCGCTGCGCAATTGCACGCTGATCAATGTGCTCGACGGCTGCGCGATCTCGCTGCCCGCGCATCGCGAGGGCGAGGCGCCGGTCGGCCTGATGCTCGCCGCCGCCGGCGGTTCGGACCGGCGCATCTTCGAACTCGCTGCGGGAATGGAGACCGTGATCCGTGTTTGATCTCACCTTCAATGTCGACGACAAGGGCGTCGCCACTCCGCTCGCACTGGAAATCAGGCAGGCCGTGATCGCCGGGTGGACGGGCCGCGACCCGGTGGCGCGCGACAAGCACATCGCCGAGCTCGAGGCGCTCGGCATCGCACGACCCGCGACCACGCCGATCTACTACCGCTGCTCGGCGCGCCGGCTCACCTTCGCCGATATCATCGAGGTCTGCGGCGAGGACTCGAGCGGCGAGGTCGAGTTCGTGCTGATCGGCTGGCAGGGCCGCATCTTCGTCGGCTGCGGCTCCGACCACACCGACCGCAAGGTCGAGAGCTACAGCGTCACCGTGTCGAAGCAGATGTGCGACAAGCCGATGGCGTCGGAGCTGTGGGAACTCGAGGATGTGATTGATCACTGGGACCAGCTGGTCCTGCGCTCCTGGGCCACAATCGGCGGCCAGCGCGTGCTCTACCAGGAAGGCACGCTCGATCACATGCTGCCGGTGAAGGACCTGATCGCGCGCGGCTTCGACCAGGGCGCGCTGCCCGACGGCTGCGCCATGTTCGGCGGCACCTTCGCCGCCAAGGGCGGCATCCGCCCCGCCAGCCGCTTCGAGTTCGAACTGGAAGACCCGGTGCTGAAGCGGAAGATCAGCCACGGCTACGATGTGGTGACGCTGCCGGTCAGGGGCTGATTTCTCTCTGCGCAAGTCGTGCCAGAAAATGTCGGCTAACACTCGCTCCACGTGTCGTCCCGGCGAAAGCCGTGACCCATAACCACAGGGCATTGTGGTTGGCACGCTGTGGCCCCAGCGATCTCAACAGCTGACGACGGTGGTCATGGATCCCGGCATTCGCCGGGACGACACCGCAATTTCGATCGGAAATCGGGTGGCGCGGGCCACAATCAGGGGCCAGATTCCGTCCCATGACAGCAACAGCCAAAACCATCACCCGCCCAGCCCCCGGCATTCTCGCCCGCGTCGACGCGCTCGACTGGGACCGGATCACGACCGATCTCGACGGGCAGGGCTGCGCCGTCCTCAACGGCTTGCTGACACCTGAGGAATGCGATGCCATCGCCGCGCTCTATCCCGACGACAGCCAGTTCCGCAGCCGGATCGTGATGGGCCGTCACGGCTTCGGCCGCGGCGAGTACAAATATTTCTCGTATCCGCTGCCGGACCTGATCGCGGAGCTTCGGCCCGCGCTCTATGCGCGGCTGACCGCGACAGCCAATCGCTGGAACGAGACGATGGGGATCGAGATCCGATATCCCACGTCGCATGCGGTGTTCCTGAAGCGCTGCCACGACGCCGGACAGACGCGGCCGACGCCGCTGCTGCTGCAATATGGCGAAGGCGACTACAACTGCCTGCACCAGGATCTCTACGGCGAGCACGTGTTTCCGATCCAGGTCGCGATCCTGCTGTCGCAGTCGGGGCGCGATTTCACCGGCGGCGAATTCGTGCTGACCGAGCAGCGGCCGCGGATGCAGTCGCGGCCCGAGGTGGTGCCGCTGACCAAGGGCGATGCGGTGGCCTTTGCCGTGCATCATCGCCCGGTGCAGGGGACGCGCGGACCGTATCGTGTCAATCTGCGCCACGGCGTCAGCCGGATTCGCTCCGGCCACCGCCACACCGTTGGTGTGATCTTCCACGACGCGAAGTGAGTGCGAGAGAGGCGTGGCCGCTGATCTGTTCGAGACAATTGGCGATGCACGGCCGTCGCGCGAGACGATCGCGGATGGCGCGGTGCTGCTGCGCGGCTTTGTCCGGCCGTTCGAGGCCGAGCTGATCCCAGCATTGCGCGTCATCGTCAAGCAGGCGCCGTTCCGGCATCTGATCACGCCGGGCGGCCACCGCATGTCGGTCGCGATGACCAATTGCGGCAGCCTCGGCTGGGTCTCCGATCCCGGCGGCTATCGCTATGATCCGATCGATCCCGACTCGGGGCAGCCCTGGCCTGAAATGCCGGAGGTGTTGCGCAGGCTTGCCGCCGGCGCCGCTGAAGAAGCCGGCTTCAACGGCTTCGCGCCTGAGGCCTGCCTGATCAACCGCTACGTCCCCGGCGCAAAACTGTCGCTGCATCAGGACAAGGACGAGCTCGACTACCGCGCACCGATCGTGTCGATCTCGCTCGGGTTGCCGGCGATCTTCCTGTTCGGCGGCCTGAAGCGCAGCGACACGCCGCGCCGCTATCGGCTCGAGCATGGCGATGTTGCGGTGTGGGGCGGACCGTCACGGTTATTTTATCACGGCGTGGCACCGCTCGCCGACGGCGAGCACAGCATGCTCGACCGCCAGCGCATCAATTTGACCTTCCGCAAGGTGCGCTGACTCCCCTCCCGCAAATCGGGCGGGTGGTCTAGACTTGGCTCATGACCACCAAGGCCGACCGCGCCGTCAACCTCACCGGCGTCTATCTCGCCGTGCTGCAGCTCGTGTTCACGCTGGGCTGGACCACCTACCTGATCTATCTGCCGAAGCTGTGCGCCGATGTCGGCATCGCGCCGGCGACCGTGATCCTGATCCTGATGATGGATCAGGGCATCTTCACCGTCACCGACACGGCGATGGGCATGGCCGCCGACAGGATTTCGAGCCTGGTCGGCCGCCTTGGCTTGTTCGTCGGTATCCTTGCCGCGATCTCCTGCGCCGCCTTCATCGCGCTGCCTTACGTGGCCGGCACCGGGCCGGGAGCAAAGGTCTGGCTGATCGTGCTGATCGTGATCTGGGCCGTGACGTCGTCGGCCCTGCGTGCGCCGCCGCTCACGCTGCTCGGCAAGTATCGCGCGCAACCCTCGGTCCCGTTCCTCGCGGCGCTGGCGATGCTCGGTTATGGCATCGCGGGCGCGGTCTCGCCCTATCTTGGCGTCGTGCTGCGCAATCAGGATGCGCGGCTGCCGTTCGTGCTGTCGGGCGCCGTGCTGCTGCTGACCGCGCTGGCCTTCTCGGGGATCGAGCGCCGCATCGCGGCGGAGGCGCAGCCGGCGCGGCTTGTGCCCCCGGCCAAGCGGCTCGGGGCGGTGCCGATGTTCCTGATCGGATCGATGGTGCTGCTGTCGCTCGGCTACCAGCTGCACTTCAACATCAACAGCGCGCCGTTCTATTTGCGCTTTGCCAAAGCGGGCGATCTGCAATGGCTGATGCCGGTGTTCTGGATCGGCTTCAACATCGCGATGTTCCCGGCGAGCATTGTCGTCAAGCATCGCGGCGGCCTGGTCGTGATGGGCGCAGCGGGACTGCTTGGCGCGTTCGCGATCGTCGCCGCGGAGATCGCCGGAAGCCTCAATGGCCTGATCGTGGCGCAATTCATGGCGGGGGCCGCCTGGGGCTGCATGCTGATGAGCGCGGTGTCTGCTGCGCTCGCGATCGGGGAGACCGGCGCGGAAGGCAAGGTCACCGGCCTCGTCTTCTCGGCGCTGGCGCTTGCGACCTTTGCGCGGATGGCGGCAGTCGCGGGCGGCCTGCAGAAGATGCCGGACTATGCGCCGCTGGTGCACTGGGCGCCGGTCGCCTGCTGGTCGGTCGCCGGCGCCGGCCTGCTCGTGATCGCCGCGTCACGGCTGCAACGCGTGAAGCAGGCTTAGTCTTCACCGTCGTTCCGGGGCGCGCGCAGCGCGAACCGCAGATGCGCAGTTGCGCATCGGGGAACCTCGAGATTCCGGGTTCGATGCTGCGCGCGCCCCGGAATGACGAGCGTTTGGCTTAGTTATTCCGCGCCGGGTGGATGAACGCCCAAGGGCTGACTTCCGAATCCGTCGGGACTTCTACCGAAATCACGTAAGGCCCGCCGTCGGCCAGCGCCTTCTCCAGCACGGGGCGGAAGTGGTCGGGCGAGGTGACGCACGCGGCGCCGACGCCGAAGGATTCTGCAAGCTTCACGAAATCCGGATTCACCAGGTCGGAGGCGACGACGCGGCCATCGAAGCGCTCGCGCTGGTCGCGGCGGACATTGCCATAGGCGTTGTTGTTGAAGACGAGCGTCACCACGCCGATCTTGAACTGCACGGCGGTGGCGAGTTCCTGCACGCCGAACATGAAGCCGCCGTCGCCTGATATCGCGACCACCGGCTTGTTCGGGTTGGCGACCTTGGCGCCGAGCGCGGTCGGGAAGCCCGAGCCGAGCGTGCCCTGATAGCCCGAGGTGACGAAGGTTCGCGGCTCGTAGATCGGAAAGCCATACCAGGAGGCGAAACCGACCTGCGACAGCTCGTCGGTGACGATGGCGTTGGCCGGCAGCACCTCGCGCAGGATCTTCAGATAGGCCATCTGGGGCTGGATCCGCTGGATCTCCTGCTCGGTCGCGGCCGTTGCCTCGCGGATCGCGGTGCGGCGGCCGGAGGTCTTGCGGTAGCCCACCTTGCGCACAGCGGCGACGAGATCGGCGGTGCCGGCCCTGGCGTCCGCGATCACACCAGCATCAGCCGGCCAGCGCCGCAGCTCGACCGGATCGATGTCGATGCGGACGCATTTCAGTCCGGCCGGCTGGTAGGGCCAGCGCGACATGGTCGGCAGCTCGAGGCGCGTGCCAATGCCGATCATCAGATCGGTCTTCGGCCAGAGCTTGTAGGCCGAAGCCATGGTGAGCCCGAGTTCATGCGCGTTGGAGACGATGCCGCGGCCGCTGCGGAACGCGACGACCGGCGCGTCGATCATCTCGGCCAATTCAAGGATCTCCTCGCGCGCCTCGATGGCGCCGCTGCCGACGAAGATCATCGGCGCCTTGCTGCCGGCGATCAGGTCGGCGGCCGCCCTGATGCGGTCCGGATCGGGCTGCGGCGCCGGCAACGGATCGAACGGCTTGACGGCTGCGACCTGAGTGCGCTGGGTGAAGACATCCCACGGCATCTCCAGCGAAGCCGGGCCGCGCCGGCCCGACAGCATTTCCTGGAACGCGCGCGACACCAGCGCGGGCGCGTTGTCAGGATATTCGATCCGGTCGGCCCATTTCACGAAGGTGCGCAGCGTCGCGAGCTGGTCCGGCATCTCATGCAGATGGCCGCGGCCCTTGCCCAGAAACTGCGTCGGCACCTGGCCGGTCAGGCACAGCACCGGCTCGTTGCAGCCGAATGCGGTGAGCAGCGCCGCCGAGGCGTTGAGCACGCCGGGGCCGGGCACCACGCTGAACACGCCGGGCTTGCCGCTGGAGCGCGCATAGCCGAACGCCATGTAGCCGCAGGCCTGCTCATGCCGGGCGCCGATCACCTTGAGCTGGGCCTGGTGGAAGGCATCGAACAGGCCATAGATCTGCGCGCCGGGCAGGCCGAACACGGTGTCGACGCCGTGGGCGACGAGGCCGTTGACGATCGCTTCGCCGCCGGATGTTGAGGTCATGGCACTGTCCACTTTGCTTGCGAGGTTAGGTAGCTTCGTCGACGACGTTGTTGCGCAGGATGCCGACGCCTTCGGCCTCGACCTCGACGACATCGCTGGGCTTCAGGTAGCGCGGCGGATCGAATCGCGCACCTGCACCGGTCGGCGTCCCCGTGACGATGATGTCGCCTGGAACCAGCGTCGTGAAGGTCGAGATGTAGTTGATGAGGTAGCGGAAGCCGAAGATCAAGCGCGAGGTGCGGTCGTCCTGGCGGGTCTCGCCGTTCACCCGCGTGGTCAGGCGGATATCGGCGATCTGCGCTTCACCGGTGTAGGGCACGATCCACGGACCGAGGCTGCCGGTGGAATCGAAGTTCTTGCCCTGGGTGACGTTGAACTTGGCGTGGCGCACCCAGTCGCGGATGGTGCCTTCATTGCAGAGCGTGATCGCGGCGATGTGATCGAGCGCGGCGCTCTCCGCAATGTGCCGGCCGGCCTTGCCGATCACCAGCACCAGCTCGCCCTCATAGTCGAGCTGCGGCGAGATGCGCGGCCGCACCACCGGCGTGTTGTGGCCGACGAAGGAACGCGGCACCCGCAGGAACATGCTGGGGTATTTCGGCGCGTCCGAGCCGTCCTTGTATTCGGCATTGCGGTCCGGGTAGTTGACGCCGATGCAGATGATTTTTTCCGGCGCCGGGATCGGCGGCTGCCAGTCGACTGCGTCGAGCGCATGGTCGGGTGCGCGCCTGGCGGCGTCTTCCACGAGCCTGCTCAGCGCGCCGGCGGCGATCGCCTCGCGCAGCGTCGGATAGTCCTTGGCGAAGCGCGACGAGAGGTCGACGATGCCGGTGTCGGTGACGGCGCCGTAGCTGGTGGCGCCGTTGACGGAATAGGTGGCGAGGCGAGGGGCTGACATCGGAAATCCATTCATTGGTGTCGTCCCGGCCTAGTGCGCAGTTGCGCACGGGGACCGGGACCCATACGCCGCAGCCATCGGAATGGGTACGCGGCTAGACATTCTTTCGGCAACCCTATTCGGTGGTTGTGGGTCCCGGCCTTCGCCGGGACGACGTGGTGTTCGTTGCGTTCGTCTTCAATCCGCAACCAGCACGTCGGCGACGAACCGCGGCTCGCGCACCGCCTGGCCGGCGAAGGTCGAGCCTTCCTCGAACCAGGAGCGCGGCGCAGGCGCGCCCCACAGCGTCTGGCGGCGCGGATCGCGCAGCGACCAGCGCAGCGGCTCATGGTCGTGATCGCCGGTGAAATAGTCGCTGGTGTAAAGCTCGATCCGATGACCGTCGGGATCGCGGATGTAGAGGAAGAAGGCGTTGGAGATGCCGTGCCGGCCCGGGCCGCGCTCGATGTTCTTGAGGAAGCCGGAGGAGGCCATCACGTCGCAGAGATGCACGATGTTCATCGCGGTCGGCACCCAATAGGCGATGTGGTGCAGGCGCGGGCCACGGCCGTTGGTGATCGCGAAGTCGTGGACGTTGCCCTTGCGGTGCATCCAGGCGGCTGCGATGCGGCCGTTGTCGCCGTCCTCCTCGGCATATTCGGTGAGACGGAAGCCGAGCCGGGCGTAGAAGTCGACGGTGTCCTGCACCTCGGCGGCGAACACGTTGAAATGGTCGAGTCGCTGCGGATGACAGCCCTTGTAGAGATCGTAGCGCCGCAGCAGATGCGGGCGCTTCTCCATCGCGGCGTAGAGCTCGATCTGAAAGCCGAACGGATCGGTGAATTGCAGGGTGCGGCCCTGGAACGGCTGGTCGACGAAGGCATAGGCGATGCCGTTTTCGGAGAAGAAGGCAGCCGCCTTGTCGAGGTCGCCGTCATTGCCGACCTTGAAGCCGAGCCGGTTGCAGGCCGCCTTCGGTGCTTTGCGCAGCACCACCGAGTGATGCTGGTGCTCCTCGCTGGCGCGCAGATACACCGACTTGTCGTCGCGGTCCTCGATGTGGAGGCCGATGGTCTTCTCGTAGAAGGCGGCGCTCTTGTCGAGATCCGTGACGTCGAGCACGGCGTGACTGCAGCGGATGATGTTGAACGGCGGATCGAAAACGTGCGTCGGAACGGGCATCGGTGTTTCCTCAATTTGTGTCCGTCATTCCGGGATGGTCCGAAGGACCGGACCCGGAATCTCGAGGTTCCGGGTTCGCCGCTACGCGCCGCCCCGGAACGACGCGCAATCAAATTCCCAGTTTCTGAATCTTGTGCGTCCCGCGCGCGAGCGAGACGTGCTTGGTTTCCATGTAGAAGTCGAACGAATAGTCGCCGCCGTCGCGGCCGATGCCTGACGACTTCATGCCGCCGAACGGGGTCGGCAGATGGCGGACGTTTTCCGAGTTGAGCCAGATCATACCTGCTTCCAGCGCATCCGCCACGCGCAGCGCGCGGCCCATGTCGCCGGTCCAGACATAGCCGGTCAGGCCGTATTGCACGCCGTTGGCGATCTCGATGGCGTCAGCTTCGTCCTTGAACGGGATCACGGTCAGGAACGGGCCGAACACCTCCTCCTGCGCGACGCGCATTTTTGCGTTTGCGCCGGTCACCAGCGTCGGCTGCACATAGTGGCCGCCGCCGGGGCCGTCATGCGGCTTGCCGCCGACTGCGATCGTGGCGCCGTCGTTCTTGGCGACGTCGAAATAGCTGCAGACCTTGGCGAGATGCCGCTCATGGATCAACGGCCCGATCTCGGTGGCGGGATCGAGGGGGTGACCGACCTTGAGCGCCTTCACGCGTTGGGTCAGCTTCTCGATGAACTTCCCGGCGACGCTCTCCTGAACCAGCAGCCGGCTCGACGACGTGCAGCGCTCGCCATTGAGCGAGTAGATCATGAACACGACGGCGTCGAGCGCGCGGTCGAGATCGGCATCGTCGAACACGATCACCGGGTTCTTGCCGCCGAGCTCGAAATGCACCCGCTTTAAGGTCGGTGCGCCCTGCGCCATGATCGCCGAGCCAGTCGCGCTCTCGCCGACGAAGCCGATCGCCTTGATTGCGGGGTGTTCGGTCAACGCCTTGCCGGCCTCTTCGCCGAAGCCGTGCACGGTGTTGAGTACGCCGTCGGGGATGCCGGCCTGTTTTGCGAGTTTGACCAGCAGATCGGCGGTGACGGGCGACCATTCGGCCGGCTTGTGCACCACCGTGCAGCCGGCCGCGAGCGCCGGCGCGATCTTCCAGGTGGAGAGCATGAACGGTGTGTTCCACGGCGTGATCACGCCGACCGGCCCGATCGGCACGCGGGTCGAGATGTTCCAGTGCTCTTCCGAAGGCGTGTTGAGGCCGTCGCGGGCCTCGCCGCATTTGTCGGCGAAGAAGCGGAAATTCTCCGCCGCGCGGATCGCGGCCTTGGCCATGAAGCGGTGCGCCTGGCCGGTGTCGATGCATTCGAGCACGGCGATGTCGTCAGCGCGCGCCTCGATCGCATCGGCGACGCGATGCAGCAGCTTGCGGCGCTGCGCCGCCGGCATGTCGCGCCAGGCCTTGAAGGCCTTGGACGCAGCGGCCGCGGCACGGTCGATATCCTCGGCATTGCCGCGTGCGACCGTCGCCAGCACCGTGCCGTCGATCGGCGATTTCGTCTCAAAAGTCTGGCCGGAGGCCGCCGGCACGATCTTGCCGTCGATCACATGGCCGATCCCTTCGGCCTTCAGCTTTGAGAGCAGCGGGCCGGCGCGATCGCGGTTGGCCTGGAACACGTCGGCTGACGATTTCGCTGTCGCTTTATCCATTGACCGTCTCCACCTTCAGTGCATCGTGGATGTTGTTGCGCTTCCAGCTGGTTTCCTTGTCGTTGATCTGCATGTCGAACGACAACGCGAATTTGCTGTTGGCGAAGACCGGATCGAGATGGGCCGACAGCGCCTTGAAGATGTGCTCGCCGGCCTTCTTGCGGGTGGCGAGATCGCGGCCTTCGCCGAGCCGCAACACCATGTCGAGGAAGCCGTAATTCTCGCGGCCGTCGGCGATCGCATAGTGCTCGCATCTGACGGCGCGGACGCGGATGCCGCCGAGCGGGAAGATGCCGGTCTCAACCGCGGCCCTGCGGACCAGTTCGACCGCCGCGCCCATGTCGACGAGATCGTCGAGATTGGCGGAGTATTCAAGCGTGAAATGCGGCATGCAGCGCTCCTGCTGAAGGCGTCAGGCGAAGTGGCAGCTTACGGAACCGTACGGTCCGTAGTCAGCCTGGATGGTGTCGCCCTTGCGGGTCTCGATCGGACGGATGAAGGAGCCCGCCAGCACGACCTGGCCGGCCTCCAGCGCCAGTCCGTTCGGTGCGATCTTGTTGGCCAGCCACGCCACCGCGGTCGCCGGATGGTTCAACACGCCAGCGGCCAGGCCGGTTTCCTCGAGTTGGCCATTGCGGAAGCACAGCGCGCCGATCCAGCGCAGATCGGCATCCAGCGGACGGATCGGCCGGCCGCCAAGCACGATGCCGGCATTGGCGGCGTTATCGGCGATGGTGTCGAAGATCTTGCGCGTCGCCTTGGTCTCGGGATCGACGCGCTCGACCCTGGTATCCAGGATCTCCAGCGCCGGCACCACGAAGTCGGTGGCGTTGAGGACGTCGAACAGCGTGCAGTTCGGCCCGGCCAGGCGATGCTTCATCACGAAGGCGAGCTCGGCCTCGACGCGGGTTGCGATGAAGCGGTCGCTTGGCACCGGGCCGCCGTCGGCGAAGAACATGTCGTCGAGCAGGATTCCGGAATCGGGCTCGTCGATATTGAGCGCGCTCTGCATCGCCTTCGAGGTCAGGCCGATCTTGTGGCCCTTGACGACGCGGCCCTGCGCCACCTTCATCTCGACCCAGGCCTTCTGAATCGCGTAGGCGTCTTCGAGGGTGATGCGGGGGTATTCCAGCGAGAGCTGGCGGATTTGCTTGCGGGTCTTTTCCGCGCCGTCGAGCCGTTCGGCGGCAGCGCGGATATCGTCCTTGGAGAGGGCCATGCGTGCTACACAAAAGTGGATGTCGGGAGATGATTAACATGTTAAGTGAATTCCCGCAAACTGAATCGAGGCATGTTGCAACGCAAAATTTCGTTGCGCAGGATTAGGTAATGGCGCGCAAAAATTCGAGCGACATTCGGCCGGGGCAGGGCGACGACGCGGCGGCGCGACGGACCCCGATGCGCGAGTTCTCGCGCTCGCTGCCGATGTCGCTGCTCCGCGCGCGCGAGGCGGTGATGCGGCAATTCCGTCCGTCGCTGCGCAATCACGGGCTGACCGAGCAGCAATGGCGGATCCTGCGCGCGCTCACCGCGGTCGACGAGATCGAGGTCACCGAGCTCGCCCACATGGCGTTTCTGCTCGGTCCGAGCCTGTCGCGAATCCTTCGCGATCTCGAGGGCCGCGCGTTGATCGAGCGCAAGGCGGCGGAGAACGACGCGCGGCGCGCGGTGGTGTCGATCTCCGCCAAGGGGTTGAAGCTGATCGAGGCGGTGGCGCCGACGTCGGAGGCGATCTATGCCGAGATCACCCGGCGCTTCGGGGCGCGCAAGCTTGCCGAATTGCAGGAGATGCTGGGCGCACTGGAAGCCAGCCTGGCCGGAATGGGCTCGGCCGATGACGCCGAGGTCGAGGCTGACGAGTAGCTGCGATCATGCGCGGCATTCGCGGCTCAGGCCATGTAGGGTACGCGCGAAATCACGTTGATGGCGCGGAATTCGGCGATCCAGCCCGCAACCTTCGAGTGGGACCATTCGATGTGGCGGAGCAAGGTCGCCGCCGCGGCGTCGCCGTCCCGCGTGCGCAAAGCCTCGATGATCACCAGATGCTCGTCCATGAAGGAATCGATCTGCGGCGCGGTCAGGGCGACCTGGATGTGCTTGCCGATCACGAACGCGCAGTGGGTGCGCTTGAGGGCTTCGATCATCTCGCGATTGGCGCCGTAACCCAGGCAGCGGATATGGAGGTCGCCTTCGATCTCATCGAGTTCGCCGACGCCGACGCGGTCGCGGTGCCGGATCCCCTCGCGCAGCCGCTCCGCCATCCGGTCGAGCAGGGCGGCAGGAATTGTCGCCGTCGCGGATTTAAGGAGCAGCGGCTCGAGCGTTGCGCGCACCTCGAAGATGTCGCGGAGGCGGTCCTCGTCCAACGGCACCACGTACCAGTGCGCCTTGGCGCCCTTCTCGAGGATGCCGATCGCCTGCGCACGTAACAGCAGGTTGCGCGCCACCGTGCGCCCCACCCGGAAATGCCGCGCCAATGCGAGCTCGCTGACGCGGAAACGTCCGAACAGCGACCGGTAAATGATCTCACGTTCGAGCTTGTAGTAGAGAGTATCCCAGGCGTCGCTGCGCACGGCGTCGACGGGGCCGTCGGTCAGCCCAAACATTTCCGGCGTGATCGGAACGCGCCGAGGGTCGACCTTGCGCTTGCCGGCGATGACGCCGCGACCGTCGAACCGGCGCACCAGGCCGATATGCTCGAGCTGTTCGAAAGCCTGCCGCACCGGAGAGCGGCTGGAGCCGAACAAGGTCGCGATCGCCGATTCGGAAAGAACCGTGCCAGGTGGTACGTCACCGGCGCGGATGTGCTTTGCCAATGCGCTCTTAATCAGCGCGTAGGCCGGCTGCTTCCGTCTGGTCTGCGATTTCGCTCTTGGAATCGACATCGATGACTGCCCGCCGGTCACACTAACACGTGATCGCGCCGTGGTCGTTGGTAGCAGGCATTTACGCACCGCTGCCAACGAACTTTTGGCTATTGCGTGCAATGTGCAATCATGGTTAGCTACGTCAAACGCCAGATCGACGGTCGCCGTTGCACGTCTTGTGCGCTGCAGCGGTGCTCACGTTTGTTCGCCGCGCCATTCGATAGCTGCGGATAGGGCAACAGATCGACGCGCGTCAGCTCGTTTCAACGCAGCCGACATGCAAGTTCGGCGCACCACAGGGAGGATTGAATGAAACTGACGAGGCGTGAGTTTTCCGCCGGCTTGGCGGCAGGTCTCGCTGCTCCGGTGCTGATGCGCAGCGCTTGGGCGCAGGGTGCGACGATCAAGATCGGCATGTGCGTGCCGGTGACCGGGCCGGCGGCGGAGCAGGGGCTGTGGGCCCAGAACGGCGCCAAGCTGGCGCTCGCCGCGGTCAACAAGGCCGGCGGCGTGCTCGGCAAGCAGGTCGAGCTCGTCATCGAGGACGACCAGACCACCAATCCCGGCATCGTTCTGGCATTCTCCAAGCTCGCCGCGCAGTCCGACATCGTCGCCTTCCTCGGCTCGATCCGTTCGACCCAGGTGCAGGCGATGGCGCCCGACGTGATCAAGGTCGGCAAGCCGGTGATGATCGGCGGCACCAATCCCGATCTCACCCATTCCGGCAATCCCTGGCTGTTCCGCTTTCGTCCGAACGATAATTATTCCGGCCGCGTGATCGCCGACTTCGGCGTCAACACGCTCGGCAAGAAGAAGTGGGCGATTGTGCATTCCACCGACGCCTTCGGCACCGCAGGCGGCAAGGCGCTCACCGAAGCGCTGACCAAGCTCGGCGCGCCGCCGGTGCTCGACCAGGGCTATGCCAACCAGAGCCAGGACTTCACCCCGGTCGTGCTGGCCGTGAAGCAGTCCGGCGCTGACGTGCTCGGCACCTACTTCACCTTCGAGAACGATCTCGGCATCTTTGCCCGGCAGCTGCGCCAGCTCGGCGTCAACATTCCCTGGGTCGGCTCGCCCTCGGTGGTGGCGGTCTCCTCGACCAAGCTCGCCGGCCCCGCGCTGTTCAACACCTACGGCGTCGCCGACTTCGCCGAGGATTCAAGCGATGCCGCGAAGGCGTTCGGCAAGGCCTATCGCGATGCCTACAAGACCGCGCCCGACAACCAGAGCGCCTGGCCGTACGATGCGATCACCATCCTGTCGGCGGCGATCAACAAGGCAGGCTCGACCGATCCGAACAAGATCCGCGACGCCATCCTGGCGACGCAGAAATTCGCCGGCGCCGAGGGTGAATACAATTTCGACAAGAACGGCGACGGTCTGCACGGCTACAACGTCGTGAAGAACGACAAGGGCAAGATCGTCTACGACAAGCACATCGACTTCAACGATTGATCGCGGTTCGGCCTCTCCGGGGCATCTCGGAGAGGCCTTTCGTCCGCGGCACAATTCTCAGATCGAGCGCTCGTCATGGATCTCGTCCTCCAATTGCTCTTTACCGGCATCGGCATCGGCGCGGTCTACGCGCTGGTCGCGCTCGGTTTCGTGTTGATCTTCCGCGCCACCAACGTGGTGAACTTCGCGCAAGGCGAGTTCTCGATGGTCGCCGCCTATCTGATGGTGGTGTTCTCGGTCGATCTCGGCTGGCCTTACTGGCTGTCGTTCCTGATCGCGCTCGCCGGCATGGCGTTGTTCGGCGTCATCTTCAATCTCGGCGTCTATTATCCGCTGCGCAATCGCACCTATCTGCCCGTGATCATCGCCACCATCGGCGCCTCGATCCTGCTGTCGAACTCGGTGCTTGCGATCTATGGTCCGCAGCCGCAGGTGCTGCAGGGCTGGTTCGATACGCCCGGCATCCAGCTCGGCCCGGTCTATCTCGACAGCCAGTATCTTCTGATCATCGGTGTCACGATCCTCTTGGTGCTGTTCAATTTCTGGTTCTTCGAGAAGACGCTGCTCGGCAAGAAGCTGCAGGCGACCTCGCAGGACAAGGAGATGGCCTCGCTGCTCGGCATTTCCGTTTCCACCATGATCATGATCACCTTCATCTATTCGGCAGTGCTCGGCGGCCTTGCCGGCATCCTGGTGGCGCCGGTGCTGTTCGTCTCGATCCAGATGGGCTCGACGATTGCGCTGAAGGCGTTTGCCGCGACCATCATCGGCGGCTTCGGTGACGTCGCCGGCGCCATCGTCGGCGGCCTCGCGCTCGGCGTCATCGAGACGTTCGGCGCAGCCTATATTTCAGTGCCGTACAAGGACGGCTTTGCCTTCCTGGTGCTGATCGCTTTCCTGGTGTTTCGGCCGCAGGGCATCTTCGGCGAACGTGTCGCGGAGAAAGCATGAGCGCCACCGACAACATGATCCCCGCGCCGGCCGTGCGCTCGAAGCCGCTGATCATCCGTCATCTGCCGTATTTCATCGGCGCCGCGGTGCTGGTGGCGCTCGCCGCCGGCATGCGGTTCGACGGTTACATCCTCAACATCCTGCTGCAGGCCACGACCTTTTCGATCGCGGTGTTCGGGCTGTCGGTCGTGCTCGGCCTGTGCGGCCAGATCAACCTGGCGCAGGCCGCGTTCTTCGGCTTCGGCGCCTATGCGGTCGGGCTCGGCACCGCCGACCTGCATCTGAACTTCTGGCTCTGCCTGGCCGGCGCTTGCGCGATCACGCTGATCGCCGGTGCGTTTCTCGGCATGTCGACGCTGCGGCTGGGCGGACACTACCTTGCGATGGTGACGATCTCGTTCCAGCAGATCGTGACGCTGGTGATGATCAACGCCATCGGCGTGACCCACGGGCCGGATGGCGTCGCCAATATTCGCCGGCCGGAGCTGTTCCAGTCCTCGCAGAGCTATCTGGCCTTCTGCGTCGCGATGCTCGCGATCGTCGGTTACCTGGTCTGGCACTTGCCGGACACCAAGCTCGGTCGCGCCATGCGTGCGGTGCGCGACAACGAGCTTGCGGCCGGCGTCAACGGCATCGACGTGTTCCGCACCAAGATCTACGCCTTCGGGCTGTGCGCGTTGCTCGGCGGTCTCGCCGGTGGCCTGTTCGCCGGCGGCTTCGCCTATGTCAGCCCGGACCAGTTCTCGTTCGCGGAATCGATCGTGTTCCTGACCATGTCGCTGCTCGGCGGCGTGGCCTCGCCGATCGGCTCGGTGATCGGCACGGGCCTCCTGATCCTGATCCCGGAATGGCTGCGCTTCCTCAAGAGCGTGCCGGGACTTTATCTGGCGATCTACGGCCTGTTCGTGATTTTGATCATCCGCTTCATGCCCGACGGTATCTGGGGTTTTGTGTCGGACGCATTCACGCGTTGGCGTGCGCACACCAAGGCGCCGCCGGCCGCGGCGGCCTTGCAGCTCAAGCCGGCGACGTCAGGCGGCGATATCGTGCTCGAAGTGACCGGGCTCTCGAAGCATTTCGGCGGCCTCAAGGCGGTCGACGGCGTCGATATCGCGGTGAAGCGCGGCAGCGTGCATGCGCTGATCGGGCCCAACGGCTCCGGCAAGACCACGACGCTGAACGTCTTGTCCGGTCTCTACAAGGCGACCGCGGGCAAGATCGTGCTCGACGGCACCGACATCACCAACATGGCGCCGCATCAGCGCACGGCCGCCGGCCTCGGACGCACCTTCCAGAACATCCGCCTGTTCCGTTCGATGACCGCGCTGGAGAATGTCGAGATCGGCGCCGAGCGGCCCGGCAACACCATGATCGGGAAGGGCGAGGATGCGCTGACCGAGCGCGCCATGGAGGCGCTGACCTTCGTCGGCCTCGGCAGCCGCGCCAACGAAATGATCTCGAGCTTCTCCTACGGCCATCAGCGCCTGATCGAGATCGCGCGGGCGCTGGCGTCGAACCCGACGCTGCTGCTGCTCGACGAGCCGGCGGCCGGTCTCAACTCGACCGAGAAGCTCGATCTGCATGAGCTGCTGAAGCGCATCGCAGCCCAGGGCCTCACCATCCTGATCATCGATCACGACATGACGCTGGTCTCGGAAGCCGCCCAGCACATCACCGTGCTGAACTTCGGACGCCGCATCGCGGACGGCGAGTCCATGGCGGTGCTGCGCCATCCCGACGTCGTCTCCGCCTATCTCGGGAGCGAATGATGCCGCTGCTCGAAATCCGCAATCTCGTGGTCCGCTACGGCGAGATCGAGGCGCTGCGCGGCGTCACCATCGCCGTGGAGCAGGGGCAGGTGGTCACGCTGCTCGGCGCCAACGGCGCCGGCAAGTCGACCACGTTGCGCGCGATCTCAGGCCTCGCCAAGCCCGCCTCCGGCGACATTATGTTCGACGGCCATTCGATCGCGGGCCTCGGGCCGGAAGCGATCGTCCGGCTTGGCATCTCGCATGTGCCGGAAGGCCGCCGCGTGTTTCCGGGCCTCACCGTGAAAGAGAACATCATGCTCGGCGCGTCGAACCGGAAGGTGTCGGCGTCGCAGATCTCGCGCGAGGCCGACGCGATGTTCGACCTGTTTCCGGACATCCGCGCCTTTTCCAACGCGCTCGGTTGGACGCTGTCGGGCGGCCAGCTGCAGATGGTCGCGGTGGCGCGCGGCTTGATGGCCAAGCCGCGGCTGCTGCTGCTCGACGAACCGTCGCTCGGGCTGGCGCCTGTGATCGTGCAAGCGGTGTTCCGCATCATTTCGCAGATCAGGAAGGACACCACGGTCTTGCTCGTCGAGCAAAATGCGCGCATGGGACTCTCGGTCGCCGATCACGGCTTCGTCCTGGAAACGGGACGGATCGTGCTGGGCGGCAAGCCCGACGAATTGTGGGGCAATGAAGCCATCGCCGCGGCCTATCTCGGCGGTCATGCCAAGACCCACGCCTGACAACGTCCCGTGCTTTACTGAGCGAGCTGGTTTTTCATGGTCACCATCAAGGTCGATAATCTCATCAACTTCGTGTCCGAGGTGTTTTCCCATTCGGAGTCCTCTCCGGAAGAGGCGAAGCGCATCGCGACCTACCTGACGACCGCGAATCTTACAGGGCACGACAGCCACGGGGTGATCCGTGTGCCTGTTTATGTCAGGTGGAAGAAGATGGGCTCGATCGTACCGAACCAGACCCCTGAGGTGGTGGTGGACACGCCGTCGCTCGCGGTGGTCGACGGCAAGTTCGGCTATGGCCAGACCGTCACGCCGGTTGCGGTCAAGCTCGGCATCGAGAAGTGCAAGAACGCGGGGCTCGCCGCGGTCGCGCTGCGCAACTCCGGTCATCTCGGCCGCGTCGGCGACTGGGCCGAGATGGCCGCCGCCGAAGGTCTTGTTTCAATTCATTTCGTGACCGCGGCTGGCTCGCTGCTGGTCGCGCCTTACGGCGGCGTCGAGAAGCGCCTGTCCACGGCGCCGTATTGCGTCGGCATTCCGCGTCAGGGCCAGGATCCGATCGTGCTCGATTTTGCGACCTCGGTTGTCGCCGAGGGCAAATGCCTGGTGGCAAGCCGCGGCGGCAAGAAGCTGCCGATCGGCGCGCTCGTCGATGCCGACGGCACGCTGAGCGAGGATCCGCACGTGCTGTATGGTCCGTACACGCCGGACGGACCGCGCGACCACACCAAGGGAACTGGCGCGATCCGCGCCTTCGGCGATCACAAGGGCTCGGGTCTCGCCTTCATCTGCGAACTGCTCGGCGGTGCGCTGACCGGCACCGGCGCGACGTCGTCGGACCGGCGCTTCGCCAACGGCATGATGGCGTTCTACATCGACCCAAAGGTGATCGACACCAGCAACTTCTTCGACGGCGAAATCACCCGCTACACCGATTTCATCCGCGCCACCAAGCCGATCGCGGGAACAGATTCCGTGCTGGTTCCGGGCGATCCGGAGCGGAAAACCCGCGCCGATCGCACCAGGAACGGCATCCCCTTGCCTGACGACACCTGGGCGGCGATAGTGAATACCGCGCGCGAAGTCGGCGTCAGCGAAGTTTCTATCCAGCGGGCGACCAGCTGAAGGCTCGTCCCCCAATAAACCGCAAAGGGAAACGCGATCAATGGCAAACAAGGTCAAGCAAGTTTGGGCATCCGGCAAGGCGGTGGTGAACGCGTGGCTCGCGATTCCCTCCGGGTTTTCAGCCGAAGTGATCGCGCAGTGCGGCTTCGACAGCGTCACCGTCGACATGCAGCATGGTGTGCAGGATTATCAGTCGATGGTGCAATGCTTCCAGTCGATGCACGCCCATCCGGTCACTCCGATGGTCCGCGTGCCCTGGAACGAGCCCGGCATCATCGGCAAGGTGCTGGACGGCGGCGCCTATGGCGTGATCTGCCCGATGGTCAACACGCCGCAGGAAGCCAAGAACCTCGTCTCCTACGCAAAGTATCCGCCGAAGGGCGTGCGCTCCAACGGCCCGATCCGCGCCGGCATGTACGGCTCGGCCGGCACCTATCAGCAGACCGCCAACGACGAGATCGTGCTGCTGCCGATGATGGAGACCAAGACCGCGGTCGAGAACATGGAAGCGATCCTCGATGTTGAAGGCATCGATGGCGTCTATATCGGCCCGTCCGATCTCGGCTTCTCCTACGGCCTGGTGCCGAAGCTCGACCGCGACGAGCCGGAGATCCTCAAGATCTACGAAAAGATCATCAAGGAGTGCGGCAAGCGCGGCCTCAACCCGGGCATCCACTGCTCCGGCGCCGAGGGCGCGGTGCGCGCAATCAACATGGGCTTCAAGCTCGTGACGCTGTCGAACGAAGTCGGCCTGATGCAGGTCTACGCCAAGATGCAGGTTAACGCGACCCGCGAGAAGTCCGGCGGCAAGGCGTAACTCTATCCTCCCCCTCTTCCCGCTCTTCGCGGGGAGAGGGTTGGGGTGAGGGGCCTCCATCCGGTGATACCGTCATTGTAATTGGCAGTGTGCATCGCCCCTCACCCGGATTGCTGACGCAATCCGACCTCTCCCCGCAAAGAGCGGGGAGAGGTGAAGAAACTCCAAAGGAGAACTCCCATGGCCTCGGCACAAGTGATCCGCCTGCACGCCGACGACAGCGTCCTGATCGCGCGCGCGAGCTTGCCGCCGGGGCTTGAGGTGACCGAGGGCGTCACCACGGTCGATCGGATCCCCGCGGGCCACAAGGTCGCGATCAGGCCGATCGCGCAGGGCGAGCCGATTAGGCGTTACGGCCAGATCATCGGCTTTGCAACCCAGGCGATCGCGCCCGGCCAGCATGTGCACACGCAGAACTGCGGCATGGGTGATTTCGCCAAGGACTATGCCTATGGCGTCGACGTCAAGCCGGTGCCGAACTTCGATCTGCCGGCGACCTTCGAGGGCATCCGCCGCGCTGACGGCCGCGTCGCGACCCGCAACTATATCGGCATCCTCACCTCGGTGAATTGCAGCGCCCATGTCGCCGGCATCGTGGCCGACATGTTCAAGAAGAACCCGTTCACCGGCGACAATCCGCTTGCCGATTTCCCCAACGTCGACGGCGTCGTCGCGCTGACTCACAAGACCGGCTGCGGCATGACCCAGGACGAACCCTTGGCGCTGCTCCGCCGCACGCTCGGCGGCTATGCGCGTCATGTGAATTTCTCCAACGTCATCGTGCTCGGCCTCGGCTGCGAGGTGAACCAGATCGGCGGTCTGATGCAGGAGCAGAAGCTTGCGGGCCGGCTGCGCGCGATGGACATCCAGGAGGTCGGCGGCACCCGCAAGACGGTGGAAGCAGGCGTTGCCTTCGTGAAGGAAGCGCTCGCCGACGCCAACAAGGTCAAGCGCGAAGCGGTCCCGGCGAGCGAGCTCACCGTGGCGCTGCAATGCGGCGGCTCGGATGGTTACTCCGGCGTATCCGCCAATCCGGCGCTCGGCGCGGCGAGCGATCTCTTGGTCCGTCACGGCGGCACCGTGATCCTCTCGGAGACACCAGAGACCTATGGCGCGGAGCATCTTCTGACTCGCCGCGCCGTCAGCCGCGAGGTCGGCGAGAAGCTGGTCGGCCTGATGCGCTGGTGGGAGGAGTACACCCAGCGTGAGGGTGCGGAGATGAACGCCAATCCGAGCCCTGGCAACAAGGCCGGCGGCCTCACCACCATCCTGGAGAAGTCGCTCGGCGCGATGGCCAAGGCCGGCAGCACCAATCTCGTCGACGTCCTCAACTATGCCGAGCCCGTCACCAAGAAGGGTTTTGTGTTCATGGACACGCCGGGCTACGACCCGGTCGCCGCGACCGGGCAGGTCGCCGGCGGCGCCAACCTCGTCTGCTTCACCACCGGCCGCGGCAGTGTGTTCGGCTGCAAGCCCGCGCCGTCGATCAAGCTCGCCACCAACACGCCGATGTACAAGCGGATGGAAGACGACATGGACGTCAATTGTGGCACCATCCTCGACGGCGAGGAGAGCGTGCAGGAATGCGGCCAGCGCATCTTCGACCTCATCCTCAAGACCGCCTCGGGCCAGCCGACCAAGAGCGAGAGCTTTGATTTCGGCGGCGCCGAATTCGCGCCGTGGGTGCTGGGCGCAACGATGTAGTTTAGAGCCACGATCTAGCCTTTCACTCCGCCGTCGTCCCTGCTTTTCGCAGCGACGACAGGGAAGTACGTTGGCGAATGTAGCTTCCCGGACTACGCTACGTTCCATCCGAGCTATGGATTGGACGGAGGAAGCATGCGCGCGCGTCCCTTGGGAATTGTTGGATGCCTCGCATTTCTCGCCGCCTTGAGCCTCGGCGCCGGTTCGGCTGACGCCGCAACCATCGTGGCGCTTGGCGCGAGCAATACCTATGGCAAGGGTGTAGCGCGCAACCAGGCCTATCCCGCGCAGCTCGAAGCGATCTTGCGGGCAAAGGGATTGAATGTCCGTGTCGTGAACGCCGGCATCAACGGTGACACCACGGAAGGGATGCTGCAACGCCTGGACCGCGCCGTCCCGAACGGGATCCGCGCGGTTATTTTGCAGCCAGGCGGCAATGATCGACGCAAGGGCAGCCCTGACCGGACAGCGGATATTCAAAGTCGCCTCAGCACCCGTGGCATCGCGGTAGTCATGCTCCCGAATGGGATGCTGGGTGGACTCCCCCATCAGCCCGACGGTGTGCATTTGACCCCCGAGGGCTATCACATGCTCGCCGAGCAACTCGCCTCGCAGGTATCCGGCGCGATCGGCCGCTAGTCCCGTAGCCCGGATGGAGCCAATGGGTCGCGCGAAAATGCGCGCCCGATGACAGGCTCCGCGAAATCCGGGACTCTTGCTGCGGATGAAGACCCCGGATTTCGCTGCGCTCCATCCGGGCTACGGATCGTGAGCTGGTCGCCCAGCTGGTGGGCACCCCGTGCCCGTTGTTAGTGCTTGATGTCGACCGGTAGCAGTGTTCTGCTCAAAAAAGCTGCTGGAGCCCTCGGTCCCGTGTCGATATCAGTCGCACTGCATCACGTCACGCACTACACATACGACCGGCCGATCGATCTCGGGCCTCAGACCATCCGGCTTCGGCCCGCGCCGCATACGCGCACGCCGATCACAAGCTATTCGCTCAAGGTCACGCCCGCCAATCACTTCGTGAACTGGCAGCAGGACCCGCAGGGCAACTGGCTGGCGCGCTACGTCTTTCCGGAGAAGACCACCGAGCTCAAGGTCGAGGTCGATTTCACCGCTGACATGACGGTGGTGAATCCGTTCGACTTCTTCGTCGAGCCCTACGCCAACAGCTTTCCGTTCGAATATCCCGGCGATCTCAAGACCGAGCTCGCGCCCTATTTCGAGACCGATGAGCCCGGGCCATTGCTGGCGGCTTACCTGAAGGAGATTCCGTGCCAGGCCGACAGCACCGTCAACTTCCTGGTCGAGCTGAACGCGCAGCTGCAAAAGAAGATCGGCTACGTCATCCGCATGGAGGCCGGCATCCAGACGCCGGAGGAGACGCTTGCCGCGGGCTCCGGCTCCTGCCGCGACTCGGCATGGCTTTTGATCCAGACGCTGCGCCATCTCGGGCTCGCCGCGCGTTTCGTCTCCGGCTATCTCATTCAGCTGCGGCCGGACATCGATCCGCTCGAAGGGCCGCGCGAGGTCGAGAGCGATTTCACCGATCTGCACGCCTGGGCCGAGGTCTATCTGCCGGGCGCGGGCTGGATCGGTTTCGACGTCACCTCCGGCATGCTGACGGGCGAGGGACACATCCCGGTCTGCGCCACGCCGCACTATCGCTCGGCCGCGCCGGTGACCGGCACCGCAGGTGTTGCCAATGTCGAGTTCGGCTTCGAGATGAGCGTCAAGCGCATCGGCGAGGCGCCGCGCATCACCAAACCATTCTCCGATGAATCCTGGGCGCGGCTCGACCGGCTCGGCGAGCTCGTCGATGCCGATCTTGCGGCGTACGACGCGCGGCTGACCATGGGCGGCGAGCCGACCTTCGTCTCGGTCGACGATCTGGAATCGCCGGAGTGGAACGTCGCCGCGGTCGGCCCGACCAAGCGCGCGCTCGCCGACGAATTGATCCGCAAGCTGCGGGCGCGGTTCGCGCCGGGCGGGTTGCTGCATTACGGCCAGGGCAAATGGTACCCCGGCGAGAGCTTGCCGCGCTGGGCGTTCGGCCTCTACTGGCGCAAGGATGGCAAGCCGATCTGGAGGAATGCCGGGCTGATCGCCGGCATCGAGAATTCGCGCAAGGCCGAGATCGCGGAGGCCCAGCGTTTCGTCGAGGCGACCGCAAGCAAGCTTGGCCTGGGCGTTGACTATGTTATCCCTGCTTACGAGGACCCAGCATTCTGGCTGCAGCGTGAAGCCGGCCTGCCGGCCAATGTGACCCCTGCGAATTCGAAACTGACCGATCCGGAAGAGCGCGCGCGCCTTGCGCGGGTGTTCGACGAGGGCCTGACCACACCGAAAGGCTACGTGCTGCCGATCCAGCGCTGGACGCCGCTTGGCGATCGCGTGCCGGCGCGGTGGCGCAGCGAGCGCTGGAAGATCCGGCGCAGCCATCTGTTCCTGTCGCCCGGCGACTCGCCGCTGGGCCTGCGGCTTCCGATTGCCTCGCTCGAATATGTGCCGCCGGACGATTATCCCTACGTCGTCGAGCGCGACCCGATGGCGCCGCGCGACGCGCTGTCCGAAGAGCTGCAGCAGGCGCTGAAGGAGATTCCCGAGCCGCTGCCGGTGCGCACCGCGATGTCGATCGAGGTGCGCGACGGCGTGCTGTGCGCTTTCATGCCGCCGGTCGAGAAGGTCGAGGATTATCTCGACCTGATCGCAGCGATCGAAGCCGCTGCCGAGGAGCTGCAGCTGCGGGTGCACGTCGAGGGCTACGCGCCCCCGTTCGATCCGCGCATCGAGGTGATCAAGGTGACGCCCGATCCGGGCGTGATCGAGATCAACGTGCAGCCAGCCCAAAGCTGGCGCGAGGCCGTCGACATCACGCTTGGCCTCTATGAGGACTCCGCGAAGACGCGGTTAGGGGCCAACCGTTTCCTGATCGACGGCCGCCACACCGGCACCGGCGGCGGCAACCACATCGTAGTCGGCGGCAGCAAGCCGGAGGACTCACCGTTCCTGCGCCGGCCGGATCTGCTGAAGAGCCTCGTGCTGTATTGGCAGCGGCATCCGTCGCTGTCCTATCTGTTCTCCGGCATGTTCATCGGTCCGACCAGCCAGGCGCCGCGCATCGACGAGGCGCGGCATGACGGGCTCTATGAGCTGGAGATCGCGTTGTCGCATGTGCCGCCGCCGGGCATGGAGGCGCCGCTGTGGCTGGTCGATCGCCTGTTCCGGCACATCCTGGTCGACATCACCGGCAACACCCATCGTGCCGAAATTTGCATCGACAAGCTCTACTCGCCCGACGGTCCGACCGGCCGGCTTGGCCTCGTCGAATTCCGCGCGCTCGAAATGCCGCCCGATCCGCGGATGTCGCTCGCGCAGCAGCTCTTGATCCGTACCCTGATCGCAAAGCTGTGGCGCGAGCCGCAGCAAGGCAACTTCGTGCGCTGGGGCACCGCACTGCATGACCGTTTCATGCTGCCGCATTTCCTCTGGGAGGATTTCCTCGGCGTGCTCGCCGAGCTCAAGCAGTTCGGCTACGACGTCGAGCCGGAATGGTATCGGGCGCAGCTCGAATTCCGTTTCCCCGCCTTCGGCCGCGTCCATCATGGCGGCGTCGGCCTCGAGCTGCGGCAGGCGCTCGAACCCTGGCATGTGCTCGGCGAGGAGGGCACCTCGGGCGGCACCGTGCGCTACGTCGATTCCTCGGTCGAGCGCTTGCAGGTGAAGGCCACGGGATTCGTCGAGGGGCGCCACGTCATCACCTGCAATGGCAGGCGGATGCCGATGACCGAGACCGGCCGCGCCGGCGAGGCGGTCGCCGGCGTCCGCTTCAAGGCCTGGCAGCCGGCCTCCGGCCTGCATCCGACCATTCCCGTGCATGCGCCGCTGACGTTTGACTTGATTGATACCTGGAACGGCCGCTCGCTCGGCGGCTGCGTCTATCATGTCGCGCATCCCGGCGGCCGCAACTACGAGACCAAGCCGGTCAATTCCTACGAGGCCGAGGCGCGGCGGCTGGCGCGCTTCCAGGAGCATGGCCACACCCCTGGCAAGATCGAGACGCCGCCCGAGGAACGCACAATTGAGTTTCCCTTGACCCTCGACTTGCGGACGCCGCTCCTGCACTAATTGTGTCAAGGGGAAGTGGAATGACCGCATCGGGTGGCCAAGGCAATAGTCAAGGCAGCAGTCAGGAGAGCAGGGCCCGTCCCGGTCAGCGCCGGATGGCGCAGTGGACCCGCGACTATGTCCGGCTGCCCGGCATTCCCGACGAATATATCGCCGAGAACGGCGCGCCGCGGCCGGCCTGGGCGCGCTTCTTCGACGCCTTTGCCGCGCTGTCGCCGGCCGATATCGAGCGCCGCTTCGCCTCCGCCGACCGCCATCTGCATGAGGCCGGGGTCACCTATCGTGCGCCCGGCGATACGTCGGACCGGATCTGGCCGCTCAGCCATCTGCCGCTGATCATCGATGCGGCGGACTGGCGGCAGCTTGCCGCTGGTGTCGCGCAACGTGCGCAGCTGCTGGAAATGGTGCTGGCCGATCTGTACGGCGAGGGCCGTCTCGTTGCCGACGGCGCGATCCCTGCCGCTGCGATCGCCGGCAGCAGCGAGTATCTGCGCGGGGTCAGCGGCATCAAGCCGCCGGGCGGCCGCTATCTGCATCTTTATGCCGCCGACATCGGCCGCGGGCCCGACGGCCGCTGGTGGGTGCTCGGCGATCGCACGCAGGCGCCGTCGGGCGCGGGCTATGCGCTGGAAAACCGCTTGGTGCTGTCGCGCGCCTTTTCCAATCTCTACAAGTCGATGAATGTCGAGCGCGTCGCGCCGTTCTTCGAGGCGTTCCGCGATTCGTTGCGCGCCAGCGCTGACCGCGACGAGCCGCGGATCGGCCTGTTGACGCCCGGTGCGTTCAGCGAGACCTATTTCGAGCACGCTACGCTGGCGCGCTATCTCGGTTTCCTCCTGGTCGAGGGTGACGATCTCGCGGTCTCCGGCGACCGCGTCCACATCCGCACCGTTGCCGGATTGAAGCGGCTCGACGTGCTGCTGCGCCGGGTCGATTCCAACATGCTCGATCCGCTCGAGCTCGACGCGTCCTCCTATCTCGGCGTGCCCGGGCTCGTCGAGGTGCTGCGCAAGGGCGGCGTCGTGGTCGCCAACATGCCGGGTTCGGGCGTGATGGAGGCGAGAGCACTGCTCGGCTTCCTGCCCAATCTCTGCCGGCGCCTGCTCTCTGAAGACCTGATGATGCCGCACATCGCGACCTGGTGGTGCGGCCAGAAATCCGCGCGCGAGCATGTGCTGTCGCGGCTCGACGACTTCGCGATCGAAGGCGCCTATGGCCGCGGTGTTGCGGATTTTCCCGGCAACGGACCGGTGCTCCCGGGCGAATTGTCGACGGCCGACCGCGACCGCCTGAAGGATGCGATCAGCCATCGCGGCATCGACTATGTCGGCCAGGAGCTGGTGCGGCTGTCGACCACGCCGGTATGGGAGAACGGCCGCATCGCGCCGCGTCCATTCGTGTTGCGGGTGTTCGCGGCGGCGACGCCGAACGGCTGGACGGTGCTGCCCGGCGGCTTCTGCCGGATTGCCGATCGGGCCGATGCGCGCGCGGTGTCGATGGGCGATGGCGCGGTGTCCGCCGACGTCTGGGTGGTCTCCGACAGGGCCGTTGCGACTTCAACCTTGCTGCCGGCGGGCGACACCGTCCGCATCCGCCGCATCGCGGGCGTGCTGCCGAGCCGTGCCGCCGACAATCTGTTCTGGCTCGGCCGGTATCTGGAGCGCGCCGAGGCCACCATCCGGCTGATCCGCGCGCTGTGCACGCCGCTGCGCGATCCTGCGCGGGCGAATTCGAACGGCTCGGCGCCGGCGATGCATTCGGCCGAGCGCATCCAGCGCATGCTGGTTGCCTGGGGCGCCGCCTCGCAGACCGCGCGCGCCAATCTCGCCAGGGTCGCGCTCGAGGCGCTGCAGAGCGAGGAGAAATTCGGCTCGGCGCTATCGCTGGTGCGATCCGCGCAGCGCACGGCGACTTCGCTCCGCGAGCGGCTGTCGCCGGACGCCTGGCAGGTCATCACCGAGATGGCCGACCGGCTCGCCATCGAGGTTCATGACGACGACGGCGTCGTCAGCGCCGCCGAACTGACCCTGCAGGAGCTCGCAAGCTTCGCCGGCCTCGCGCAGGAAAACATGAACCGCGCCGCCGGCTGGCGTTTCCTCGAGATGGGCCGCCGCGCCGAGCGCGCTGTCAACACCACGCGCTTTGCCCGTCAGTTCGCCTATGACGAAGCCGGTGACGAGGACCTCGACGTTCTGCTCACGCTGGTCGACTGCCAGATCACTTATCGCTCGCGCTATCTGGTGCAGCCGCTGCTCGCACCGGTGCGCGATCTGGCGGTGCTCGACCCCTACAATCCGCGCTCGGTCGCATTCCAGGTCGCGGCGCTGAACGAGCATATCGCCGCGCTGCCGAGCCTGAAGGAGCACGGCCTGATCGAGCGACCGCAGCGGCTTGCCGTCGCGGTCGAGGCGATGCTCACAACGGCCGAAGCCTCGAGCCTCGACGTCAAGACGCTGTTCGCGCTGGAGCAGGATCTGCTCAACCTCGCCGACGCGATCGGGCTGCATTATTTCCCGCACGGACCGAACGCCAGCCGGCCGGAGAAGCTCACGGGGCTGGCGTGATCTACGACATCCGTCACGTCACGACCTATAGCTACGAGACCCAGGTCAGCTTTGCGCGGTGCTCGCTGCGGCTGGAGCCGATCAGCGGCGACGGGCAGCAGCTGATCTCGCATTCGGTCGAGATCCGTCCGAGGCCGGCGGAGCGCACCGCGCGGCGCGACTTCTTCGGCACGCTGACCGAAAGCGTCCTGATCGAGACCGCGCATCGCAGTCTGCGCATCGATGCCCGCTCGCGGGTCTCGGTGGCGCGGCAGCCGCCGGCGCGCGACGCCGCCAGCCCGCCCTGGAAGAGCGTGCGCGACGATGCGTTCGAGGCGTTGAGCCTCGATGCGGCCTCGCCGGTCGGTTACGTCTTTGCCAGCGCGCTGGTGCCGGTGCTGAGGCCGGTGACGGCCTACGCTTCTGCGAGCTTTTTGCCTGGTGGCGGCATCCTTACTGGGGCGGCCGACCTGATGCGCCGCATCCGCGACGACTTCAAATACGATCCCAAGGCAACCGTGATCTCGACACCGCTTCGCGACGTGTTCGAGAAGCGCCATGGCGTGTGCCAGGACTTTGCCCATGTGATGATCGCAGGGCTGCGCGGCCTCGGCCTGCCTGCAGCCTATGTCAGCGGCTATCTGCGCACCATTCCGCCGCCGGGCCAGCCGCGGCTGCAGGGCGCGGACGCCACCCATGCCTGGGTCTCGGTCTGGTGCGGCAGCGCGCTCGGCTGGGTCGGGTTCGACCCGACCAACGATCTGATGGTCGGGAGCGACCACATCATTCTCGCCATCGGCCGCGACTTTGCCGACGTCTCGCCGGTCGACGGGGTCATCGTCGGCGCGCGCAAGCAAAAGCTCGCCGTTGCGGTTGACGTGCTGCCGGTGGAGTGAGCCGGGATGGGCGTGCGGCGCGCTCGACCGCGCCAATGCGGCCGCGATCAGGCGACGTGCCGCTTGCCCGATTTGTCCCACCCGATCGGGCTGACGATGACGCGGTCGCGGCCTTCACGCTTGGCTTGATAGAGCGCGAGGTCTGCGGCCTTGAGCAGATCGCGCGACGTGCGCTCGTGGTCCGGGACGAGGCAGGACAATCCGATGCTGACAGTCGGCAACTCAGGCTCGGATTCCCGCGCAGCCGCCAGCTTCGCGCGAATCCGTTCGGCAATTTCCAGGGCGCCCGTCTTGCCGATGCCCGGCAGCAACACCGAAAATTCCTCGCCGCCATAGCGGGCACCGAGATCGGTTGCACGCTTGGCGCTGCTTGCGATGCACCGTCCCACGGTGGTGAGCACGGCGTCGCCGGCCTGATGCCCGTACGTGTCGTTGTAGATCTTGAAATGATCGACGTCGATCATCAGAAGCGACACCGGCGCCTTTGCGCGCATGCCACGGCGCCATTCGACGTCAAGGGTATCGTCGAGGCGACGGCGGTTGGCGAGGCCTGTCAGTGCATCCGTGCTCGCGAGGTGCGCGAGCCGGTCTTCCGCGGCGGCCCGCCGCTTGAGAGCGGCCACCAGGTAGAACATCAGGACGATCGAGAAGCCGCAGAGCGCTGCAACCACGCTGCCGATCAGCCAGAGCTGTTGCCACCAGTCGGCATAGATGCCGTCGAGCGCGAGACCCTCGGCGATGAGCAGGCGATTGTGGCCGACTGCCTGGAAAACATAGAGCCGGCTGACATGGTCGACGATCGATTTCGTGATGTAGGAGCCGGATTGTCGTGCCGGAAACTGCTTGAAGACCAGAGAGTCCTTGATGCTTTGCCCGATCTTGCTGATGTCGAACGGGGCGCGCATCAGTATGACGCCATCGCTGTTGAACAGCGCCATGCTGTCGCCGAAGCCGAAGTTCAGCTTGCGAAACAGATTGTGGAAATAGCTGAGCCGCATGCTGCCCGCGACCACGCCGGCAAAGGAGCCGTCGTCATTGTTGATGCGGCGGCTGAGGCTGATCAGATATTCGCCATCCGAAGTAATCCACGGAGCACTGATGAACAGTCCGCTGTCCGCTCGCGTCTGATGCGCCCGGAAGAAGTCTCGATCGGCGAAATTTGCGGTCCGCGGCGTCAAGGTCCTGGAATCGAGCGTGACGTCCCCCGCCGCATTCAGCACGAGGATCGAGCCGAGATCCTTGGCTGTGGCGGCGCGGTCGAACAGCACGACCTGGCGAAGCTCCGGGCTGATCTTGCCGAGCTCCGGCAGCTTGACGCCGTCGGCGACCGCCTGGAGCGAGAGGTCGTAGAGGTCGATGTTGCGGTCGATCTCGCTGGCGATGGAGGCGACGAGGTTGGTCGCACCTTCCTTCGCATGCCGATAGTCCTTGCTCGCCATTTCCCAGAGAATGGATGCGCAGATCGCCGAAAAGCAGAGAACGAGGCCGATCCCGAGCGCAAGGAGCCGTTTGGTCGGCACCGCCTTCGGCTTTGGCAAAAGCCCGTTCATTGCTCTCTTCCACTTTCCCGCGCAGTGACGCTTTCTATGGAGGCATCAAATTGAGAAATGCGACCTGAAGCGGACGCAATTTGCGTCCGAGCGTTGGGAGAGTCTTAACCATCCAGATTGCCGAAGCCCTGTCGCGGGGCCTCGCAACATCGCGCGATCCGCTCAGGTTCCGGTCCGCTGCAGGCCGTCGGCCGCGTCGCTGCGCAGGTTGCGGAAGAACTGCTCGACCTCGCGCGACAGCGTCTCGGCGGTTGCGGTCAGATCGTTCGAGGCCGCGAGCACCGATTCCGCCGCCTTGCTGGTCTGGTCCATATCATCGCGGAGCGAGCCGACATTGGTAACCAGGGTCTCGTTGCCCTGGGCGGCCATCTGGGCGTTGGCGGAGATTTCGCGCGTCGCCGCGTCCTGCTGGCCGATCGCGCTCGCGATGTTCGCGGTGACGTTGCTGATCTCGCGCACCGCCTGGCCGATCTCGCGCACGGCGGCCACCGAGTTGCGGGTCGAGGCCTGGATCAGGCCCACGTTCTCGCTGATCTCGGCGGTTGCCTTCGCGGTCTGGCCGGCCAGCGCCTTGACCTCGTGCGCGACGACGGCGAAGCCACGGCCGGCATCGCCGGCGCGGGCGGCTTCGATGGTGGCGTTGAGGGCGAGCAGGTTGGTCTGCTCGGCGATCGCCTGGATCAGGCTCAGCACCCCGTCGATGCGCTGGGTGGTTGCGGCAAGGCCCTCGATCTCGGTGATCGAGCGGTCGGTGCGCGCACCGGCCTGATCGACGGCGCCGGACGACTGCTTGACCTGGCGGCCGATCTCCTCGACCGAGGCGGAGAGTTCTTCGGCCGCGCCCGCCACCGCGGAGACGTTGCTCGAGGCCTGTTCGGTGGCGCCTGCCGCCGCCACCGCCCGGCCGCTGGCGTCCGACGCGACGGTTGCGATGGTCTGCGCGGTTTGACGCATCGTCGCTGCGTTGTCGTGCACCGCGCGGAGCACCTCACCGATCGTGCCACGGAACGCTTCGACGAAGGTCTCGATATGCCGACCGCGCGCGTCGCGAGCCTCGGACTCCTGTACGACCTGCGCGTTGAGGCTGCGATTGCGGTCCATCGCGTCCTGGAAGACCTTGATGGCGTGTGCCAGTGCGCCGATTTCGTCGCTGCGCCCGACATGGGGTACTTCGACATGGTCGGCGCCCTCGGCGACGCGCTTGATCGTCGTGGTGATCTGCGACAGCGGCCGGGCCACCGAGCGAGCGATGATCAGCACGCCGAGTACCACCACGATCAGGGCCGCGGCGCCGAGGCCGGTCAGCACCAGCGCCATCGTGCGGTTGGTGTCGGTCTCCCGCGCCAGCTTCTTGCTGCGCTCGGCATAGACCTTGGAGAGCGCCTCGAGATCCTTGTTCAGCGCGGTGCGCACATCGCGGTTGGCGTCGTTGTCGCCCCACTCCCGCCCGGCTGCGGCGCCGATCTCGATGCCGCGGCGTACCAGCTCTTTGCGAAAATCGATGAACTGCTCGATGCGCTTCTTGAACACCGCGAACTGGGCGGCGTCGTCGGCCTGCACCAGCATTTCCCAGTTCTTGACCACGCCGAGAATGCGTTCGTTGAACGCCAGCAGCCCGTCGCCGTATTTCTTCACCGCTGCCGGATCGGTCGACATGTAGATGCCGCGGGATTCCATCACCACGGCATAGACCAGTGAATTGACCCGCTCGACATTGAGTGCGGCACGGCTTGCAAGGTCGACGGCCTTGGTCAGCTCGGCATTACGCCGCGCATTGTATTCGGACAGGAAGGTGATGGCCGCGGTCAGCGCCGCAATCAGCGCAAACGTCGAGTACAGCCGGGCAGCAAGCGAGAATCGGGATGCCATTGGAGGCCGGGACATGGAGATGGGAGATGTGACGGGGGCGGGCATTGCGGGCACTCCAAGAGGCCGGGGAGTACCTTCGGCCGATTAAAGCTTATGCAAAATTTTCATGGACAATTTCTTAACGCGCGAGATTTGTGCAGCCGCAGCCGTTAAAATCTGTAAATAATCCCAATGCCTTATGGGCCGCTTTGAGGCTGCCGGGTGCTCGCGGCTTACAGCCGAGCCGATGATGCGCCGCCGTCACCGGCAACGGCGCCAGCATGCGGGGCGAAGCCGATGGCACGCCTTTCGCAAAGAGGTGCTAGATTGCGCTGTCCCAGCCCGCGACGAACCTCCCATGCTCTATCGTCACACCATCGACGCCACCAATTACGCATTCGACGATCTGCGCATCCTGCTTGCCAAGGCCTCGCCGCCGCGTTCAGGCGACCGCCTGGCCGGCATCGCGGCCGACAGCGCGGAGGAGATGATCGCAGCCCGGCTTGCGCTGGCCAATGTTCCGCTCAAGCAATTCCTCGATGAGCCTGTCATCCCCTACGAGGCTGACGAAGTCACCCGCCTGATCCTCGACAGCCACGACGTTGTCGGCTTTCTGCCGGTGTCGTCGCTCACCGTCGGCGGATTCCGCGACTGGCTGCTGTCGGATGCCGCCAGCGGGGAAGCGATCAAGAGGATCTCGCGCGGCATCACGCCAGAGATGGTTGCGGCGGTGTCGAAGCTGATGCGCAACCAGGATCTGATCCTGGTCGCGAAGAAATGCGAGGTGACGACCCGCTTCCGCAACACCATCGGCTTGCGCGGTCGAATGAGCACGCGGCTGCAGCCGAACCATCCTTTCGACGATCCCAAGGGCATCACCGCCTCGATTCTCGACGGGCTGCTGCTCGGATCGGGCGATGCCTGCATCGGCATCAATCCGGCGAGTGACGATCCGAACGTGATCGGTACGCTGCTGCGGCTCCTGGATGACATCATCACGCGGCTCGAGCTTCCGACGCAGGGCTGCGTGCTGACCCATGTCACGACCACGCTCGGACTGATCGGGCAGGGGGTGCCGGTCGATCTCGTGTTCCAGTCGATCGCCGGCACCGAGGCGGCCAATCGCAGTTTCGGCGTCGACCTCTCGCTGCTGCGGGAGGCCCGGGAAGCCGGGCTGTCGCTGCGCCGCGGCACGGTCGGTGACAATGTGATGTATTTCGAGACCGGGCAGGGCTCGGCGCTGTCGGCCAATGCCCATCACCAGGTTGACCAGCAGACGTGCGAGGCGCGGGCCTATGCGGTGGCACGCGCGTTCGATCCACTGCTCGTCAACAGCGTGGTCGGCTTCATCGGTCCTGAGTACCTCTATGACGGCAAGGAAATCATCCGCGCCGGGCTCGAGGACCACTTCTGCGGCAAGCTGCTCGGCCTGCCGCTCGGGATCGACGTCTGCTACACCAACCATGCGGAAGCCGATCAGGACGATATGGACAATCTCCTGACACTGCTTGCGGCCGCCGGCGTGAACTTCATCATGGGCGTGCCGGGCGCGGATGACGTCATGCTGAACTATCAGTCGACATCGTTTCACGATGCGCTCTATGTCCGCGACCTGTTCGGCCTGAAGCGGGCTCCCGAATTCGACGACTGGCTCGCGCGCGTCGGCCTTGCCGGGCAAGACTTTCGCCTCCTTGCCGACGCGGGGCGGCTGCCCGATCTCGCTGCCACGCTGCTGACCTGAGGGGGATAGCGAAATTCTGCAGAGCAACTATCTCGCCGATGTGACGTTAGTAAGTGCCACAATGTTGAAGAATTTCTGGCCCAGCGTTCCACGCCATGGTTAGATTTGCGGGTGCTTCGGGGTCGATTGATGAGAGCTGAGGGCATAAAGACAATTCGGCGTATCCTCTGCGTCTTTCCGCGCTATACGTCGTCCTTTGGGACCTTCGAGCACGCCTACCCCCTCACTGACGGCGTCAAGGCGTTCATGCCGCCGCAGGGCCTGCTGCTGATCGCCGCATACCTTCCCGAGAACTGGCCGGTGCGTTTCATCGACGAGAACCTGCGTCCGGCGACGGCGGAGGATTTCGAGTGGGCGGATGCCGTGTTCGTCAGCGGTATGCACATCCAGCGCCAGCAGATGAACGACATCTGCCGTCGCGCGCATGACCATGACCTTGTGGTCGCGATCGGCGGCCCGTCGGTCAGTGCTTGCCCGGACTACTATCCCTCATTCGACTACCTCCACGTCGGCGAGCTCGGCGATGCGACCAATGAGCTGATCAAGCGTCTGGCTGATGATACCAGCCGTCCCGACGAGCAGGTGGTGCTTAAAACCATCGACCGTCTGCCGATGACGGATTTCCCGCTGCCGGCCTATGAGCTCGCCGAAACCAAGAAGTATTTCCTCGGCAGCATCCAGTTCTCCTCGGGCTGCCCCTATCAGTGCGAGTTCTGCGACATCCCCGGGCTCTACGGCCGCAATCCGCGCCTGAAGTCGCCGCAGCAGATCATCGCCGAGCTCGACAAGCTGCGCGCGTGCGGTGCCACCGACACCGTCTATTTCGTCGACGACAATTTCATCGGCAACCGCAAGGCGGCGAGCGAACTGCTGCCGCACCTGATCGAGTGGCAGAAGCGCACCGGATATGTCACGCGCCTCGCTTGCGAGGCGACGCTCAACATCGCCAAGCGCCCCGAGATCCTGGAGAAGATGCGCGAAGCCTTCTTCGTGACCATCTTCGTCGGCATCGAGACGCCCGATCCCGACGCGCTAAAGGCCATGCACAAGGATCAGAACATGATGGTTCCGATCCTCGAGGGCGTGCGTACCATCAATTCGTTCGGCATGGAGGTCGTCTCCGGCATCATCATGGGGCTCGATACCGACAAGCCCCAGACCGGCGACGCGTTGCTCTCCTTCGTCGAGGAGTCGCGGATTCCGCTGCTCACCATCAACCTGCTGCAGGCGCTGCCGAAGACGCCATTGTGGGATCGGCTCGAAAAAGCCGGGCGTCTGATCGATGACGAGGGCCGCGACTCCAATGTCGAGTTCCTGCTGCCCTATGAGGACGTGGTCAGCTCCTGGCGCAAATGCATGGAAGTTGCCTACGAGCCGAATAAGCTGTTCGCGCGCTATTTGCATCAATGCAACTACACCTATGCCAATCGCATCAAGGTGCCGGTCAGCCCGGAAATGAAGAGCTGGGCCAACATCCGGCGCGGCCTGATCATGCTCCGCAACATCTTCTGGAAGGTCGGCGTGCTCGGCGACTACAAGCGCGTGTTCTGGAGGTTTGCGCTCGGCCGGCTCAAGCGCGGCGACATCGAGGGGTTGATCTCGGCGACGCTGGTTGCGCATCATTTGATCACCTTTGCGCGTGCAGCCTCCAGCGGCCGGCAGAACGCCTCGAACTACTCGATCCGGCTGCGCGAGGCTTCCGTCCCCGCCGAATAACAGCATGACGACACCGCCGGCGCCCTTGTCCCCCTCGCTTGCCGATCTGCGCGAGCTCACACCGGCGCGCGTCGGTCTCGGCCGGTCCGGGGCCAGCCTGCCGACCGATGCGCTGCTGTCGTTCACGCTCGACCATGCCCGCGCCCGCGACGCCGTCCACGCCGCCTTTGACGTCAGCGGGATTGCGGCCGGTCTTGCCGGCCTCGGCATCACCCCGCTTGAGGTGTCGAGCCAGGCGCACAGCCGGCGCGACTATCTGCGGCGGCCCGATCTCGGGCGCATGCTGGATTCCGATTCGCGGCGCTCGGTCGAGAGCAGCGGCATCGCCGCATGTCCCTGCGCCATCGTGATCGGTGACGGTCTGTCGCCGACGGCGGTCAATGTGCATGCCGTCGAATTGATCCGGCATCTCGTGCCGCGCCTTGCGGCCGACAACATCGACGCCGGCGCGGTGATCGCAGCGTCCGGCGCGCGGGTCGCGCTCGGGGACGAGATCGGCGCCATCATCGGCGCGCGCATGCTGGTGATGCTGATCGGCGAACGGCCCGGGCTGTCCGCACCCGACAGCCTGGGCGCCTATCTCACCTTCGCGCCGCGAATCGGCCTCACCGACGCCGACCGCAACTGCATCTCCAACATCCACCACGCCGGACTGAGCTATGCGGAAGCCGCATTCAGGATTTCGTGGCTTGTGCGCGTGGGCTTGGCACGCCAGATCACAGGGGTCGCGTTGAAAGATGAAAGCGGCGGTGGATCGTCGAAGAATGCGCTACCAGGGTGTGACAAATCAGATACTTAATGGCTGATATCGGCGGTTCCCCGTCGATTTCCCTCGCCCCTCGCGCTTGCGAGCAACGGGGTGGGCAGGTAAAACCGGCGCCGGTCAATATTCGCGTGTTTTCAAGGACTAGCGCCGATCAGTTGCGCTCACCCGCCTCATTCGCGCCCCTAGACCCAAGCTAGACAGATTGAGCCGTTTTCAGAACTGGACAGGGCATGCTCGAAAAGAATTCCGAAAGTCAGGTCCACGTCGAGAAGATCGAAGAGCCGCGGTCGGGCCTCAGCATCGCGTTCGGGATCGAGCGTCTCGGCCTGATCCCGATGCGGGCGCCGATCCTGTCCTGCGTCGTCCTCGTTCTGTTGCTGATCGGCGCGGTGTTCGGCGTGCACCGGATCAAGATCGACGACTCGCTGTCGCAGCTGTTCCGCTCCGACTCCAAGGACTACAAGCAATATGAGGCGGTGACCAAGCGCTTCCCGGCGACCGAGTTCGACGTCCTCGTCGTGGTCGAAGGCAAGACGCTGCTCGCCCGCGACAATCTCGAAAAGCTGCGCGACATGGTCACCGACCTGCAGCTCGTCGAGGGCGTGCGCGGCCTGGTGTCGCTGTTCTCCGCGCGCCAGGCGCCGGAGCCCGGCAAGCTGCCGGCGGCGCTGTTCCCGAATGAACTTCCCGAGGGTGCGGCCTACGACAAGTTCGTCGAGACCGTCAAAAGCAACGAGATCATCCGCGGCAAGCTGCTGTCGGAGGACGGCACGCTCGCGCTGATCGTGCTGTCGCTCGAGCCCGAAGTGGTCGGCAGCAACAAGCTCAGCAAGGTGGTCGGCGACATCAGGAAGATCATGGCCGACGATCTCGGCGGCAGCGGGCTCAATGCCCAGCTGTCCGGCGTGCCGGTCATGCAGCTCGAGATCCGCAACGCGGTCGAGCGCGACGGCCTGACCTACAACATCCTCGGCATCCTCGCCGGCTGCATCATCGCCATCATCTTCTTCCGCAAGATATCCTTCATGGTGGCGGCGGCGTTCCCGCCGATGATCGCGATCCTGCTCGCGCTCGGCGGCCTCGGCTGGGCCAATTTCAATCTCAACATGTTCCTCAACGTGATGACGCCGCTCATCATGGTGATCAGCTTCTCCGACTCGATGCAGCTGACATTCGCGGCGCGCGACCGGCTGATCGCGGGGCAGGACAAGTTCACCGCGTTCAAGAATGCGGTGCTGGTAGTCGGACCGGCCTGCGTGCTGACGCACGGCACGGCCGGAATTTCCTTCATCGCGCTGCAGTTTTCGGATTCCGACCTGATCCGCAAGTTCGGCGAGGCCGGGCTTGCGGCGACCATCATCGCACTGATCGCGGTGCTGTCGCTGGTGCCGGTGTTCGGCGTCCTGTTCGTGCGCAACGAGAAGATCTTTGCGGTCAAGTTCCAGAGCGCGGATGCCGGCGTGCAGGCGCTGCGCAATTTCTGCTATTGGATCGCGGTGCGCATGGTCGGCCGTCCCGGGCTGTTCAGCCTGCTGGCGCTGATCGTGGTCGGCGGCCTCGGCATCATCTACGCCAATCTCGAGCCGCGCTACCGGCTCGCCGATCAGGTGCCGGACAAGCGGCAGGCGGTGGCGGCGTCGAGCCGGCTCGACGCCAAGCTGACCGGCGCCAATCCGGTCGATGTGCTGATCGAATTCCCCAAGGGACAATCGCTATACTCGCCGGAGACCTTGAAGACGATTGCCGATGTCCATGCGATGGTCGAGGACTCTGCCGGCGTCGGCAACGTCTGGTCGCTGGAGACCTTGCGGCGCTGGCTCGCCGAAAAGGCCGGCAGCAATGATGTCGCGACGCTGAAGGAATATGTCGACCTGATCCCTGAACACCTGGTGCGCCGGTTCATCGACAAGAATCAGGATGCTGTCGTGGTGTCGGGCCGCGTCCCGGATGTGGACTCGAGCCAGTTGCTTCCGGTGGTGAACAAACTCGATCATTCGCTAGACAAGGTGCGCGCCGAGCATCCCGGCTACGAGATCGCGGTCACGGGTCTGTCGGTGATTGCCGCACGCAACAGCGCCAGCATGATCGAGAAGCTCAACCACGGCCTCACCATCGAATTCCTGCTGGTCGCGATCTTCATCGGGCTCGCGTTCCGCTCGATCGTGGTGATGTTCTCTTGCATCCTGCCGGGCATCTTCCCGGTGGTGCTGTCGGGCACCGTGCTGTGGCTGCTCGGGGAGGGGCTGCAATTCGCCAGCGTTGTGGCTTTGACGGTGTCATTCGGCCTCGGCCTCAGCGCCACCATCCACTTCCTCAATCGCCTGCGGCTCGAGACCAAGCCGGGTGTCACGCCGGAACTTGCGGTGGAGCGCGCCACCGTCCTGGTCGGTCCTGCGCTGATCCTGACCACGGTGGTGCTGGCCTGCGGCCTCGTCGTCACCGTGTTCTCAGACCTGCCGTCGCTGCGCCTGTTCGGCTGGCTCAGCGCATTCTCGATGGTCGCAGCCTTGGTCGCGGACCTCTTCATCCTGCGGCCGACCTCGATGTTCCTGATCAATCTGTCGCAAAAGCTCCGCGGCAGGGGCGGCCAGCCTGCGCCGATCGAAAAGGCCTGATCGACGAGCAATCAAAGAGCCGCAGCAAAAAGGCCCGGTTCCGAAGCGTTCGGAACCGGGCCGTTGTGTCTTGTGGGCGCAATCGGCCGGGAGCGTCAGCTCTTCGTCATCGTGATCGAGACGCCGCGAATCTCGCCCTTGGAGTCGATCTGTACGACCTGCTTGGAGCCGTTGGTCTGCAGGTTCAGGTTCGCGGCAAAGCCGGACGCCTCGACGAACACGTCGATCCGCCCGCCGCCCGCGGTGCCCTGCAGATTGCCGAAGATGTTGCGGCTCGCCTCGCTCCAGTTGCCGGAGATCCGGTCGCCCTGGCTGGTGACGTCGCTGGAGAGGTCGAACTTGTAGCTGTCGCTGGCGCAATGCAGGGACTGTTTAAGGCTCATGCCCGATGGCGCGACCTTGTAATCCGCCTTGCAACGAATCCGTTCAGTCGTGCCGTTGGACAGCGCCACCGTGCCCGTTCCGGTCCACGAGCCGGCAAAACCGGCAAACGGCCCGCTGGCCTGGGCGTGGACGGCAGAGGCAGAGAGCATCAGTGCGGCGCCGACGCCCACAGCCCTGAGAGCCTGACCATAAAGGCTGGAACCAAACAGTTTCATTGTGAATTTTCCCATCAAAATCAACGCTTCCTACGCAAGAAAACGTCTCGCCGCATCGAAGGTTTAGTGTCACCGAAGAATGTTAGGTTCAAACGACAGAAACGGCGCGCGGCGCCGATATTGTCATCGAACAGAATCAGAAACCGTCGGCTTCGTGACGGCATCTAGCTTTGCGCAACTGCTGTCCGCAATAGCCGAGCGCGACAAAGTGATGGCACGAATCGTCATTGCGAATCAATGGCTTATGTAGGGGTTTACAGCGCCGCAAATTTAGCCGCATTTAACGGTGCTTGTCGTCAATCCGTTGCCGCGATACGTGGCGTCTGCAATCCCCAAAATCCGTCCCGGCCGTGCCGAAGCGCTTTTCGGGAACAGATTTTCTGCTGTCGGAAATGAAGGAATACGATGCGTAAATTTCTCTTGGCTCTTGCCCTGTTGTCGATCCCGCTCTCGTCCGGCGCCTTCGCCCAGCAGCAGACGCGCGGGACACCCGATGAGCAGAAGGCCTGCACGCGCGACGTGCAGCGTCACTGCCGCGCCGTGATCGATCAGGGCGATTTCACCATTCTCGCCTGCCTGCAGCAGAACCGCACCAAGATCAGCGCCGCCTGCGACCAGGTGCTGAAGACCCACGGCCAGTAAGGCCGCTTCAGGTCCCATGGACCGCTGCAAGGCCCGTGCTCGGCATCTGTGCCGGCCACGGGCTTGGTATGCTGGCGGTCACAGACAGCATTGGTTTTGGTGGCGTATTCCCCTATATGGGGCTCGCAAATCCCCCCGCATGCGCTGACCTCTCGCGCCTGCGTCGTGCCATGACCAGTGTAGCCCAAATTTCCCATGACCACCGCGAGCGACCTGCGATCCGGAAAGACCCACCGCGACGAGAATTTTCCGGTCGCGTCGTGGATCATTCATCCGCGGCATCGTGCCCTAATCCTGGCCTTCTATAATTTCGTCCGCACCGCCGACGATATTGCCGATCACGCCACGCTGCCCGCCGAGGAGAAGCTGCGCTACCTCGACCTCATGGAGGCCGAGCTGCTTGGCAATGGCGACACCCAGAAGGAAGCGGTCAATCTGCGCCGCGCCTTTGCCGAGCGCAGCATGCCGCCGCGGCACGCGCTCGACGTGCTGGTGGCGTTCCGCCTCGACGTCACCAAGCTGCGCTACGAGAACTGGGACGACGTGATCGATTATTGCCGGTACTCGGCGATGCCGGTCGGGCGGTTCATGCTCGACGTGCACGGCGAGGATACCTCGACCTGGGCGGCGTCGGACGCGCTCTGCGCCGGGCTGCAGATCAACAACCATCTGCAGGACTGCGGCAAGGACTACCGCAACCTGAACCGTGTCTATTTGCCGCGCGATGCCCTGGCCGCCGTGGGCGCGACCGTCGAGATGCTCGGCGAGGCGAAGTCGCAGCCGGCCCTGCTCAAATGCCTGCAGGCGCTCGCGGTGCGCACCGAGGCGCTGCTCGACCAGAGCAAGTCGCTCGCCGCGGAGGTGAAGGATTTCAGGCTGGGGCTCGAGATTTCCGTGATCCAGGCGTTCGCCGACAAGATCGTCAACATGCTGAAGGTGCGCGATCCGCTCAGCGAGCGCGTGCATCTGAGCCCGGTCGAATTGCTGCTGCAGAGCCTCGGCGGCGTCGCCGGCGAGACGGCGCGGCGTGCGACCGGACGGCGCGCGGTCTCCAAGACGGCGGCGGGCGCATGAGCGCAGAGGCGGCGGCCAACGCAAATTACGGAAGCACCGCGTCGGGCAGTTCGTTCTATGCCGCGATGCGCATCCTGCCGCACGCGCAGCGCGAGGCGATGTTCCAGATCTACAGCTTCTGCCGGCAGGTCGACGACATCGCCGATTCCGACGGCCCGCGGCCGGAGCGGCTGGCCGCCCTGCAGCAGTGGCGCGACGATATCGACGCGCTCTATGAGGGACGTCCGCCGGAGCGCCTGAAGGACTATGTCGGATCGGTGAAGACCTTCGGCCTGAAGCGCGAGGATTTCGTCGCGATCGTCGACGGCATGGAAATGGACGTGCCGCAGGATATCCGCGCGCCGGATCTTGCGACGCTCGATTTGTATTGCGATCGCGTCGCGAGCGCGGTCGGCCGATTGTCGGTGCGCGTATTCGGTCTGCCCGAAGACGATGGCATCCAGCTCGCGTACCACCTCGGCCGCGCGCTGCAGCTCACCAATATCCTGCGCGACATCGACGAGGATGCCGGTCTCGGCCGGCTCTATCTACCGCGCGAATGGCTCTGGCACGCCGGCATCACCAACAACGATCCGGCCCGCGTCACCGCCGACCGCGCGCTGCCTAAAGTGTGCGCGCCGCTGGCCGAGCGGGCCAGGATGCATTTCCAGAAATCCGACGAGATCATGAAGCGCAATTCGCGCCGCGCCGTGCGCGCGCCGCGGATCATGTCGAAATACTACCGCGCGATTCTCGATCTCCTGATCGCGCGCGGCTTCGCCGCCCCGCGTGCGCCGGTACGTGTGTCCAAGGCCGCCAAGATCGGCATCCTTCTTCGTTACGCGATCATCTGATGCAAAAGACCGTTCATATCATCGGTGCCGGCATTTCCGGCCTCTCCGCGGCCGTGCGCCTCGCCAATGGCGGCTACAAGGTGTTCGTCCATGAGGCGACCCAGCAAGCCGGCGGCCGCTGCCGCTCCTATTTCGACGCCGCCACCAATCTCACCATCGACAATGGCAACCATCTGCTGCTGTCGGGCAATCGCCATGCGTTGAGCTACGCGCGCGCGATCGGCACCGAGGCCGGCCTCGTCGGGCCAGCGCGCGCGCAATTTCCGTTCGTCGATCTTGCCAGCGGCCAGCGCTGGCAGCTCGACCTCGGCGATTCCCGCCTGCCGCTGTGGGTGTTCGACGAGGCGCGCCGCGTTCCCGATACGACCCTGCGCGACTATCTCGCCTTGGCGCCGCTGGCCTGGGCCGGCACCGGGGCGCTGGTCGGCAACACCATTCCCTGCAAGGGCACGCTGTATGACCGCCTGGTGCAGCCGCTGCTGCTCGCCGCGCTGAACGTCGATCCGCCGGAGGGCTCGGCCGGGCTCGCCGGCGCCATCGTGCGCGAGACGCTGCTCGCGGGCGGGCAGGCCTGCCGTCCGCTGATCGCGCGCGACGGCCTAAGTTCGGTCCTGATCGAGCCGGCCGTGAAGCTGCTGCAGGAGAGGGGCCACAGCGTCCAGTTCAGTCACGAATTGCGTGCGCTCGGCATGTCGGGTGATCGCATCAGTGAGCTTGATTTTGGCAATGGCGACAAGATCGCGCTGGGAGCCGACGATGCGGTCGTGCTCGCCGTGCCGCCGCGCGCTGCGGCATCCCTGCTGCCCGGCCTGAAAACCCCGACCAAATTCCGCGCCATCGTGAACGCGCATTTCCGCGTCGATCCGCCGCGCGACGCCGCGCCCATTCTCGGCGTGGTCGGCGGCCTCGTGGAGTGGCTGTTCGCGTTCCCGCAACGGCTGTCGGTGACGATCAGCAATGGCGACCGCCTGGTTGACATGCCGCGCGAGGAGCTCGCGCAGGCCATCTGGCAGGATATCTGCGAGGCGTCGGGCGTTTCGGGCGATCTGCCGCCGTGGCAGATCGTGCGCGAGCGCCGTGCCACATTTGAGGCAACGCCGGAACAGAATGCCCTGCGTCCGGGGCCCACGACGGCGCAAAAAAACCTGTTCCTTGCCGGCGACTGGACTGCTACCGGGTTGCCGGCAACCATCGAGGGATCGGTGCGATCGGGGGATCGCGCCGCCGATCTGGTTCTGGCCAGACGCTAGATTCGACCTGTTGGCGCGCTTTCGAGCGAAGTGATTACCGGTTCGCGTGAAGAAAGCGCGACCAAGCAAACGAGAGCATGATCCGAAGCAATCGGATCACACTCTGGAGCGGCCGCGGCTTTCGATCAGCCGGCCCGCGATGAAGAGGATATCGAGCGAAATGCTTGCGAGAGATCACAGCGTTGCAGTCGATCCGGTCGCGCTGGAGAAGAGCATCTCCAAGGCAACCGAAGCGCTGCTCGGCTACCGCCAGTCCGACGGACATTGGGTGTTCGAGCTCGAGGCCGACAGCACCATTCCGGCCGAGTACATCCTGCTGCGTCACTATCTGGCCGAGCCGATCGATGCCGGGCTGGAGGCCAAGATCGGCAACTATCTGCGCCGCGTCCAGGGCGCGCATGGCGGCTGGCCGCTGGTGCATGACGGCCCGTTCGACATGAGCGCCAGCGTGAAGTCCTACTTCGCGCTGAAGATGATCGGCGATTCCGTCGACGCGCCGCACATGGTGCGGGCGCGCGAGGCGATCCGTTCGCGCGGCGGTGCTTCGGGCAGCAACGTGTTCACGCGCTTCCTGCTTGCGCTCTATGGCGTCGTGACCTGGCGCGCGACGCCGGTGCTGCCGATCGAGATCATGCTGCTGCCGATGTGGTCGCCGTTCCACATCAACAAGATCTCCTACTGGGCGCGCACCACCATGGTGCCGCTGATGGTGCTTGCCGCGCTGAAGCCGTGTGCGAAGAATCCGAAAGGCGTCGGCATCGACGAGCTCTTCCTGGAGGATCCGAAATCGGTCCGCATGGCGCCGAAGGCGCCGCATCAGAGCCCGAGCTGGTTCTATCTGTTCCGCTCGCTCGACGCCGTGCTGCGGGTGATCGAGCCGATGTTTCCGAAGCGCCTGCGCCAGCGCGCGATCGATGCCGCGCTCGCCTTCACCGAAGAGCGGCTGAACGGCGAAGACGGCATGGGCGCGATTTATCCGCCGATGGCCAACATCGTCATGATGTACGAGGCCCTCGGCAAGGACGAGAGTTTCCCGCCGCGCGCCATCACCCGCCGCGGCATCGACAAGCTGCTCGTGATTAGCGAACACGAGGCCTACTGCCAGCCCTGCGTCTCGCCGGTGTGGGACACCGCGCTGGCCAGTCATGCGCTGCAGGAGGCGGGCGGCGACGACACCCTGGCCAAGGCCAAGCAGGGCCTCGACTGGCTGAAGCCGCGCCAAGTGCTGGAGCTGAAGGGCGATTGGGCGGTCAAGGCGCCGGACGTCCGCCCGGGCGGCTGGGCGTTCCAGTACAACAACGACCACTATCCCGATCTCGACGATACCGCGGTGGTCGTGATGGCGATGGACCGCGTGCGGCGCCACACCGGAACCAGGGAATATGACGAGGCCATCGCGCGCGGCCGCGAGTGGATCGAGGGGCTGCAGAGCCGCGACGGCGGCTGGGCCGCGTTCGACGTCAACAACCTCGAATATTACCTCAACAACATCCCGTTCTCCGATCACGGCGCATTGCTCGATCCGCCGACCGAGGATGTCACCGCGCGCTGCATCTCGATGCTGGGCCAACTCGGCGAGACCGCGGAGAGCAACAGGGCGATGGCTGACGGCGTCGCCTATCTGCGGCGCACCCAGCTTGCCGAGGGCTCCTGGTACGGCCGTTGGGGTCTGAACTACATCTACGGCACCTGGTCGGTGCTGTCGGCCCTAAATGTCGCAGGGGTCGATCGCAACGACCCGATGATTCGGAAAGCGGTCGACTGGTTGGCGTCCGTCCAGAATCAGGACGGCGGCTGGGGCGAGGACGCCGTCAGTTACCGGCTGGATTACAAGGGTTATGAAGTTGCGCCTTCGACCTCCTCGCAAACGGCATGGGCTTTGCTTGGATTGATGGCGGCCGGAGAGGTCGAAAATCCCGCTGTTGCGCGGGGGGTGGAGTACCTAAAGGCAACACAGACGGAAAAAGGGCTGTGGGACGAGCAGCGATACACAGCTACGGGGTTTCCGCGGGTATTTTACTTGCGATATCATGGCTACTCGAAGTTCTTTCCGCTCTGGGCGCTGGCGCGGTATCGAAATTTGAGAAGCACCAATAGCAGGGTGGTAGGGGTCGGGATGTGATTGTTGAGGCGGGGGCCGCCGAGACCGTGGGCAGTAGAATTGATCCTCGGCCGGTATTGATTGTGACTGGATTGGTGCAGGAGGCCCGCATCGCGGCAGGCCCCGGCATGATCGTAATCTGCAGTTCGAGCGATCCGCAGCAGCTGCGTGAGTTGCTGGCGACGCTGGATCCGACCACCTTCCGTGGCGTGATTTCGTTCGGCGTGGCCGGCGGGCTTGACCCGTCGCTCAAGTCGGGCGACGTCGTGGTCGCGACCGAGGTGATGTCGGGCGATACCCGTTTCCTGGCCGCATCCGCGCTGAACGAAGAGATGATCGCCAGTGCCGCGCTGAAGCGGCGCAGGATCGTCCGCGGCGGTCTCGCTGGCGTGGAAGAGGTGATCGCGGCGAAGGCCTGCAAGGCCGCTCTGCGCTCGATGACCGGCGCAGCCGCGGTCGACATGGAGAGCCATATCGCGGCGGCCTATGCCGCCAAAGCCGGCATTCCGTTCGCCGCGTTGCGCGTAATCAGCGATCCCGCGCACCGGGCGCTACCGGAACTTGCGAAATCCGCGGTGAAGCCGAACGGCGACATCGACCTGCGCAAGGTGCTGCGCGGCATCGCCCGCAACCCGCGGACGCTGCGCGCGCTGGTGTCGACCGGAATTGACTTCAACCGCGCGCTGCGTTCGCTGCGCAGCTGCCGCGGCTTCCTGCTCGGCAACGAGGTGTTGATGCCGGTGGAAGACGTTCTGATCACGGCGAAGGCGGCCTGATCCGCTGCGCCGGTCCGGGACCGGGTTTCTCCCCGCATCAAGCTCAACACAAAGGCCCGGTCGCATCGCGATCGGGCCTTTTGTTTTGATGCCTGAAGGTTTCGCTTACTGCCACGCTGTTCCGGTCCCGCGCGCTCAGTGGGACGTGCGCGTCGGCTGTGCGGTAAGACCCAGCGTATCCCTGTTCCTCGCGCCCCTGCGTCGCGCCGCAGCCTCTGACGGCCGCCGGCAGCGTGTCGGCGCCCCCGGAACGGCCCTGCGGCCGGAGGGCGCTTTGGTCGATGCTTGACAGGCAGGGCTATTCATCCGAAAATGAATTATGATCCTTTATTCATGAATTACGGTTCATTATGGCAATCGCTGCCGTTCGCCTCAACCAACTGGTCGAAACCAAAGCGCGCATTCTCGATGCCGCCAGGGAGGCCGTGGCGCTGAGTGGCTGGAAGGACGCCCAGATCGCCCTGATCGCCTCACGGGCCGGCGTGGCCACGGGCAGCGTGTATCGCTACTTCGACTCCAAGGCGGACCTGTACGCGCAGGTGCTCGCCCTGGTGTCCGAGCGCGAGGTGGCCGTGGTCGCCGCGATCGTCGAGGCGGAAGGATCTGCATCCCAGTGCCTGGTCGACGCAATCTACACTTTCGCGGTCCGGGCGATGCGCGGCCGCCGCCTGGCCTACGCGTTGATCGCCGAACCCTGTGAACCCGAGATCGACGCGGCGCGCCTGAAATACCGGGCGGCCCTGGCCGATCAGATCGCAAGGCTGGTCCGGCGCGGCATCGCCGGCGGTGAGTTCGTCGAGATCGACGCGAACGTCGCGGCATCCTGCGTGACCGGCGCCTTCATGGAGGCGCTGGTTGGTCCCCTTGCGCCCGAAGCGGCCCCGGATTCCGACGCGGCGAAGGCGATCGCACAGTCGATCGCAGGGCTTTCCGCGCGCATGCTGTTTCGCCACGCCACGCCTGAACTCACCCCTGTATCGCGAGTCTCCGCATGAACGCGCGCGTCCAGCCGGTTGCCGTCGCCGAAGCGCAAGGCGCTCCGTTTGCGACCCATGAAGTGCGCAATCAGGCGCGGCCGGCGCTCGGCTTCAATGCGTTCGATGACGACCGCGCGCTGAGTGGCCTGATCGCAACGATCGCGCCGTGGGCGACAGACAAGCTTTCCGCGCTAGGCGCCCATGCAGGCAGCGAATCCGTGCAGGAGGCGGCACGGCTGGCCAACGAGCACGAACCGACGCTCTTGACCCATGACCGGTATGGCAACCGCAATGATTGGGTCGAATTTCACCCGGCCTGGCATGAATTGATGGCGCTGGCGTTCCGGAGCGAGGTGCATAGCCTCGCCTGGTCGACGCCCGAACCACACGGCCATCTGGCGCGCGCGGCGCTGAGCTATCTCTGGAATCAGATCGAGAACGGCGTCGGCTGCCCCACCGGGATGGCGTACGCCGCGATCGCCGGATTCTCAGGCAAGCCGCAATTCAATTTGTGGCGGGAGCGAACGCTGGCGGCGGACTACGATCCGCGGCGGCTTCCGATCGAGGCCAAGTGTGCGGCGGTCATCGGCTATGCGATGACCGAGAAGCAGGGCGGCTCCGATCTGCGCGAGACCCAGACCACCGCGCGCTTCGTCGAGCGGGGGGCGCATGGCGAGATCTATGCGATCACCGGCCACAAATGGTTCTTCTCGGTGCCGGTGGCCGACGGATTCTACACGCTGGCGCGCACCCAGTCCGGCGTCAGTTGCCTGTTCGTGCCGCGTCTGCTGCCCGACGGCAGCGCCAACCGCATCCACATTCAGCGTCTGAAGGACAAATGCGGCAACCGCTCGAACGCGTCGAGCGAGATCGAATACCACGATACGTGGTCGATCCTGGTTGGCGAAGAGGGGCGCGGCATCGCGGAAATCCTTTCGCATGCCCATCTGACGCGGCTGGATTTCGCTGTCGGCTCCGCCGGGCTGATGCGCCAGGCGTTGAGCCTCGCCCTCAACCATGCGCAAACGCGAACGGCGTTTGGCAAGCCGACGTCCGAGCTTCCGATGCAGCGCAACGTGCTCGCCGACCTCGCGCTCGAGAGCGAGGCGGCGATGCTCGGCGCATTTCGGGTCGCGCGTGCAACCGACGAATTGCAAACAAGCGAACACGAGCGGCTGCTGGCGCGGGTCGCGACACCCGTGATGAAGTTCTGGAATTGCCAGCGCGCGCCGGCCTTCACCTATGAATGCCTGCAGGTGCACGGCGGCAACGGCTTCATCATGGAGAATCCGATGGCCCGGCTCTATCGCGAGGCGCCGCTGAATTCGATCTGGGAAGGCACCTCGAACATGATGTGCATGGACGTCCTGCGCGCCATGCAACGCGATGCGAATTGCCGGGATGCGTTCGTCGACGAGTTGCGTGCGAGCAGGGGCCTCAATCCGGTCTATGACCGAAGCACGGATGACCTCGCCGATCGATTACGTGCAAAATATCCGGACGACGGGCACGCAAGAGCGCTCGTCACCCGCATGGCGCATGCGCTGCAGGCTGCCGAGATGCTGAGACATGGCGACGCCGCTGCTGCCGATCTGTTCGTGCAATCCAGGCTTGACGCGGACGGGATGCATGTATTCGGCGGGCTTCCACCGTCGGAAGGCCTCAGCCGTATCGTCGCGCGCGCCTCCGTCATCCGACACCAAGGGCCCCAGTAACATGCGTCAGATCGAAGTTTGTGCCGTCAACGATATCAGGGCCGTCGTGGGAGAACAGGAGTGGGCAACCCGCGTCGATCTTGCGGCGTGCTACCGTCTGGTCGCGCTCTACGGAATGACCGACCTGATCTACAACCACATCAGTGCACAGGTCCCGGGGCATCACGATCAGTATCTGATCAATCCCTATGGCATGCTGTACGAGGAAATCACCGCATCGAGCCTCGTCAAGATCGACATCGAGGGCCGCACCCTGCTGCAGCCCGACCACGGCTACAACGTCAACGTCGCCGGCTTCTATCTGCACGCCCCGATCCATCGCGCGCGGCCCGACGTGAACTGCGTTCTCCATACCCACACCAGGGCCGGCACCGCGGTCAGCACGCTTGCCGAGGGGCTGCTGCCGCTGTCGCAGACGGCGATGCGGTTTCACGGACGGATCGGCTATCACGATTTTGAGGGGCCGGCGATCGATCGGGACGAATGCGACCGGGTTGTCGCCGATCTCGGCCGCAACAATGTGCTGGTGTTGCGCAATCATGGCCTCCTGGTTTGCGGCAACACGATTCCGCAGGCGTTCAATGCGATCTACTGGCTGGAGCAGGCCTGCCGGATCCAGGTCGACGCGCTCGGCTGCGGCCGGCCGCTGCATGCGCCGACCGAGATGGCGATCGGCAACACGGTGACCTGCTTTGCCGGCACCGAGATCACGCTGGACAATGAGCGCGACACCAATCCGGTGCTGAATGAAGCTGCGCAAAATCTGCAGGCCGGCTACGGCCTGCTGGAATGGCCGGCGCTGCGGCGCAGGCTCGATCGCATCGACGGGAGCTACGCGCAATGAGCAGGGCGCTGGCGGCGTTGCGGATCGGCTTCATCGGCGCCGGCCGTGTGGCGCAAACGCTTGCGCCAGCCTTCGCCCGCGCGGGGCTGAACGTCGCGGCGTTCCACAACCGCAGTGCCGATGCCGCGCAGCGGCTCGGATCCCGCATCCCGTCGGCGCTGCCGATGACGGACGCGCAGCAGGTCGTCGACAGCTGCGACATGGTTTTCCTCACCGTGAGCGATGACGCGATCCTGCCGGTGTGCCGCGATTTGCGCTGGGAGCCGCGGCACCGCGTGGTTCATTGCAGCGGCGCGACCGAACTGGCCGCGCTCGATCATGCGAAATCCGCAGGCGCCGCGACCGGCGGATTTCATCCGATGCAGATGTTTGCCAATCCCGACGTCGCGCTCGAGGGATTGCGCGGATGCACCGTCGGCATCGAGGCAGAGGGCGACTTCAGGCGTGACCTGGAATTGCTTGCGACCCGGATCGGGTGCGAACCGCTGGCGCTGCCGGCCGGTGCGCGGGCGCTCTATCATGCGTCGGCATATTATGTCGGCCCGTTCCTGATCGCGCTGCTCAAGGAAGGCGTCGAGCTCTGGAAGAGCTTTGGCGCCAGCGAGGCCGACGCGTTGCGCGCGATGATGCCGCTGCTGCGCGGGACGGTCGCGGCCGTTCTCGACGGCGGACTGGCCAATGGCATGGGCGGGTGCGTGGCGCGCGGCGACGTCGGAACGATCCTCAAGCACCTCCGGGCGCTGGACGAGGGCTTTCCTCTATCCGGCGCGCTGTATCGCGAGCTCGCTTTGCGCAATGTCCCACTCGGGATCGAGCGTGGCACACTCAGCGCGCCGCGCGCGGCGGAGATCGAGAAATTGCTTCTGCGCACGAGACTGGAAGAGCAGGCGGCATCCTGATCCAAGATGAAAGCCCGGGTTCGCTGAACCGGGGCTTTCATGTTCTGCTTTCGCTCACATCGCGCGTCAGGCGGCGGTGGAAGCCTTCGCTTGCTGCTTGGCGGCGGCGGCCGCAGCCTCGTCGCGGCGGATCTCCGAGAGCTTCTTCTGGACCTGCTCGGCGAAGATGTACTGCGCCGGACGCTGCTTCGACATGTCGATCTCGGGCGCCATCGGGCCTGATGTCCTGATGCCGCGCAACGCAACCCACATCGCCTTCAGCGGATTGTTGATCGCCGCGGTCGCCGCGGTCGGCTCGTAGCCGCAATGGGCCATACAGTCGGCGCACTTCTCGTACTTGCCGGTGCCGTAGGTGTCCCAGTCGGTGGTGTCCATCAGCTCCTTGAAGGTCTTGGCGTAGCCTTCACCCAGCAGATAGCAGGGCTTCTGCCAGCCGAAGATGTTGCGCGCCGGCATGCCCCAGGGCGTGCACTCGTATTCCTGGTTGCCGGCGAGGAAGTCGAGGAACAGGCCGGAATGCATGAAATTCCACTTCTTGCCCTTGCCGAGCGCAAAGACGTCGCGGAACAGCTTCTTGGTCTTGGTGCGGTTGAGGAAGTGCTCCTGATCGGGCGCACGCTCATAGGCGTAACCCGGCGACATCGAGACGCCGACGCCGAGCTCGGTGGTCAAGTCGAGGAACTTGGCGATCTCCTCGGCCGGATGGCCATCGAAGATGGTGGCGTTGACGTTGACCGTGAAGCCGCGGGCCTTCGCCGCCTTGATCGCCGAGACGGCGCGGTCGAACACGCCCTTCTGCGACACCGCCTTGTCGTGGTGATCCTTCAGGCCGTCGAGATGCACCGAGAAGAACAGATAGGGCGACGGCTCGAACAGGTCGAGCTTCTTCTCGAGCAGCAGCGCATTGGTGCACAGCGAGACGAACTTCTTGCGCGCCACGAGGCCGCGCACGATCTCGCCGATCTCCTTGTGGATCAGCGGCTCGCCGCCGGGGATCGCCACCATCGGCGCGCCGCACTCATCGGCGGCATCCCAGCATTCCTGCGCCGTCATGCGGCGGTTGAGGATCGCATCGGGATAGTCGATCTTGCCGCAGCCGACGCAGGCGAGGTTGCAACGGAACAAGGGTTCCAGCATCAGCACGAGCGGATAGCGTTTGCGGCCAAGCAGCTTCTGCTTGATCAGATAACCGCCGATACGCATTTCCTTGAAGAACGGTATAGCCATTAGACGATTTCTTTCTGCACTTATCAAAGGGATGTGGGTTCAGATCAGCCCGCAGTCAGTTCGGCTGGCAGCTGGAATTCGATATTCTCTTCTCGGCCCGGAACGACCGAGACCGACACCGGTCCGATCCGCCGCAGAGCCTCGATCACATCGTCGACCAAAACTTCGGGCGCAGAAGCGCCCGCGGTAATGCCGACGGCCTTCGCATCCTTGAGCCAATCCGGATTGAGTTCGCTCCCATCGGCAATGAGATAACTCGCGACACCGACCTCGGTGCCGATTTCACGAAGCCTGTTCGAGTTGGAACTGTTGGCGGCCCCCACCACCAAAATGACGTCAACCAGTTTGCTGAGGTCCCTTACCGCAGATTGGCGGTTCTGTGTCGCATAGCAGATATCCCTGATATCCGGGCCTTGAATATCTGTAAATTTTGCCTGAAGGGCCGCGATAATGTCCCTGGTGTCGTCCACGGACAGGGTGGTCTGGGTGATGTAGGCGACCGGCGCATCGCTCGGCAGCCTCAATTCCGCCACATCCTGGACGCTCTGGACCAGCAGAACCGGCCCCGGAACCTGTCCCATGGTTCCCTCGACCTCGGGATGGCCGGCGTGCCCGATCAGGATCAGGGCGCGGCCCTTCGAGATATAGCGCTTGCCTTGGTTGTGGACCTTGGTGACGAGCGGGCAGGTGGCATTGAGCACCGGCAGGTCGCGGGCTTCCGCCTCTTCCTCGACGCTCCTGGCAACGCCATGGGCGCTGAACACGGTCACAGCCTTGGCCGGCACTTCCGAGAGGTCCTCGACGAAGATCGCGCCCTTCTTCTTCAGGCTCTCGACGACGTGTTTGTTATGCACGATCTCGTGGCGGACATAGACGGGCGGGCCATACTTCTCGAGCGCGCGTTCGACGATCTCGATCGCACGCACGACGCCCGCGCAAAAGCCGCGCGGCTGAGCAAGAAACACTTCCATCGGACGTCCGTTACGCAAATTGCACCAATCTCGTTCAATGCCCTGCGGCCTTTTCGGCAACGCACTCCACACGTCGGACGTCGCAACGTCAGTTGCAATGTCCGCGCCATCACAGTTCCTGGAAGGGATCTGTGCCCCAAGCGCATGGAAATACAGCGATTTGTGGCAAAAAGGTAGCGTTTCGAGTGGGGACAGGATCACGAAGGAGGGGTGTTGGAGGTAATATAGTGTGGATTTTGGTCTCTGCGACCGTCCGTCTCCCTCACTTGTTCGTCACTTTATCGCCCACTCATGGGGTTTATACCGGCCATTCGTGGCCGTTCCTGTGGTTTGGAACCTCCTCGCCGTCCCGTCGAGGAAGATAACCAAAACAACATTAGATCGGTCCCGGGAACTCCGCTACAGAGCGGGCGTTTTCGGCCATGCTTCCCCGAGATTAGAAAGAAACGAAGTGCTGACAAATATTGTCGTCTCCGTTGTTAGGACCTGTACGCGTTTTGCCCTTCCGGTTGTGATTTTCTCTGTCCTGTTGTCGATCGGCGCCGGCTTCTACACGGCCCGCAACTTCTCGATCAACACCGACATCAACAAGCTGATCTCGCCGGATCTGGATTGGCGCAAGCGCGACAACCAGTTCGAGGAAGCGTTTGATCGCGAGCGCCTGATCCTGGCGGTGGTCGAGGCAGCGACGCCCGAGCTGACCAGCTCGGCCGCGAAGGCGCTCACCGCGAAGCTGCAGGCCGACAAGAAGAACTTCGAGGCGATCACCGCGCTCGGCTCCGGCGAATTCTTCGAGAAGAACGGCCTCTTGTTCCTGCCGACCGAAGAGGTCGGCAAGGTCGCGGGCCAGCTCGAATCGGCCGCGCCGTTGATCGAGATCATGGCCGGCGATCCCTCGATTCGCGGATTGACCGGCGCGCTCGAGACCGGTCTTGCCGGCGTCAAGCGCGGGCAGGTCAAGCTCGACAATGCCGCGCCGCCCTTCAACCTGATCTCCGAGACGGTCGAGACCGTCCTCGCCAAGGGCGACGCGACCTTCTCCTGGCGTGAGCTCACCAGCGACAAGCCGCTGACCGATTCGGACAAGCGCGCCTTCATCGAGATCAAGCCGATCATCGACTATTCGGCGCTGGAGCCGGGCAAGGCCGCAACCGATGCGATCCGCCAGGCGGCGGCCGATCTGAAATTCCCGACCGAATATCACGCGCGCGTTCGCCTGACCGGACCGGTGCCGATCGCCAACGAGGAATACGCCACCGTGCAGGACGGCGCGATCACCAACGGCATCGGCACCGTTGTGATCGTGCTGGTCATCCTCTGGATGGCGCTGCATTCCGGCAAGATCATCTTCGCCGTGTTCGTGAACCTGTTCATCGGGCTTGCCATCACCACGGCGGTCGGCCTGATGATGGTCGGCTCGCTGAACCTGCTCTCGATCGCCTTCGCCGTGCTGTTCATCGGCCTCGGGGTCGACTTCGGCATCCAGTTCAGCGTCCGCTACCGCTCCGAGCGCTTCAAGAACGACAATCTGACGCTGGCGCTGGAAAACGCCGCGCGCCGCTCCGCGGTGCCGCTGTCGCTCGCGGCGATGGCGACCGCCGCCGGTTTCCTCTGCTTCCTGCCGACCGACTACAAGGGCATCTCGGAGCTCGGCAAGATCGCCGGCGCCGGCATGCTGGTGGCGTTCGTCACCAGCATCACGGTGCTGCCGGCGCTGCTCGATCTGCTCAATCCGCCCGGCGAAAAGGAGCCGGTCGGCTACGCCTTCCTGGCGCCGCTCGATCTGTTCCTGGAGAAGCATCGCGTTCCGATCATCGTCGGCACGCTGCTGGTCACGGTCGCGGGCCTGCCGCTGCTCCATTACATGAAGTTCGACTTCAACCCGATCAATCTGCGCAATTCCAAAGTGGAATCGATCGCGACCTTCCTCGACCTGCGGAAGGACCCGAACACCGGCGCCAACGCTATCAACGTGATGACGCGCTCGGAAGCCGACGCCAAGAAGATCGAGGCCAAGCTCGAGAAGCTGCCGGAAGTGTCGCGCGTGATGTCGCTCGACAGCTTCGTGCCCGACGACCAGCCGGCCAAGCTGAAGTTGATCGGGCAGGCGGCCAGGACGCTTGGCCCCGCGCTCAACCCGGATTCTGTCGATCCGGCGCCGTCGGATCAGGAGAATGTCGAGTCGCTGAAGAGCTCGGTCGACAGCCTGCGCAAGACCGCGGGCGACGGCAAGGGGCCGGGCGCGGTGGCCGCGCGCCGGCTCGCCGACGCCCTGCAGAAGCTTGCCGGTTCGAACCAGGCGACCCGCGACAAGGCGCAGGACGTCTTCGTCGCGCCGATGAAGATCGTGTTCGATCAGCTCCGCAATACGCTGCAGGCGCAGACCGTCACGCTGCAGAACCTGCCGCCGGAACTCGTCGACAGCTGGAAGACCAAGGACGGCCTGATGCGTGTCGAGGTGGAGCCGAAGGGCGATCCGAACGACAACGACAATCTGCGCCGCTTTGCCGACGCCGTGCTCGCCGCCGAGCCGACCGCGATCGGCGGGCCGGTCTCGATCCTGAAGTCGGGCGACGTCATCGTGAAGGCGTTCATCCACGCCGGCATCCTGGCGCTGGTCACGATCGGCCTGCTGCTGTGGCTCACGCTGCGCCGCGTCGTCGACGTGCTGATGACGCTGGTGCCGCTCCTAGTCGCCGGCATCGTCACGCTGGAGATTTGCGTCTTGATCGGGCTGCCGCTCAACTTCGCCAACATCGTCGCGCTGCCGCTGCTGCTCGGCGTCGGCGTGGCGTTCAAGATCTACTATGTCACGGCGTGGCGCCAGGGCAGGACGAATCTGCTGCAGTCGAGCCTGACGCGCGCGATCTTTTTCAGCGCGCTGACCACGGCGACCGCGTTCGGCAGCCTGTGGCTGTCGAGCCATCCCGGTACCGCGAGCATGGGCAAGCTGCTGGCGCTCTCGCTCGTCACCACGCTCGCGGCGGTGTTGCTGTTCCAGCCGGCGCTGATGGGCAAGCCGCGCGAGGTCAAGGAGGAGGACATCGCCAACGACGTCACCTGACGCGCTGGCGGTTCGCTGTCGAACCGGCTTGGCGGCAGGCGCCGCCGAGCCACGATGTCAGCGGACGGTGTTCCCCGCCGACTTCCGCTAATGCGTCGGTCGCGCGATGTCCGGGAGCAGGCAGATATCGCCCACGGCGTCAGCCTGCGCATTGGCGTTGCCGGGGGCCTGCTTTTGAGCCGGCTTGGTGGCCGGCGCCACGGCGCCGGTGGTTTTCTGCGGCGCTGTTGACTTGGGCTGGGTGCCCTTCGCCGCCGGGCTGCCGGCGGCGCTCACCGGAATCGGCGGACCGACGCGGGTCCAGGTCTCGCCGCCGCACAGGAAGCCGAGCACGCAGCCCTGGATCTCGAGCTGATCGGTGCCGACGGGCTTGATGGTCGAGCTGTAGAGCTGGCCATCCTTGGCGTTGTAGACCTGACCTTCCCACGCATCGGCGCCGGCCTTCTTCTTCATGTCGATCAGGATCGGCATGCCGAGCGTCGGCCTGCTCTGCTTTGCAGGATCAGGATTGTTCTTATCCTTGCCGCCTGGGGTTTTTTCCCAGGCCACCGCACCCCACATGTTGCCATTACACTGGGCGACGCGGATGGTGGCGACACCGTCAGCGACCTTCCAGTCGCCGGTCGGGTCCGCTGCAAGCGCCGGTGATAATACGGTGGCCAAAAATAAACCTGAAAAGGCTATTGTACGCGCGAAAGTTCTTGGGCAGTGCAACATGGTCCAAACCTGTGCTTAACTGGACGATCCGAGCGGGGGTCAAAACGCCGCTAGCGAGCGTTTTAAGTTGACGAGATGGCCATCAACCGACGTATGTAACGAATGGTAAGTTCCAATCTAGACGTTTCCGAGATTTTTGTGGAGCGCGAGGGGCAGCGCGGTGCCATGCACACGCGTCACCTCAACGAGCAGCTCGTTCGCGTTCTCAAGACCATCGGCTACGACGTCGGCTTCCAAAAGGGGCAAGGCCAGTACCTCTTCGATCGTCAGGGGGCTCGTTACCTTGATCTATTGAGCGGATTTGGCGTTTTTGCGATTGGCCGCAATCATCCGGCCCTGCGCCAGGCGCTGAAGAGCGTGCTCGACGCCGATCTGCCCAATCTTGTGCAACTCGATGTCTCGACGCTCGCCGGCGTGCTCGCGGAACGGCTTCTGGAGCATGTTCCATATCTGGACAAGGTGTTTTTCGCCAATTCCGGCGCCGAAACCGTCGAAGCCGCGATCAAGTTCGCGCGCGGCGCGACCGGCCGCCCCGGTATCGTCTATTGCGGGCATTCGTTCCACGGCCTCTCCTACGGTGCGCTATCGCTGACGGATGATTCGAATTTCCGCGGCGGATTCGAGCCGCTGCTGCCGGGCTGCACCCCGATTCCGTTCAACGATCTCGAGGCGCTGGAGAAGGCGCTGTCGTCGCGCCAGGTCGGCGCGTTCATCGTCGAGCCGATCCAGGGCAAGGGTGTCAACATGCCCACCGACGAGTTCCTTCCCGGCGCGCTGGCGCTGTGCCGCAAATACGGCACGCTGTTCATCGCCGACGAGATCCAGACCGGCATCGGCCGCACCGGAAGATTCCTCGCGATCGAGCATTGGGGCATCGAGCCTGACATGGTGCTGCTGGCGAAGGCGCTGTCCGGCGGTCACGTGCCGATCGGCGCGCTGCTGACGCGCAAGAACATCTTCGACAAGATCTTCAACCAGATGGACCGCGCGGTCGTGCATGGCTCGACCTTCGCCAAGAACGATCTCGCGATGGCCGCCGGCATTGCCACGCTCGACGTCATCAAGGCCGAGAAGCTCGTCGAGAACGCCGCCAAACGCGGCGCCGAGCTCCGTCTTGCGCTGACGCGCATGGTGCCCGGCTACGAACTGATGAAGGAAGTGCGCGGCAAGGGCCTGATGATCGGCGTCGAGTTCGGTCCGCCGAAATCGCTGCGGCTCAAGGCGTCGTGGAATCTGCTGGAGACCGCCAACAAGGGCCTGTTCTGCCAGCTGATCACGGTGCCGCTGTTCAAGGATCACAAGATCCTGACCCAGGTCGCCGGCCACGGCCTCCACACCATCAAGCTGCTGCCGCCGCTCATGATCACCGAAGAGGACTGCACCTGGATCGAGAAGTCGTTCGACGACGTGATCGCCGGCAGCCACAAGGTGCCCGGCGCGATCTGGTCGCTCGGCAAGACGCTGGTCGACAACGCGGTGCGCAAGTCGGCCTAGTTTCGAACCTGTAGCCCGGATGCAGCGAAGCGAAATCCGGGGGTCTCACAGCGGGTAAGACCGTCCCCGGATTACGCTGCGCTGCATCCGGGCTACAAGACTCACCCCTCCTTGTTCGCGCGCATCGCGCCCTCGAACTTGTCGCCGAACTCCGTAAGCTCGTCGGCGCCGAGATCGCTGACCGCCCAATAATTCAAGCCGCGGTCGCTCCAGCGGCGGATGTTGAAGCCCTGCAGCGTCGAGATCTTCGCCGCCTTGCGTTCGGTGTTCGCGGTCTGCGCGACGAACAGGTTGATGACGTGCTGGCGCCGCTTGTAGACCACGGCGCCGATCTCGCGGGCGTTGACGTAGTCGAGCCGGCCGCCGATCAGCGTGAAGCCCTGCGCGGTGAGATCGATCACCGGCGGCGAGACGTCGAGCTTGCCGTTGAACCAGGGCTTGACCGTGTGCTGATCCGTCGAGATCACGTCGGTGAGGTGGCCGGCCTGCAGCGAACGCAGATGCGCCGACACGACCTCGTTCTCGATGCGCTGCTCGTCATCGTTGCGCAGCACGATCGCGACAAGGCCGGTCGCCGCCATCGCCGACACCGCGGAGCCCAGCGCGAAGCCGCGCAGCACCGAGCGCCGGGTCGGCGCCGCCTGCGCTTGTGGTTGCGGCAGTGACTTCTCGATCTTGCGGCGCAGCTCGAGCGGCGCCTTGTAGCTCAAATCGCTCTCGGCGATCGCCTGGCGGATCTCCTGATACTCCTTCATGAGCGCGGCACAATGCGCGCACCCCTCGACATGGGCTTCCACTTCGCGCGCATGGCCGGCGTCGAGTTCGCCGTCGATCAGCGCGTGGATCAGCACTTCTGCTTCCTCGCAGGTCATTTCGCTTGCTCCTGTTCCGCAAGCCAGGCCGATCGCAGCATGGCGCGGGCGCGCGCGAGGCGGGACATCACGGTGCCGACCGGCACGGCGGCGACATCGGCGATCTCGCGGTATGAAAGATTCTGGATTTCCCTGAGCACGAAGGTCTCGCGGAACGGCTCGGCAAGCGCCGCGACCAGCTTGCGCACGGTCTCGCCGTCGAAGCGGCGCAGCAGCTGCTTTTCCGGGGTCTCCGGGGCTTCATTCCACAGCGGGGTCTGCTCGCCGCCTTCGGGCAACTCCTCGACCGCGGTTGGAGCTGTCTTGCGCCTTGCGTATTCGGCGCGGCAGACATTGCGCAGGATCGCGAACAGCCACGGCTTCATCGCAGGTCCGCGGTAGCTGTCGAAATGCTTGTAGGCGCGCAGATAGCATTCCTGCACCGCATCCTCGGCGTCGGCGGCGTCGCGCAGCAGATAGCGGGCCAGCGTATAGGCGTCGTCAAGATACGGCAGCGCGGCCTCGCGGAAGCGCCGCGCCTTTTCGGGATCGTCTTGCGACGCGTTGACAACCATCGTGTTCTGCCCGGCATGTCGAGAGACGGCTCGTGCCCGGCCGGGGGCGGAGGGCCACCGGCCGGGCATGGTTGTGATTGTATGGGTTGTCACGTTACCCAACCTTGACACTGCCTGTCATGTGCGGATGCAGCGAGCAGAAATACTTGTACTCGCCGGGCTCCGTGAAGGTGAACGAGAAGGTGCCGTCGGTATCCATGGTCTTGGAGCGGAATTTGCCCGCACACACCACGGTGTGCGGGATGTCGTCGCGGTTGGTCCAGGTCACGGTCGTGCCGACCTTCACGTCCAGCTGGGGCGGGGTGAACGAGAAGTTGTCGATGTGAATCGCGGTGTCCTCGGCGCGGGCCGCCGTGACCGGCAGCAGCATGGTCGCGACCACAGCGATGCCGAAGTCGCGTCGATTGATCGAACTCATCGGTCTTGTCCCTCAGCCTTGCAGCGGCGTGTCGATGATCGCCAGCGGCTGGCTGTTCTGCTTGAAGTTGATGCTGGCGACGCCGAGCATGCTGCGCAGCTTGGCATCCTCGACCTTCATCGGGCCGGGCGAGGGGGCGGAGCCCGGCGCCGGCTGCGGGAAGGCGGTCGAACGCGCGGTGTGGAAGGTGACGTTGCCCTCGACCTTCTGCATCACCTGGTGGATATGGCCGTTGAGCACGGTGACCGAGCCGAAGCCCTTGACGTATTCCAGCGCACGGGCGCCGTCCTCGGTGCCCCAGCCCCATTGCGGATAGACCGTCCACAGCGGGATGTGGGCGAACAGCACGATCGGCGTCGACTTCGAGCGGCCCTTGAGGTCGTTCTCCAGCCATTCGAGCTGCTCATTGCCGAGATTGCCAAGGCCGCCGCCCTTGAGGTCGACGACGTTGACGAGGCCGATGAAATGCACGCCGCCGGCATCGAAGGAATAGTAGCCCGGACCCTTGGTGCCGCGGCCGTAGCGCTCCTTGTAGAGCTTGACCTCCTCGTCGATGAAATCGTGCTCGCCCGGCACGTAGTGCACGTCGAGCTTGGCCTGCGAGATGATGCGATCGGCGTCATCGAATTCGGACGCCTTCGACAGATGCGTGATGTCGCCGGTGTGGATCATGAAGGACGGCTTGACCTGCATCGCCCGGACCTTGTTGATGGCCTCTTCCAGCGTGCCGATGGTGTTCGGGTTGGCCGGCTTGTCGAATCCGACATGGCTGTCGCTGATCTGCATGAAGGTCATGCCGGGCGCCGCTTCGGCGGCCGCGGCCGAGCCGACGATGCCGAGCGAATGCGGCACGCCGCCGGTGACGGTCCACAGCATGCCGGTGCCGGCCCAGGTCATGCATTCCAGCACCTTGCGTCGGCTGACGCCTTTTTCCTCATCGCGATGGTCGTGATCGTGTCCGCTCATGGCAAGTCTCCCGTGGGCCCAGGGATTGGGTTCCGGGGAGATGATCGGCGGGGCCGGGGCTTTATTCCCGGGGCTTTGGCGGGGCCGAGGGCAGGGATGACGATTTCGTGAGGGCCGCAGCGGCCCGCATGATCGGGGGCGCAGGGGACCGCGCGACAGCTCGACGCAAGGGCAAGATGCGCAATTGAAGCGTTGGTGCTTGCAGCGTTATTGACCCGGCAAGCCACTGATCGAGCGGAGGAAAACATGGCTGACGTCACCGGCGGCTGTCACTGCGGCGAGATCCGTTACGAGGTGACCGGCGAACCGGTCGTCCATGCGCTGTGTCACTGCACCGATTGCCGGCGCCACGCCGGCCCGCCGATGGTTGGCTGGGTGACAGTTGCCGAGGACATGGTCAAGGTGACCAAGGGGCAGCTTGGCCTTATTCGTCCTCGTCGTCCGGACCGCCACGCTGCTCGATCGCGTTTCGCACGCCGCGCATGACAGCGAACGACACGAATGCCATCCTTCGCTTCTGATCATCGCTCAATGTCTTGTAGAGCGGCTCCCAGGCATCGGAGAGCTTCTTGAGATCGGTCCCGCGCTGAATCAGCCGATCTGCCCTGCGTTGCATCATCTCGACCGGATTGCTTCCACCAAGGACCTCCATCGGTCCGTTCTCCTGGAGTTCGGCAATCCGTTCCAACCGAGCCTGCCGGTTTTTCGCTCGCGCACGGATGGCATCCTCGATGGCCGGCCAGTATTTCTCCTGGTCGGGTGTCAGCTGCAAGGCGGCCTTGACGATGCCGACACGCATGTCCGTCAGGCTCTTCAGGTCGGCGGCGCTGGGTTGCGCAGCTCCGACCGTCGTGGATGTCTCTGCTGCGAAAGCGAGAGACGAGGTCGTCACCAAAAATGCAATCGCTGCGACAGCTGCGTTTCTCGTCATTGTAAGCTCCTGAGCTGCTCATCAAGGATGTCCGCGAGAACAACCGCAATCTGGTCGGCCACGGGTTGATCTAGGTCAAAAGGGGGAGGGAGCCTGAAAATATGGACGCGCTTCTGACCGTTCGGGAAATTCCGTGAGGCTCCGGATCGGCCGGTCCGGCTCAGGTCGTGACTGGCGCGGCGGTGGCGCCGGATTGAGATAGATCAAGGTTCAGCGGACCGCGGTGTTCAGAAACTGCCGTCGACCTCGTTGCGACCGGGCGGTACCATGCACCATTTGCTCAAGGAAATTCGACATAATCCACTGCTCTGGATGCTGGTCTTCGTGCCGATCGTGCTGGCGGTCGAGACGGCAGCTCCGTCCGCCCACACCGCCCTGTTTGTGCTCGCTGTCCTTGCCATCGTGCCGTTGGCCGCCCTTCTCAGCCACGCGACGGAAAGCGTCGCAGCGAAAACCGGCGACGCAGTCGGAGGCCTGCTCAACGCAACTTTGGGCAATCTGACCGAGCTGATCATCGCGATCGCTGCGCTGCATGCCGGAGAGTACATGCTGGTCAAGGCATCGATCGCTGGTGCCATCGTCACCAATTCACTCTTCATGCTCGGCGCATCATTCCTGCTCGGTGGGCTCCGCCATCACGTTCAGGAGTATAATCGCGCCGGCGGGAGGATGTACGCAGCGCTGCTGCTGATGGCCACGATTGCGTTGCTTGCGCCCTCGGCTGTTGCCGACCTCGATCCGGCGCGCGGCGAAGCCATGGCGCTGTCGCTCAGTACGGGCCTCGCTGTGCTGTTGATATGTGCCTATGGGCTCGGCTTGCTGTTCTCGCTCAAGACACACAAGGAGCTGTTCGCAAGCGAGGAGCATGGCGAAACCGGTGGCGACGGCTGGCCGATCGGATTTGCGTTGGGCACTCTTCTCGTGGTCACGGTGCTGGTTGCACTGGTCAGCGAAATATTCGTGAGCTCGGTGCAGAAAGCGGGCGAGACGCTGGGATTGAGTCCGGCGTTCGTCGGTTTCATCATCGTCGCGCTGGTCGGCGCCGCGGCAGAAATGGCGGTCGCGTTTTCCGCGGCACGCAAGAACCGTCTCGATATGAGCGTCAGCATCGCGCTCGGCAGCGCGTCTCAAATCGCCTTGTTTGTCGCGCCGGCGCTGGTGCTTCTGAGCTACGTCGTCGGTCCGAAGCCGATGGATTTGCAGTTCTGGCCGGGGGCCGTGACGATGGTCATGATCGCCTCCGTGACGTCCTGCTTCATCACCAACAGCGGACGGTCGGCATGGTTTATCGGTGCCTTGCTCGTGCTCATCTATGTGATTTTCGCCATGACCCTGTACATGGTGCCACCGGGATCGCACGGCCCGGTTTGACCAAGAGATCGTGCCAGCAACGATCCGGACGAGGGCGCGTTATTCCTCGTCGCGTTCACGCGGACCCCTGATGGCTTTTACAGCGGTAGCTCGCTCTGACCGCGCGTCCAGTCGATGATGTCGATCTGGAGCCCCCGTTTCAGAATCTCGGCCTCAAGATTGCTGGCATGCCGCTTCCATTCGGCCGTCGACCGGACCCGGAATTTTGGCTCTTCACCGTTTGCCTCGAACTCGTCGTCGGCTTCGAGCGCGCCGCGAACAGCCTCGTACATCATCTTAAGGCTCGCGTCGGTGAAGGCGTCGTACTCCATCGAGTCGTCTCCTCGGGAACGCAAATTCGAGGGACCGCCACGATGGCCATCGTGGCGTCCCGTTGCGGTCGATCCATTCAACATGGACATGCCGGTGCCTGACCGAAGCTCGACAGCGAGCCGGTGCGGTGCAATCGCATGTCCATCGACTGCTGCTCAGCCGGATCAATATCGATACGGGTACTGCGGGCAGACCATTTGCCCGTATTCATTGTAGTAGCAGCCTTGGTTGCCGTAGTAGCCATAGGCGCCATACGCGCCGGCCGCGGCCGCTGCGCCGACGGCAGCAGCACCATAGCCCCAGCCTGGCCGATAGTAGCCTCTGCCGTAGCCGGGATAGCCGGCGACCGGGCGGCCAGGGCGCCCCGCAATCGGTCGACCGGGATAGCCCGGACGCCCTGCAATCGGTCGGCCACCTGGACGGCCGGCAACGCGATATCCTCCACCGTGTACCCTTCCACCACCTACATGCATGCCACCGCCACGCATTCCGCCGCCGTGAAAACCGCCTCCGCCGCCGCGGAAGCCGCCGCCTCCTCCACGGCGGGCATAGGCGTCATCAGGAATCAGGCAGACAGCGACGAGAACCAGAGCCGCCAGAGCGGCGAGGATGCAACGAAGCATGGCGTGTCCTCCCTCACGGACGATTTTGCGAGCTGCGAAGCTGCGACAATTTCGGCGCGCGAGCTTGACGTAGATCAACGGAATGCAGCAGGGCGCGCGTTCGAAAAGGTCAGGCAGCTGTCATCAATCACGCCAGGCACAATCTGCACTTTGCTGCCGAAGCATCTTGCCTGGAATGCGAACGTGAGCCCCATGACATTTGCTTTCGCCTCGGTCAGGCGACAGCCATCGTTTCTTTGCCGAGTTCACCTGGTGTTTTTACGTCCTGCAGAACGCAGCCAAGAGGATCAACGTGCGGAAAGCGGATGTCACGTGCGCGTGCTGTGGCGCAGGTTTCCGGCGGTTGGAGCTATGGTCCGAACCGGGCGCCAAAGGTGAGTATCACTGTCCCGTTTGCGACTACTTGCTCGAGGCATTCGATGGCACCAACCTGATCGCCTATCGGCTGACGATCCAGCCGGCGCGCGCGCCGGCCCACTCGGTCAAGCCGTTCGAAGATCAGCGATAGCCGGACGATCGGTTGCCACCGGCGCGCTTCGGTTTTCGAGGTGACGGCTGACGCCATGCCTGTCCGGCCGTGTCACTGCACCGATTGGCGCCGCATCCCGGCGGGCCGTTGGCCGACCCGGTGATGGCCGCAGAGGACACAGTCAAGCTGACCCGGAGTAGATCTACCCGTCGTCGGAGCAGCCGGGAGCGGGTCGCTCGCACCCGCGTCGGATGGTCTCGGTGCTTGCTTGCTCGTGCGCCGGCTAGTTCTTGACGGCATACAGAGGCGTTCTGAACGTCAGTTGATAGGCGGGGTTCGGCACCCACATGATTTCGGCTGTGATGCCAAACAGTCGGTTGTCATTATCATCCATGCGGTCGAGATCGAGCCGCACGATCGGTTGTGCAAAGGGCTGGATCGATGCGAGGTTAAGAAGTTGCGCGCCTTCGAACGATTGCACGCCCACGCGGCCGGTAAATTTCCAATCGTTCGGCCATTGATAGTAGCCGCCGACATAGGCAATCGTGTTCGGGTTGATCCTTCCCAGCGCACTGTCGACGTCGGTTCGCGTGTATTGGAAACCGCTGAGGAAGCCTCTGGTCTCATCGGAATCGAGCGCATAGCCAAATTCGAGAATGTTGTTGAACGAGGTTGTCCCCAGCGGGCCATTGGGAATCGACTGTGTGATGGTCGATTGCAGCGTCACGGTAGGAAAGGTCCCGCCGTTCTGCTCATAAAGGTCGGCCTGGAAGCCGATGTTCCAGCTCGTGATTTGAAAGGACGAAAAGCCGGCGTTTCCGAAGTTCGTCGAACTGCCGGAGACGCCGGCATAGAGCGAGACGCTTTCGGTGACATCGACCGTCAGCGGAAAATCCATGTTGAGGGACTTCGCTGCTGGCAGGCCTGCCGGAAATGCCACACCGCCCGATGTCGCAAGCGTCTGCGTATTGAACAGCGTTGGACGTCCAAAGCCGAACGCGAGCGATCCTGCCGGTACCTGTGCGTAGATCGTCCTGAGGTCGAGATAGATCGTCGGCACTGCCGGTTTGATTGCGTCGTCGTCTGCGCCAAGGGCTGTCCCGGCAGGGAGGGTCAACAGCGCGCACGCTCCTGCCATCAGGATTGATCTGAAAGCCGAAAAGCCTTCGCTGCTACGCGGGCACGCGTCCAAGGCCAACCCCTTCGCTAGAAATGATCATCATGGTGAGGCGGGGCGATCGATATTGGTTTGTCGGCCCCTCGATCGTTGTCGAAGCTCGCGACAGGGCGGCAGGCCCACAGGAAGGACAAGTTGCTCGAAACGCACAGCATCGAGGGAGCGATGACGTTCTCACGTTCTCCTTTGCTCGCGAAACTGCCGCGGCGTAACACCGGCGATCCTGCGGAAGGCGCGGGTAAAATGGGCGGGATCCGTGTAGCCTGAAGCGAACGCAACCTCGATGATCTTGGAGTCCGTGTTTTGCAAGAGCGTTCTAGCGTTCTCAAACCGAACGGTATCCAGCAGGCCCGAATATGTAATGCCGGCGCGCGACAGGTTGCGTTGAAGGCTACGTGTACTAACGCCTGCCATTTCCGCGATCTCAGCGAGCGTCGGAAGTCCTTCGTCCAGGTAGGATGGCAGCATTAGCTTGAGTGTTTCGATGATGTCATAATTGGCAAATTCGATCTTCTCGTCCTTCGGAGGAAGATTTTCGTTCGCCCTATTGGGGAGGGCCAGGAACGAAATAGGCACGTCGATCCATGATGCTTCTTGGCCGGACAAGAATCGAGAATTTGGCCAGAATGACTGGCACGCCGGAGTCGGCGTGTAGCGAGCTTCAAAGGCGATAGTTGCTGGAGCCCAGTCCGGCCCGGCGAATTGTCGGACGACGTAAATCGGAAAAATGTTCTGAAGCCACTGTGAATGCTCGAGATGCTGAAGTCCTTTGGTTCCGGCGAGCCTGCTGCAAATTCTCACGTGATCGTCGTAGCGCTCAAGCCAGTTGCTCAAGTTTGAGTCTTCGAGCGATGCCCATTTGCAGGTCTGTTGTAGCGCGACAAGCAGTGTCGGAGAATGACCAATGAGATTCCGGGTTCTTTCGCTCAGGTGGCCGAAATGTAGCTGCCGAGCAGCATGAAATCCGAAATCATCGATGCCCTGCGATCTTCGCGCGAATTCCGCAAAGTCGATCGCAGGCAAAATTGGGACGTAATGATTGGATTTTTCTTCCAACGAGGTGGGTAGGCGAAACTTTTCCAGGAGCGAAGCGGTTGGTGCTCCAAGACTATTCAGAATGTCTGCGAAAGGACTAAGGTGTTGGCAGCGCGTCAAATGAATGTTTGCCATCGGCCGGACCTGAATTCCTACGAACTTAAGATCTTAAGTAAAAAGAGCCGCATGGGCGATAGTGCAACTACGTGCCTGCCCAACAATTTTAACGTGAGTCCAGACTATCAGGCCGCCACGTCTGTTGCCCAATTTTATCCCGCGCCATGCTTGAGAAGGGATGGTGGGCATCGGCCAATTCCATTTGACAAAAATTTTGGCGGCTGGTGGCCAGACGTGCCTTCGAAGCGCCCTTAACCTCGAAGACCGGTTTTTCTATTGAGGGACCATGGGCTTCTCGCCTGACGCCAGCCGATGAGAACCGTCCGTTTGCCTTCATCCCAGGCGATCCGTGAGGCCATTGTCGCATCACTGCGGCATGGTGACGCGGCAACCCTTGATGGCACGGCTCGTGCGCTCAAGATCAGCCGACGTACGTTGCAGCGTCATTTGGGACGCATGGGCACAAGCCATAGCGAAATACTTGCCGAGATTCGCTTGAAGGTCGCGTGCCGACTGCTCGCCGATTCAAGCAAGCGGTTGTCGGACATCGCCAAATTCCTCGGTTATACCAACGCAAGCAGCTTCAGCCGTTCCTTTGCGCGTTTGATGAAAATTCAACCCGTTGTCTACCGGAAGCAGCAACGTGCCCGCAAACACGATCCGGCAAGTCCCCGCGGACGGCCTCATGTGATTGGCCGCTGAACTAATCCGGATGATTGGCGCGAAATGGCAAGACGCGCGATTTGAATTGGCGCGAAATGCTTAGCGAAGCTGATTGCCAGATTGCGCTCCCCCAAAGGAATAACAAACATGACCCTTCGCTCAGCTCTGTTGGTATTTTGCGTCGCCGGATTGATTGCCGCTCCCCATAAGGTGTTTTCCCAGTCTGCACCCGAGAGCAAACCACACGTACCGCTTGAGAAGTCGATAGGTCAGGCAAAGCCGGAAGTCGTGCCATCGCTCTTCGTCCTCAACTCGCGCGGTGCGAGCTTGAAGGACGGGAAGCTTGTGCTGACGGGGGTTTCACCGAATGCGATCGTGTTCGCCGATCGGCCCGTGAGGGCGGCTGGTCACGATCTCACGTCGCGAATTGTCGAGGATTGGGGCAATGGCAGTGACAATTTCGCGAAGGATCCTCCAAACGCCACCGTGTCCGGGTTCAGGAAAGACGGATCATCGGTAGCCGACGCCGTCGTCGTCCTGAAATCGCCCAAGCTCGAAGGCGACAGGCTGACTTTCGATGTCGATATGCTCGAAGGTGACCTTGCCGGAGCTGATGGACCGGCGTCGATCTTTATCGACATCATCGGTCGTCCATTCACGCCGCTGTCTTTTGCCGGCGTTGCTCGCCGCACCGCCTGGCGAGGTGCTTACTACCGCGGCGCTGCAGTCGCGGGTGCGGCCGCCCTTGGAGCTGCGGCAGCTTATCCCTATTACGCCCCGCGGTGCGGATACTATCCGTATCCGCCTTGTTACTGAGCAACGCGACCGTCGCGTCACAGCCGCTCGGCCGACAGGTGGAAGATTGGCCGCGATCTAACCCGGGCACACGAGCTCACAGGAGGGGATCATGAGACGAACCGCCATGATTGCAGCATCGCTGATCGTCGCCGGCATTCAGTCGGCACACGCGCAGACAGACCTGAGCGCCTACGCCAACGCCGAAGGCTATCTGGACGTTCAGAAGCTGACCTGCGCGCAACTCGCCGGAACATGGCAGGGAGACGCCGATCTTCTCACTGCTTGGTACAGCGGTTGGTACAACGGGCTTGCGCGCAAGCACTACCTCGACATCAAGAAGTCCCGCGAGGCCGAGCATGAAGTAATCCAACATTGCAAGGCGCATCCTGATCAACTCATCATCGAGGCCATCGCAGTGGTCTTCAAGGATATGAGAGCGGCGCTCGGGATCAGGATGCAGCCCTGACCCACGGGATCGGACGCCTGTCACGGCCGGCCGACAGTCGAAGCAGCCAGGCGATTGTTTGAAGACCATTCGATTTGCACACAAGGGAGAGAACAATGGAGATCACGCGACGCAATCTTGCGCTTGGCGGAATGGGTCTGCTCACCGGAGCGGCGATAGGTCGACCAGCCGTCGCCGAGGAGGGAGCCTTCCTGGGGGTCGGTCAGGGCTTGGAGGACTTCTGGCTCGCGAGCGACGCTTACATATTCGGCTATCCATTGGTGACGATGGAGATGACGCGCAGGATCATCACCAACGTCGCGGAGCCCGTGGGCACGCGAGGGCCGATGGGCCATATCATCAAGCTGCGCCAATATCCGGACGCGTCGTTCCGTGATGTCACTGCGCCCAACGCGGACACGCTCTACACCACGTCCTTCTTCGACGTCGGGAAAGAACCGTGGGTCCTCAGCATCCCGGACATGAAGGGGCGCTATTTCCTGATGCCCATGCTTGATGGCTGGACGACGGTGTTCCAGGTGCCGGGAAAGCGCACCACCGGCACGGGAGCACAAACCTATGCGATCACCGGGCCCGGCTGGAAGGGCACGCTGCCGGATGGCGTGAGGGAGTACAAATCGCCTACCAACATCGTGTGGCTGCTCGGCCGCATCTATTGCACCGGAACGCCGGAGGACTATGCAGCCGTCCACAAGCTGCAGGACGAGTGCAAGCTCGTTCCGCTCAGTGCTTACGGCAAGCCGTACACACCACCTCCGGGAAAGGTCGATCCGTCGATCGACATGAAGACGGCTGTCCGCGAACAGGTCAATCGCATGGACGCGGTGTCCTATTTCAAGCTGCTCTGCGAACTCATGAAAACCAACCCGCCATACGCGGCAGACGCGGCCCAGCTCGCCAAATTTGCCCGCATCGGCATCGTACCCGGACGCGACTTTGACGAGACCAAGCTGAAGGCGGACTTCCTGAAGCGTGTCCCCGAGGTGTCGTTCGACAGGATCATGCTTCAGTTCAAGGTCAACAAGGCCGTCAAGGACGAGAACGGCTTTGCGTTCACGACGAAAACCGGCATCTACGGGACCGACTATCTGATGCGGGCCCTGGTAACCGCGATCGGACTCGGCGCCAACCGCCCGCAGGATGCGGTCTATCCGACCTCGCAAAAGGATGCGGATGACCGCAAGTACAATGGTGCGAACAAGTACGTCATGCGGTTTCCCAAAGGCCACTTGCCTCCGGCCGAGGGATTCTGGTCGCTCACCATGTACGACAGCGGCTACTTCTTCGTGAACAATCCGCTCAACCGATATTCGATCAGTGCGCGGGAAAATCTGAAGGAAAATCCGGACGGCTCGACCGATCTCTACATTCAGAAGGACTCGCCCGGCAAAGACAAGGAATCCAACTGGCTTCCTGCGCCCGAGGGAGATTTCATACTCATGCTGCGCATGTATTGGCCGCAGGAAACCGATCCTTCGATCATCAACGGCACCTGGACGGTTCCGGCCGCCAAGAAGATCGGGGCCTGAGAAACTGGATTCTTGCCGGCTCCAACCGGGCCGGCAAGAATCAACGTGCTACAATTTGCGGGGGCGAATCGTGCGCTCGAGCGAGCCGTACAGGTCGTTCCGCACACACCAAAGGGGGGTGTGACATGCGGCTTCGCGGTCTTTCGATGAGGCGGCAACCAAACGGGCGAGGCAAGACGCTCAGGGATGTCGGCATCGCCATGATACTGGTCATGGCGTCAGTTTCGTCTGAGGCCGCCCGGGCCGACGAGGGCGGCGTCTCATATTGGCTTCCCGGCCGCTTCGGCAGCCTCGCTGCGACCCGGCAGGTCCCCGGCTGGTCGATGGCGGAGGTCTACTATCACACCAGCGTAAGTGCATTCGGCAATGCCGCGGCGCCAGGGAAATCCAGGTCGGCAGAATCCCCGCCGCGGCAAACGTCAATCTAAACCTGCATCTCAACGCGCAGGCGGATCTCATCCTTCTCAATCCCACTTATACGTTCGCAACGCCGGTGCTGGGTGGCCAACTTGCCATCGGCGTGACCGGGCTGTTCGGGCGGTCGAGCGCGGATCTTGCGGGGACGCTGACGGCGGCCGTCGGTCCGCTGGCGACAACGCGCACCGGCAGCTTCGGCGATTCGATCACATCGGTAGGCGACCTCTACCCGCAGGCGACGCTGAAGTGGAGTGCCGGCGTGCACAATTTCATGACCTATGTAACGGGAGACGTTCCGGTCGGAGCATACAGTCCGAGCAGCCTCGCCAATCTCAGCATCGGTCACGCCGCCATCGATGCAGGCGGCGGCTACACCTACTTCAACCCGCAGGCGGGCCATGAATTTTCTGCAGTCGGGGGCTTCACCTACAATTTCAAGAATCAGGATACGCAGTATCAGAACGGGATCGACTTCCATCTGGATTGGGGCGCCTCCCAGTTTCTGTCAAAGCAGGTTTTCGTTGGCCTGGTTGGATATGCCTATCAGCAGGTCACCGATGATTTCGGCCAGCACCCTGTCCTGGGTGGCTTTCGGTCCCGCGTGGTGGGCGTTGGTCCGCAGATCGGCTTCCTGTTTCCCTTGGCGACATGCAGGGTTATCTGAATCTCAAGGGGTATGGAGAATTTGCAGCAGAGAATCGCCCGGCCGGCTGGAATTCCTGGTTGACGTTCTCGATCTCTCCGATGGCGCCGACCAGCACTGTGACGCCGACCCGACGGATCGTGACAAAATAGCAGTGTTGTGCGTGCCTTCAATTGTGCCAAGATCACGCCACGATGCGCCGCACTCGCGCGAGGCCGTCGATGCCGACCGTTCGGACGCCGGCTGGACAATCGTCGCCGCTGCCGGTTCGATACTTCGGAGGCGTGATGGCCAGGCTGCTGGGTCCAGGTCGCCAATGTCCGGCTGATTGGTTTCGGCCGCGCTAACCCGAAAGTCGAGTCGATGTTGCCGGATACGCCGTCGGTCAGTCAGCTTTCTCAAGTGATTTCTCAAGCGTCTGCGCCCGCATTTCTGCTCGGCGCATTGGCGGCTTTTATCGCGGTGCTGATTTCCCGCCTCAACCGGATCATCGACAGATCGATTTACCTGAACCAAATTTCAGATCAGGATCAGGCGAGGTGCCGGCTCAAGGCGGACCTGCCGCGTCTTGCTCGGCGCGCCACCATGATCAATCGTGCGATCTTCTGGTCCATCATGGGAAGCATCTCGATCAGCGTTGTCATCGTCGTCGGCTTTGTGAGTGCGTTCCTTCACATCCAGCACGAGCGAGGCGTTGCCATTCTCTTCCTTGTTGCCGTCGCGGCTTTCATCGTATCGTTGGTGGATTTCGCGCGAGAGGTCCGAATTGCCCTGAGCGAACTTGATCACTACGGCTAGGCGCAACGCATTGATACGTTCACGCCTTAACACGTACGCGCGGCGAACGTCGTGAGCGCTGCGACCAGCAGCTTCGGCGCTTCCTGCGCGACGCAATGGCCGGCGCCGTCGAAGGTCCATCGACTCGCATGCGGGATCAGTGCCGCGGCGCGGCCTGCCATTTCCTTATAGATCGGCCATGACTGCTCGGCGGTCGCGATGCAGACCGGGCAGGCAATGTCGGAGAACCACGGGAACGGATTGCCGCGGGCGTCGCCGGTGTAGATCTGCTCCATGGCCTGGAAGATCGGCCCGAGCAGGGCCGACTCGATTTCCGGCGTGCAAAGCAGCCGCATGCGGCCGTCGTCGAGCCGGGCAAAGCCGTGATGGACATAGGCCCACAGCGACCGTTCGGTCCATGGCGCGAAGGCCGGTGCGGCGCGCAGCCGCTGGAACAGGTCGTCGGCGCTGTCGAACTCGGCCCGGCGGCGCAGCACGCCTTGCACGGATCCGCGCGCGATGTCGCTGAGGCCGCCGGCGCGCGGTGCGCGCGGATCCATCGCGGTCGGCTCCGTGACATGCAGGCGCGCGAATCGGCCGGGCATCAGTCTGGCTGCGAGCAGCAGGTCGGTTGCGCCGGCACTGTGACCGATGCCGTCGATGTCTTGGAGGTCGAGGCGCTCCACCACCATGCGGACGTCCTCGGCAAAATCCTGGAAGTGATAGCGATTGGCCGGCGGCTTGTGGCTCAGGCCGTGGCCGCGGCGGTCGAGCGCGTAGACCGTGTAATCGGCTGCCAGCGCCTCTGCGACCTCGGTCCACACCTCCGCGACGAAGCCCGTGCCGTGCAGCAGCAGCGCCGGCGGCTTGTCGGAGGCCGGCTCGCCCCATTGCGCCACCGCAACCTGAGCGCCGGCATCGCCGACCAGAAACCGCTTCGGGGCGTTCATCGTCGTTCTATCGCGCATCCTGCAGGATCATCGCCGCGGCCTTTTCGGCGATCATCGCCGTCGGCGTGTTGGTGTTGCCTGAGGTGATGGTCGGCATCACGGAGGCATCCGCGATGCGCAGGCCGTTGAGGCCGTAGAAGCGCAGCCGCTCGTCGACCACGGCCATCGGATCGTTGGCCGTTCCCATCTTCGCGGTGCCGACGGGGTGGAAGATCGTGGTGCCGATGTCGCCGGCAGCCTTGGCGAGCGAGGCATCGTCGTCGCCGACCGAGGGGCCGGGCAGGAATTCCTCGGGATGATATTTCTCCAGCGCCTTCTGCTTCATCAGTCTGCGCGTGGTGCGGATGGCGTCGGCCGCGACCTGGCGGTCGTCGTCGGTCGACAGATAATTCGGCGCGATCAACGGCTTGTCGTCGGGAACGGACGATTTGATGCGCACGGTGCCGCGCGAACTCGGCTGCAGATTGCAGGCGCTCACCGTGATCGCGGGGAAGCGGTGCAGCGGATCGCCGAACTTGTCGAGCGACAGCGGCTGCACGTGGAACTGGATGTTGGCGCGCGAGCGCGTCGCGTCCGAGCGCGTGAAAATGCCGAGCTGCGACGGCGCCATGGTCAGGGGACCGCGGCGGCGAAACGCGTAATCGAGGCCCATCAGGCCGCGGCGAATCAAGTTGTAATAGGTCTCGTTCAGCGTGCGCACGCCGGATACCTTGTAGATCGCGCGCTGCTGCAGATGGTCCTGCAGATTATGGCCGATGCCCTGCACGTCGAGCACGATGTCGATACCGAGCGGCGACAGCCATTCGGACGGACCGATGCCGGAGCGCTGCAGCACCTGCGTGGTTCCGATCGAGCCGGCGCAGAGGATCACTTCGCCCCTGGCGCGGGCCTCGACCACCTCATCGCCCTGGCGGAACAGCACGCCGGCGGCGCGGCCGCTCTCGATGATCAGGCGGTCGACCAGCACGTCGGTCTCGAGCCGCAGATTGCCGCGGTTCAGCACCGGCTTGAGGAAGCCGCGCGCCGACGACCAGCGCCGGCCGCGCTTCTGGTTGACGTGGAAATAGCTGGTGCCTTCATTGTCGCCGGTGTTGAAATCCGGGATGCGCTTGATGCCCATCTCCTCGGCGGCATCGCCGACCGCATCGAGGATCTGCCACGACAGCCGCGGCGCCTCGATGCGCCAGCCGCCGCCGACGCCGTGATGCTCGCTTTCACCGAGGAAATGATCCTCCAGGCGCCTGAACGCCGGCAGCACGTCGCTGTAGCTCCAGCCGGTGAGGCCGAGCTGCCGCCAGTGGTCGTAGTCCGCGGCTTGGCCGCGCATCGAGATCATGGCGTTGATGGCGGAGGAGCCGCCGATCACCTTGCCGCGCGGATAAGCGAGTGATCGACCGTTGAGGCCCGGCTCGGCCTCGGTCTTGAACATCCAGTCCGAGCGCGGATTGCCGATCGCGAAGAGGTAGCCGACCGGGATATGAAACCAGATCCAGTTGTCCTTGCCGCCGGCTTCCAGCAGCAGCACGCGCGTCTTCGGATCGGCCGACAGGCGGTTGGCCATGATGCAGCCCGCCGTGCCTGCGCCGACGATAATGTAGTCGAAATCACCCTCGAGCCTTCGCGGCATGTCCTCGTTCCCGGCAAGCGTCTTTTGTTGACGTCCTTCTATAGCGTTTTCGAGCGAAGTGGAGCCCGGTTCGCGTGAAGAAAACGCGTCAATACAAGAAAATAAAACCCGGTTCTGACAGAGTCAGAACCGGGTTCTATCCAGACGCAGCGGGCCGGCACAAGCCCGGCGGCGCGTGCCGGGCGTGCGCTGGATGCTCAGGGGCGGCTCGGCTCGGCCAGTGCGACCTCATGTCTCGCGCGGGGAACGCAGACGATCAGCGTCAGCATGCCGATGCCGAGCACGGCGCCGACCAGGGCGAGCGGTGCGTAGATGCTCCCGGTTGCGACATTCATCCAGCCGATCAGGGCAGGGCAGACCGCGCCGCCGAACGAGCCGATCGCTGAGATCAGCGCAATGCCGCCGGCCGCGGCGCTGCCCTCCAGCATCGCGTTCGGAATCGTCCAGAACAGCGACAGGATCGCGAAGATGCCGATCGAGGCGACGGCAAGCAGCGTCACGGTCAGGAGCACGCTGTCTTGCGCGGCCTGCAAGGCGATGAAGCACGCCGCCGCGACGAGGCCGCAGCAGACCACGTGCCAGCGCCGTTCCCGTGTGCGGTCGGAGCTGTAGCCGATCGCCACCATGCCGATCGCGGACGCAACCGAGATCGCGCCGCTCAGCCAGCCGATCTCGGTGGTGGTCGCCACGCCGACGTGTTTCAGCAGCGTCGGCGTCCACAGCAGGATGGTGTTGAGCGAGCAGAAGAACGCGAAGTAGATGAAGGAGAGCAGATAGACGCGCGGCTCGCGCAGCGCCGCCGCGAAGCTCCGCGTGGTGCCGGGAACGGCGGCGCGGTCGCGGGCGAGGTCGCTTGCGACCTGCCGCCGCTCGTCGGCGCTCAGCCAGCTCGCGACCTGCGGTCCGTCGGCGAGGTAGAAATAGGCGGCGATGCCGAGCAGCACGGCCGGGCCGCCTTCGAGGATGAACAGCCACTGCCAGCCATGCAGGCCATGGACGCCCTGCATGTGATCCATGATCAGGCCCGACAGCGGTCCTGCAATGACGCCGCCGAGCGGCACCGCCATCACGAACAGGCTCGTCATGCGGCCGCGCACGCGGTCAGGGAACCACAGCGTCAGATAATACAGGATGCCGGGGAAGAAGCCGCCCTCGGCGGCGCCGAGCAGGAAGCGCAGCAGATAAAGGTGATACTGGTTCTGCACCAGCGCGAGCAGCATGGTGACGACGCCCCACAGCACCATGATCCGCAGCAGCGTCTTGCGGACACCGACCTTGACCAGCAGGAGATTGCTCGGCACTTCGAGCGCGACATAGCCGACCGAGAAGATGCCGGCGGCAAGCCCGAACACGGCGTCGTCGATCTTGAGGTCGTGCAGGAACTGGAGCTTGGCAAAGCCGATGTTAAAGCGATCGATGATCGCCACCGTGTAGCACGCCAGCAGGAACGGGATCAGGCGCCAGGCGATCCGTCCATAGAGCTGCGAATGAGCCGCATCCTGCATCGAAACCTCCAAGTGTAACTTTGTTTTGATTGTTAGGTCGAATGGCGCCGCGCGAGAGCCACGCTCCCTCGCCCCGTTCTTACGGGGTCGAGACGAGCGAAGCTCGCTCTCAGAGGGGTGGGGTGAGGGGCTATCTCCGCACAACGCGGTGGTAGCTGAGCCCGCGGAGACTCCCCCTCACCCGGAGCGCATTTGACGATGCGTTCCGGCCTCTCCCCGCACGCGGGGAGAGGCGAAGTGGGAGCCCCCGAGTTGCGTCCCGCCAGCCCGCCTTAGCCCGCCTTCGCGTTCGGCGGAAACTCCAGCATCGCTTCGCCGGCCGCGACCGTCTCGCCGCGCTGGTTCTGTACGGCGACGTCGACCAGCACCCAGCGCGACTTCGCGGTCGTTTGCTTGGCCTTGATGGTACCGGCCGGGCGGATGGTGTCGCCGGGCTTCACCGGCTTCAGCCAGCGCGTCTCGAGCCTGCGATGGATCGCGCCCGCGGGAAGCGCCCAGTCGGTCAGCATGCGCGAGATCAGGCCGAAATTGTTCATGCCGTGCATGATGATGCCGCCGAAATTGGTCTTGCCGAAATCGCCCTTCATGTAGTTGTCGTCGAGATGCAGCGGGTTGTAGTCGAGCGACGCATCGCAGAACAGGCGGATCGATTCGCGCGAAACCGCGAATGTCGGCCCGTCGATGGTGTCGCCGGCCTTGAGAGATTCGAAATTCGCCGTGGTCATGGTGATCCTCCTTACATCGGACGGATGGTCTGGCCGCGACCCGAGCAGATCACGTCGCCATGCTGGTTGAAGAAGACGTTGTCGTGCACCACGAACAGCCGCTCGCGCTTGATGAATTTGTCGAGCGCGCGGGCCTGCAGGGTGATGGTGTCGCCGGGGCGGGCCGGGATGTTGTAGCTCCACGACTGCCCGGCATTGACCGTGCCCGGCGAGCGCATCCAGTCGTCGGCCGGCGTGCAGGCGAACATCAAGAGGATATGGATCGCGGGCGGCGCGATCAGCCCGCCATAGGGCCCGTCCTTCGCGGCGGCTTCGTCCAGATAGATCGGATTGGTCTCGCCGACTGCGCGGCAGTACAGCGCGATCGCTTCCTGGGTGAGCTTGTAGGGCAGCGTCTTGCGCGGCTCGCCGGGGACGATGTCGTCCCATACCTTGCGCAGCTTCGCGTCTTTCCAGAAATCGGTTTCGAACGGGGTGGCCGCAGAACTTTCCGCTTGCGCCATCGTGCATCCTCCTGCTATTGAGTTCGCCAGGCGAACAATTCATTCGCTGTATGAATTCACGCTAGCGCGGTCGGGAGCCCCTGACAAGCGCGCAGAGCCGCGTCATGTGCAGGCAGCCATGCGGGCTGCGATGTCGTGAGCGCGATGACGGAATCAGCCAGGCGCCCGCCATGAGCAAAGAGAGTGACGGCTTCGTGCGCGCGATTGCGCGCGGCTTCTCGATCATCGAGGCGCTCGGCAAGCCGCCGGGGCGGCACACGCTGGCGGAGGCCGCGGACACTGCCGGCCTCAACCGCGCCACCGCGCGGCGTATCCTCGCGACCCTGGTGGCGCTGAAATATTGCGCCTCCGATGGACGCTATTTCAGCCTGCGGCCGCGCGCGCTCGGGCTCGGCCTGTCCTATCTCAACGCGCTGCCATACTGGGGTCATGCGCAGCGCGCGCTGGAAAACCTGCGCAACGAGATCGGCGAGTCCTGCGCGATGGCGGTGCTCGACGAGGACGAGATCGTCTATGCGCTGCGCCTGCCGGCGCGGCGGATCCTCTCGGCCAATCTCGGCGTCGGCAGCCGGCTGCCCGCGCATCTGGTGTCGCTCGGCCGGGTCATGCTCGCCGCGCTGCCGCCTGGCACCCGCGAGGCTTATCTCGCGACCGGGGGCTTCAGGCAGGTCACGCCGCGCACGGTCACCGATCCGGAGCGTCTTGGCGAGTTGCTCGCGCGGGTCGAAAGCGACGGCTATGCCTGGGTCGATGGCGAGCTCGATCCGGCGATCTGCGGCATCGCGGTGCCGTTGCGCGATCCCGCGGGCGCGGTGGTCGCCGCGCTCAGCGTCAACACGATCTCGGGGACGGTGAGCGAAGCCGGCGCGCGCAAGAAATTCCTGCTGCCGCTGCGCCGCACCGCGCAGGAGATCCGCAGCCAGATGCTCACCTCGGGGTAGGGAACGGCCGTCATCGACGCCTTTTCACCCGCTTCGGACCTGGGTGGCTTTCCACGCCCATGCCGAATGAATAGTCTTTCGCTTTGCTGGCCGGGTGAACTGCCAAGGAAAATCCCGGCCACGTCAAAGTGCAGATCGATTGCTCAGCTTGCCGGAGGATTGCCGTGGCCGACCCAGTCCGCGCCCCTTTCTACCACGACGGAATGCGTGAGTTGCAGGACCGCTTCGACGGTCGTCGTGTCGCCGACGGCCTCGAGAAGCATCGCCTCCACTTCGAGTTCTGGGAACAGGACCGCAAGCTCATCGAGGAAACGCGATTCTTTTTCATCGCGACCAGCTATCAGGATAGCGTCGATTGCTCAATGCGTTCCGGCGATCCCGGCTTCGTGAAGATCACCGGGCCCGATACGCTTGAATTCCCTGAGTACGACGGCAACAACATGTATCGGACGCTCGGCAACATTCACCGCAATCCGAACGTCGGGTTGTTGTTCGTACGGCTCGACGGCAAGACGTTTCGCACGCGCATCCGGGGCAAAGCGACGATCCACGACAGCGCAGAGGCGCTTGCCGGGCATCATGGCGCGAAGGTCGTCGTGCGCGTCAAATGTGAAATCTTCCCGAATTGCCCGCGCTACGTTCCGGACCTGATGGGCGCTTCAGCAGACGTACCGGCGAATCTGTACGTACCTCGGCCCGGGTACGAGCCGCCCGCTCCGGAATGGAAAAGCCGGGATTACCTCAAGGACGTTCTTTCGAAGTACGATCCGCATCGGAAACGTGACGCATAGCGACGGCCGGGAACCGCATCCGGACGAGCGATCAGGGCAGCGGTGCCATGTAAGGAATGCTGCCGACCAGAACGAACACCTGCACCGCGTTGCACAGCATGCCGCCCCAATGCAGCTGGCGCAGCCGCCGCACGGCGGTGGGATCGCCGGCGTCTCTCGCGTCCGCCTCTGCATCGAGCCGCCGCAGAAACCATTGTCGCGCCAGCACCGCGAACCCCGCGATCAAGGCGATGCCGAGCGCAACGGAAAACCGGCCGGCCGTGGCAAAGGCGAGCGTGCCGATCACGCCCGAGACAGTAAGCACGACGAAGTAGGCATTGAACATGCCGCGCAGCAGCCGCGTGACCGGCGGGACGTCGAGCTTCACAAGCAGGAACGCCGGTGCCGCCAGCAGGAAGTATCCCATCGGCACCAGCAGGATGATGGTGGAAAACAGGACCGCTTGATCCGGCGTCATGCAGCCGCTCCTTGTTGGAAGGCGAGAGGATTTCGGCGCGGAAAACCTGGGGTAGTATCTGTGCGGGATATGTCCCGCACCATTAGGCTTTGGTCGGATGCGATGATATCAGGCCTGAGGTCTGCGCAAAGTCCAGCAAGGGACGGCCTGCATCCCGTTTGCGAATGCAGGCCCCAGCCGCGAGCATGCCACATCTGTTTGGGTGGACCGGCTCTTGCATGCTAGAGATCACTTACGTCCAACCTCTGAGGCCAGAATTCTCATGCCCATCGTGAACCGCGTCGCCGATCTGCAACCCGATATCCAGGCCTGGCGCCGCGACATCCATGAAAACCCCGAGCTGCTCTACGATGTCCACCGCACTGCATCATTCGTCGCCGACCGGTTGCGCGAGTTCGGCTGCGACGAGGTCGCGACCGGGCTCGGCACGACCGGCGTGGTCGGGGTCATCAAGGGCAAGAAGGGGCCGGCCAAGGGCGACGTCAAGGTGATCGGGCTGCGCGCCGACATGGATGCGTTGCCAATTCACGAACAGACCAATTTGCCCTACGCCTCGAAGACGCCGGGCAAGATGCACGCCTGCGGCCATGACGGCCACACCGCGATGCTGTTGGGGGCGGCGCGCTATCTCGCCGAGACGCGCAATTTCGCGGGCGACGCGGTCGTGATCTTCCAGCCGGCCGAGGAGGGCGGGGCCGGTGCGGCCGCGATGATCAAGGACGGCCTGATGGATCGCTTCGGCATCGAGCAGGTCTACGGCATGCACAACGGTCCGGGGATTCCGATCGGCTCGTTCGCGATCCGCACCGGCCCGATCATGGCCGCGACCGATGCGATCGACATCAAGATCGAAGGGCTCGGCGGCCATGCCGCGCGGCCGCATAAATGCATCGATTCCGTGCTGGTCGGCGCGCAGCTCGTCACAGCCTTGCAGCAGATCGTCGCGCGCACCGTCGATCCGCTCGACTCCGCCGTGATCTCGATGTGCGAATTCCACGCCGGCAACGCCCGCAACGTGATCCCGCAGACCGCGGAGCTGCGCGGCACCGTGCGCACGCTGACCCGCGAAGTGCGCGACCTCATCGAGAAGCGCGTACGCGAGGTGGTCGACGGCGTTGCGAAGATGACCGGCGCGAAGATCGATCTGACCTATGAGCGCGGCTACCCCGTCACCGTCAACCATGAGGCGCAGACCGAATTCGCGAGCCGCATCGCGCGCGAGGTCGCGGGCGCAGCCAACGTGCACGAGATGCCGCCGCTGATGGGTGCCGAGGATTTCTCCTACATGCTGGAGGCGCGGCCGGGTGCCTTCATCTTCTGCGGCAACGGCGACAGCGCCGGCCTGCATCACCCTGCCTACAATTTCAACGACGAGGCGATCGTCTACGGCACGTCGTATTTCGTGAAGATCGTCGAGAACGCGCTGGTGGCGTGAGGGCTCTGTCGGGTCGTCATCGTTCGACGAATGCGTCATGCCCGGGAGAAGCCCGGGCACGACCACGTTAAAATGCTGCGATCCGGGTCCTTAAACGTCCCATCGCACCGGCAGCGTCACCGGACCGCGGAACACCCAGCCGCGCACGACCGGCGGCGCCTCCGCGCGGAGGCGCAGATTGCGCAAGCGCGCGAACAGCATCGGCGCCACGATCTTGCCGACGGTGAGCCGTGACACCCAGGTGCCGGCGCAGAAATGCGGTCCGGCGCCGAATGCCAGATGCGATTGCTTGGGCCGCGTCACGTCGAAGCGGTCGGGCTCGGCGAAGCGGCTGCCGTCGCGGTTCGCGGCGCCGACGCAGAGGCCGATCTGAAGGTCTTGCGGCAGCGTGATGCCGGAAAGATCGACATCGCGGGTGACGCGGCGCGGATACATGCCGATCGGCGAGATCCAGCGCACCGCTTCCTCGAGCGCGGCCGGCCACAGCTCGGGCTTCGCCAGCACGCCGTCCTTCTGCGCCGGGTTTTCCAGCAGGCCGAGCACAAGCGTCAGGATCGCATCGCGCGGCTCGTTGAGGCCGCCGCCGATGATCACCTTGATGTTGGCGCGGATGCCCTCGATCGGCATCGGCGGATCGGCATTGACCATCGAGGACAGGATCGAGGGATTGAGGTGGCTGCGGTGATCGTCGAGCACCGCGTCGATCGCGGCATCGACATCGGCGCTCGCCTGCATCGCCTTGCGCTCGACCTCGGCATCGGCGGCGTAATTGCCCGCGCCGTCGATCAGCGCCTGCGACCAGTCGGCGAGGGTCTGCCACGGCATCCTGCGAAACCCGATCATCGCCATCAGGCTGAGCGAGGCCATCGGCGCGGCAAGGGCGGAGAACAGATCGGCCTCATCGCTTGCCGAGAGGTCGTCGATCAGCCTTTCTGCGGCGCCCAATGCTCCTTGATCGTCGCCGGGCGGAACGAGGGCTCGATCGCCTTGCGGCCGATCGCGTGCTCGGCGCCGTCCTTGCGCATGAAGGTCGGCCCCATCACCTTGTTGACCAGCGAAGCCGGATTGTCGGCCGAGTAGGTCGCGGGATCGCGCTCGATCCGCATGATGTCGTCGAAGCGAGTCACCAGCGTCAGCTTCGCGGGCGCGACAAAGACCGCCGGCGCGATCTCGCGCAGGCGGCGGAAGATCGGATACGGGTCGTCGAGCAGATCCTGATACGCGATATCGGTGACGACAGGCACGGCGCTGGTCATTGGTCCTCCCGGGAGCGCTTTTTCGCCAAGGCTAGCTCCGGGTGCACGATCGCTCAATTCGATGGGATTGATCCAATCCATCGAAATATTCCATGACCCTGTGCTAGGCTGGGCCGCCAGCAATGCAGGGAGGTGCAGCATGGCGGCCAATTCCTCGATCGATCCGGTCGACATCGGGACTCTGCGGACCCTCGTGCTGGTCTATGACCTGCAGTCATTCTCCGCCGCCGCCAAGCGGCTCGACGTCAACCAGTCCACCATCAGCTATGCGATCGAGCGGCTGCGCGGCGCGCTGCATGACCCGCTGTTCGTCCGCGGCGGCAACGGCGTGACGGCGACCGAGCGCTGCGCGGCGCTGGTTGCCTGGGCGCGGGACATGATCGTCGAGATCGACGGGCTTGCCTCACGGGTGGAATTCGATCCGGCGACGGCGCAGGGCAGCGTGACGATCTCCTGCAACTATCACGAACGCCAGACCCTGATCCCGCAGTTCAGCACGCGGCTGCGTGCCGGCGCACCAAAGGTCCGTCTCGTCCTGCTCGATGCCGCGGGCCACGGCGACGTCCATCTCAAGCAGAACCAGTGCGACATCGTGCTCGGTCCGGTCGGGATCGCCGGCGAGAGCTTCTTTCGGCGCCACATCCTCACCGATCACTATGTCTGCGTGATGGATCCGGCCAATCCGCTGGCGCGTGGCCGGATCGCGCTGTCGGCCTATGCCAGGGCCGAGCATGTCTTCATCACCCATAGCGGCGAGTGGCAGCCGCTTTATCTCGAGGCACTGAAGGCGAGGGAAATCGAGATAGAGCCGGTGGTCAGCCTTCCGAACCACGACAGTCTGGAGCGCATCATCACAGGCACCAGGCTCGTCGCGACTATCCCCTATCATCTGGCGCGGGCGATGCGCGGCGGCCTCCATGTCGCCGCGCTGCCGTTTCGCGTGCCGATCTCGATCGACATGTACTGGAGCGCCAGGACGGCCAAATCCGGCTTGCACAAATGGGCGCGCGGCCTGCTGGCCGAGGTTGCGAGAGCTTGCGCCGCCTGAGCGAGGAGCCGGGCTGCAGGTCCAAAACAAAAGGCCCGCACCGGAGTGCGGGCCTTTGTCCGGCGCGTTGCCGCGCCGAAAGCGTGAAGCGTCAGAACAGGTGGTAGAAGACGTAGTAGAGAACGCCCGAGATGATCATCGCGGCCGGCAGCGTCAGCACCCAGGCCATCGCGATGTTGCGGATCGTGGCCCATTGCAGGCCGGAGCCGTTGGCGGCCATGGTGCCCGCGATGCCTGACGACAGCACGTGCGTGGTCGAGACCGGCAGGCCGTAGCCGTCCGCCGCCGCGATCGTCGCGGCCGCCGTGATCTCGGCGCAGGCGCCCTGCGCGTAGGTCAGGTGGGTCTTGCCGATCTTCTCGCCGACGGTGACGACGATACGCTTCCAGCCGACCATGGTGCCGAGTCCGAGCGCGATGGCGACGGCGAACTTCACCCAGCTCGGGATGAACTTCGTCGCGGCATCGAGCGAGCCCTTGTACTGGTTCAGCGTGGCGATGTCGGCAGCGGTCAGCTCGGCTTCCTTGTCCTTCATCAGGAAACGGATCGCCTCGGATGCCAGGTACATGTCGTTACGGGTGTTGCCGACCGCGTCAGCCGGGAACTTGGCCAGCGATCCATACTGGGCAACCTGCTGGCCGATGTCGCGCACCAGCACCGCAAGCGACGGAAAGGTGCCTTCGTTGATCTGGTGCTGCGCGACATAGTTGGTCACAGCCGGGCGCGGGTTGCCGATCACGTTGTAACCGGCGGCCTTGCCTTCGATGACCTTGCTGGCCGCGGTCGAGTGCGCCGTGAACTGCTCGATCTGGCTCGAGGGCATTGCGCGGTTCAGCGCATAGGCGGTCGGCACGGTGCCGATCAGGATCAGCATGATCAGGCCCATGCCCTTCTGACCGTCGTTGGAGCCGTGGAAGAAGCTGACCAGCGTGCAGGTCAGGATCAGGATGCCGCGGATCCACCACGGCGGCGGCTGGTCGCCGACCGGTTCGCCGAACAGCGCCGGGGTCGCGCGCTGCAGCGCGATCTTGAGGAGGTAGAGCAGGCCGGCGGCGAGCGCGAAGCCGAACAGCGGCGACAGCAGCAGCGCCTTCGCGATGTTGGTCGCCTGCGACCAGTCGACGCCCGAGGTGCCGTCACGGCCGCGGAGCAGCGCGTTGGTGATGCCGACACCCATGATCGAACCGATCAGGGTGTGCGAGCTCGAAGCCGGCAGGCCGAGCCACCAGGTGCCGAGATTCCAGATGATGGCGGCGATCAAGAGCGCGAACACCATGGCAAAGCCGGCACTGCTGCCGACCTGCAGGATCAGCTCGACCGGAAGCAGCGAGACGATGCCGAACGCGACGGCGCCGCTGGAGAGCAGCACGCCGATCAGGTTGAACATGCCCGACCACACCACGGCGACATGGGCCGGCAGCGAGCGGGTGTAGATCACGGTGGCGACCGCGTTTGCGGTGTCATGGAAGCCGTTGACGAATTCGAAGCCGAGCGCGATCAGCAGTGCGACGAACAGCAGGATATACGGCAGGAACGAAGTGATGCGCGTGCCGGTGGCGTCGACATCGGCATAGATGCTGTAGGCAACGAACAGCAGCGCGGCCGCAACCACGCCCAAATAGATAACCCCGGTGAGAGGATGAAAGCCCTTGTCGAGGTCCGGACCCTTCTTTAGGGCGGGCTCGATCGAGCCGGGTAACGCCATATCGCTCATGGTAAACTCCTGTCCCAATGCGCCCGATTTTGATCGATGCATATGACAAGCAATTGAAATCCGGCCCCGCGGGATGAGCCGGTTGGCGGTGACGGTGGACATCGAGCCGAATTTTTGTGCAACGCATTGAACGCGCACGTGGCTTCGCGGCCTCGTGGCAATCTCCAGCAACTACGGATCGCCGATCACGACGGGAGGCTGCAGCCTGCGTTTCGCAGGACGAGACAATGTGCGGATAACCACACCGGCATCCGGCGGGGCCGGCAGCCGGAGAATTCGGCGCGCGCGTGCGAGTGGGAGGATCGCGAATGAGGGGGAGGATTGCGAGATGAGGTGGCGCGCCGCACGGTCGGGGCTAGCAAACCGCGCAGCGCGCCCGCCTCAGGGTACGTCATGGCGTGAACATGACGCCCGATACCTGCGGAACATGCTACGCTACCACGGATCAATTAAAGGTTGTAGGTATTTGTCTGCGTTTAGAACAATTTCTCGTTGCGATGTAGTTCCTCCGGTTCCGCTGGTTTTGCGGAACTCAAGCCGCATCGGCTGATCTGCGCAATTGATGTGCGGCGATTTTCAGGTCGTCGACAAAGCGCTGATATTCCAGCGCCTTGGCTTTTTCATCCGGCAGCCGCAACAGATAGGATGGGTGCACGGTGACGAGCACCTTGGTTCCGTCGTGGTCGATCAGATGGCCGCGGTTCTTGTTGATCGGCGTGACCTTGCCGAGCACGCTCTGCGCCGCGGTGGCGCCGAGCGCCATCACGAGATCCGGCTTGATGGTGGCGAGCTCGCGCTCATACCACTGGCGGCAGGCGCGGATCTCCGGTGTGCTCGGCTTCTGGTGCAGCCGGATCTTGCCGCGCGGCACGAATTTGAAATGCTTCACCGCGTTGGTGACATAGACCTTGCGGCGATCGATGCCGGCTTCCTGCAGCGCGCGATCGAGCATCTGGCCGGCCGGTCCGACGAAGGGGTGGCCTGCGAGATCTTCCTTGTCGCCGGGCTGCTCGCCGACCAGCATCAGCGTTGCGCTCTGCGGTCCCTCGCCGAACACGGTCTGGGTTGCGTCTTTCCACAGCGGGCAGGCGCGGCAATCGGCGGCCTCGTCGCGCAAGGCCGCGATCGTGTCGTGAGCTTGCCTGTCTTGAACTTGCTTGCCTTGAGCTTGCTTGCGGGGCATCGGCGTATCCTGCCGCTTCTGCGGCTCGGCCGCCTTGCGTGCGATGAAGGGGCCGCTGGTCATGCGCATTGCGTCTTCGATCAGAGGCTTAATGATCGAGTCCTCGGGCAGGTTCCTCCAATAGGCTTGCGGCATCTCCATCACTTTCAGCCGTGCGGGATTGAAGCGGCCGTTGTCGTGACGTCGCCAGACCTCTTCGAGCCGGTCCTCGGTCGGCACTTCGGATTTGGCGACGCCCGGCGTGATCGAGATCGCGTGCCCGTCCCAATGTGCGCAGACGTCGGGGGTCAGGATCGACCACGGCATGTCGGCGAAGCGGCCGGCGAAGAACGGCGCGGCGAGCTCGACGATGCGATGCTCCGGCTCGAACCAGGCGACGTAATGCGCCGTCCGCTCGCGGCCGATCTCGCGGAAGCGCAGATGCGCGTGCATCCTGTCGATATCGACATAGACCGCGCGCGCCATCGCGTGGACCTCGGCGACATCGGGATCATCGGTCGCACCGAGCAGATCGTGATGGCTGCGCAGCCGCCACAGCAGGCGATAGAGCAGGGCAAAGCGTTCGTCACTGCGATGCAGGATCGCGGCCTTGGCGAGCTCGACGAATTTGGCCGACACATTGAACCGCGCCTGCGGCGTATCCGGCAATTCATTCACGCAGGATGCCGACGATAATTCGTCGTCGCTGCGTACGGTCCACATGATCTCCGCGGGCTTTACATCGTTCAGCGCCAATCGCCGCGCGGCCTTGCGCCAGCCCTCGAAATCGGTGTCGTTGTCGAGCACGATGATGCGCATGCGATTGCTCCGTTTCCGTCACGCCGCCAATTTCGGGGCCTGCGTGCCTGACACAGCGGAAGACCAGGGCCCGTCCGGTTCGGCGGCTGCTGAATCCCATTGATTCCACTCATGAATCGATGAGCTCACCAATCCGATTGACTCCGCGGGCCCTGTTAGCTTTATATTAGAACATATCATGAACAAATGAGCCAGTCCCTGGTTCTCTGTTCAGACCAGTGGCGGCCTCAAATTTTGGTTGGAAGGAGCGGCGCATATGAACGGCGCACGCATGGGTACGCTTGCGTCTCTGCGCGGCAGCATCGCGCGCATCGAGGCGCCATCGGATGCGGCGATGCCGAACCGCATCGCGCTCGGCCATGCCGGCGCCGATGCGATGTTGCGCGGCGGGCTTGCGCCGGCAGCATTGCACGAGGTGTTCGCGGCCGGCCATCAAGGAGGCGCGGCGACCGGCTTCATTGCAGGGCTCGCCGGACGGCTGTCGGCACGCAAGCCGCTGGTTTGGGTGCGGCAGGATTTTTCCGATCGCGAAAACGGCGCGCTGTCGATGCGCGGGCTTGCCGAGCTCGGCCTCGATCCGCGCCTCTTGGTCACGGTGCGCGCCGCCGATGTCGACAGCGGTTTGCGTACCGCGGCCGACGCGCTCGCCTGCGATGCGCTCGGTGCGGTCGTGCTCGAGGTCTGGGGGCAGGCGCGCCAGCTCGATCTCGTCGCCAGCCGCAAACTGACCCTGGCCGCGCAGGCCTCCGGCGTCACCGCGCTGGTGCTGAGGATCGCGGCAACTCCGATCCCCTCGACCGCGGAGACGCGCTGGATCGTGCGCGCGGCGCATTCGCCGCCGGGCAATGCCGCGAGCGTGTGGGGCACGCCGCGCTTCGAGGCCGAACTCGTGCGCAATCGTCATGGCCCGGTCGGGCGATGGATCATGGAATGGAAATGTGATGAGTGCCAATTCAGTGAACCGTCGGCGTATCCTCAGCCTGTGGCTGCCACGCCTGCCCATCGACCGCATCAAGCGCAAGCTCGCGCAGGACATCGCCTCGCAAGCTGAGCTTGTTGCAAGCGAGCCAGATGACCCCTCATGTGAGGTGAGCACATTGGCAGGGCTCTCTCCCCCCTTGCGGGGGAGAGTTGGAGAGAGGGGTACCACAGACGCCGGCGTATGCGGCTTACCCCTCTCCCTAGCCTCGAGAGCGAGCTCCGCTCGCCTCGGACCCCGCAAGGGGGGAGGGAACCCATCCGCTAAAGCGTCCCTTACAAATGAGTTAGGCAACTGCCTCCCCAGCGTCGTCGTTGCAAAAGACCACAACGCGATCCTGCTGCACGCGATCGACGAGGCGGCGGTGCGGGCCGGGCTGTCGATCGGGCTGCCGCTCGCCAATGCGCGGGCGATCTGTCCGGAGCTCACGGTCTATGACGCCGATCCCGCCGCCGATCTGAAGACGCTGAACGACATCGCCGACTGGTGCGACCGCTTCACGCCGCTGGTGGCGCTCGATCTGCCCTACGGTCTGTTTCTCGACATCACCGGCTGCGCGCATCTGTTCGGCGGCGAGCGCGCGCTGCTGCAGACCGTGACGGGGGCGCTGAGCCGACGCGGCTTTGCCGTCAGCGCGGCGATTGCCGGCACCTCGATCGCGGCGCGTACGCTGACGCGCACCGCCTCGGGCAGGATTGCCGCCGATGGCGAGGAGGCGGCGGCGGTCGGCCCGCTGCCGGTGTCGGCGCTCGGTGCCGATGCCGCTGTCACCACCGGCCTGCGCCGCGCCGGCTTGAAGACCATCGCCGATGTCGCCTCGCGCGCGCCGCATGAAATCTCGGCGCGGTTCGGTGCGGCCTTCACCACCTTGCTCGGCCACGCGCTCGGGCAGGGCGATGCCCCGATCAGCCCGCGCAAGCCGCTGCCCGATTACATCGTCGAGAAGCGTTTCCCCGAGCCGGTCGCGACCGACACCGTGATCGCGCTGACGCTCTCGAGCCTCGCCAAGATGCTGGTTGCGGCGATGGACAAGCAGGGCAAGGGCGCGCGGCAGCTGGAAGCGAGCTTCTTCCGCACCGACGGCGCGGTGCGCGCGATCATGGTCGAGACCGGGCGTCCGGTGACGCGGCCCGAGATGATCGACCGCCTGTTCCGCGAGCGGCTCGATGCGCTGAATGATCCGCTCGATCCCGGCTTCGGCTTCGATCTCATCCGCCTTGCCGCAGGGCGTACCGAGATCGTGGTGCAGCAGCAGCGCGATCTCGACGCCACCATACACGACAATGACGAGCTCTCGGCGCTGATCGACCGCATCGCCGCGCGCATCGGCGGCAAACGCGTCGTCGTGCATCTGCCGCTGGAGAGCCACATCCCCGAACGATCGGCGCTGGCGCTGCCGGCGCAGCATCATCTGGCCGCGGCGGGCGCCGCCGCCTGGCCGGAGCGCGTTGCGGGCGAACCGCCGCTGCGTCCGCTCAGGCTGTTCGAGCGGCCCGAACCGATCAAGGTGCCGTTCGCGACCGTGCCCGACGGTCCGCCGCATCAATTCACCTGGCGGCGCGCGCAGCACGACGTGGTGCGGGTCGAGGGTCCCGAGCGCATCGCGATGGAATGGTGGAAGCAGGACGGCGCGTCGCTGACGCGCGATTATTTCCGCGTCGAGGACGCCGAGGGCCAGCGCTTCTGGATCTTTCGCGACGGCCTCTACGAGAGCGAGCTGCGCGACGAGGAAGGCAGGCCGGTTCCGGCCAACTGGTATGTGCACGGGCTGTTCGCATGAGCGCACCTCCACCCGACTATGCCGAGATCGGCATCACCAGCAATTTCTCCTTCCTGCGCGGCGGTTCCGATCCACGCGCCTATGTGCATCAGGCGAGCGAACTCGGGATTCCCGTGATCGGGCTCGCCGATCACAACACGCTGGCCGGCGTGGTGCGCGCCTGGAAGGAGCTCGACAGCGAGAAGGTCGCCCATCCGCCAAAGCTTTTGATCGGCGCCCGCATCGTCTTCATCGACTCTACGCCCGACATCCTGGTCTATCCGCGCGATCGCGCCGCCTATGGCCGGCTGTGCCAGCTCTTGACCCGCGGCAAGCGCGGCGACGACATCGAGCGCATCGAGAAGGGCGACTGCCGGCTTACCCTGTCCGATCTCATCGACTTCGCCGAAGGCCAGCTTTTGGTGCTGGCGCTGTCGCACCGCTTCGAGGCGCCTGTTGCGCTCGATATCCTTGCGCAACTGAAGGCAAGCGCCGCCGACGGCGTCTGGCTTGCCGCAAGCCTGCTCTATCGCGGCGACGACAAGCGCCGTCTCGCGCGGCTGCATGGCCTCGCCACTGACGCCGGTGTGCCGCTGCTCGCCACCAATGAGGTGCTCTATCACCATCCGGCGCGGCGCCCGCTGCAGGACGTGCTGACCTGCATCCGCGAAAAGACCACGATCGAGGCGGTCGGCCGCAGGCTCGAGGCCAATGCCGAGCGGCATCTCAAGCCGGCGCATGAAATGATCAGGCTGTTCCGCGATCTGCCTGACGCGATCGCGGAAACCATGCGCTTTGCTGCGCGCATCTCTTTCTCGCTCGACCAGCTCAAATATCAGTATCCCGACGAGCCGGTGCCGCCGGGCAAGACCGCGCAGCAGCATCTGGAAGATTTGACCTGGGCCGGTGTCGACAAATATTTCGGCGGCGAGATCGACGAAAAGCTTCGCACCACCCTGAACAAGGAGCTCGCGCTGATCGCCGAGCTGAAATACGCGCATTACTTCCTCACCGTGCATGACATCGTGCACTATGCGCGCAGCCAGAACATCCTGTGCCAGGGGCGCGGCTCGGCGGCGAATTCCGCGGTCTGCTTCGTGCTCGGCGTCACCTCGGTCGATCCGACCAAGGTCGATCTGTTGTTCGAGCGCTTCATCTCCAAGGAGCGGCTGGAGCCGCCCGACATCGACGTCGATTTCGAGCATTCGCGGCGCGAGGAGGTGATGCAATATGTCTACCGCCGCTACGGCCGCCACCGTGCCGCGATCATCGCCACCGTGATCCATTATCGCCCGCGCAGCGCGATCCGTGACGTCGGCAAGGCGCTCGGGCTGACCGAGGACGTCACCGCGGCGCTCGCCGACACCGTGTGGGGCAGCTGGGGCAAGGGCCTCAACGACATGCAGGTGCGCCAGGCCGGGCTGGATCCTAAAAATGCGATGATCAACCTCGCGGTCGAGCTTGCCACCGAGCTGATCGAGTTTCCGCGCCATCTCTCGCAGCATGTCGGCGGCTATGTGCTGACCCAGGACCGGCTCGACACCTATGTGCCGATCGGCAACGCCGCGATGGACGACCGCACCTTCATCGAATGGGACAAGGACGACGTCGACGCGCTTCACATGATGAAGGTCGACGTGCTGGCGCTGGGCATGCTGACCTGCATCCGCAAATGTTTCGACCTGATCGCCGACCACAAGGGCGAGCGCCGGGAGCTCGCCACCGTCCCGCAGGACGAAAAAGAGGTCTACGACATGTTGTGCCGCGGCGAGTCGCTCGGCGTGTTCCAGGTCGAGAGCCGCGCCCAGATGAACATGCTGCCGCGGCTGAGGCCGCAGACCTTCTACGATCTCGTTATCGAGGTCGCGATCGTGCGCCCCGGGCCGATCCAGGGCGACATGGTGCATCCTTATCTCAGGCGGCGTAACAAGCAGGAGCAGGTGACTTATCCATCGCCGGCGCCCGACCAGGGCGACAAGGACGAGCTCTACAACGTGCTGCACAAGACGCTCGGCGTGCCGCTGTTTCAGGAGCAGGCGATGCGGATCGCGATCGAGGCGGCCCATTTCACGTCGGAGGAAGCCAATGGCCTGCGCCGCTCGATGGCGACCTTCCGCAATCTCGGCACCATCGGCAGCTATGAGGAGAAGCTGGTCGGCAACATGGTGGCGCGCGGCTATTCGCCGGACTTCGCCCGCAGCTGCTTCGACCAGATCAAGGGCTTTGGCAGTTACGGCTTCCCGGAAAGCCATGCCGCGAGCTTTGCCCAACTCGTTTACATCTCCTCATGGTTGAAACACCATCATCCCGATGCGTTCTGCTGCGGCCTGCTCAACTCGCAGCCGATGGGCTTCTATGCCCCGGCGCAGATCGTCGGCGACGCCCGCAAGAACGGCGTCACGGTGCGCGAGGTCGATGTCTCCCATAGCTTTGCGCAGAACACGCTGGAGGAGAAGGTCGGCGATCATTGCGCGGTGCGGCTCGGCTTTCGCCAGATCGACGGATTTCACTGGCTGGATGAGGACGAGGAGCGGTTGAAGCAGTTACAGTTGTCATTCCGGGATGTGCGAAGCGCAGATGTACATGAGTCAGGGAGGCACGAACGGATGGGCTCTCTCTCCCCTTGCGGGGGAGAGTTGGAGAGAGGGGTAAGCCACGACCACCGCCCGTGCGGCTTACCCCTCTCCCTAACCTCGAGAGCGAGCTTCGCTCGCCTCGGACCCCGCAAGGGGGGAGGGAACCCTCCCACCTCCCGAGCGGCCTTGGACGGAGAACTCGACTGGGCCGACCGCATCGTTGCCGCGCGCAACCGCCGGCCGTTCACCTCGCTGGAAGATTTCGCGCGCGACACCGGCCTGCCCAAGCGCGCGCTGATCCTGCTCGCCGACGCCGATGCGTTCCGCTCGCTCGGGCTCGACCGCCGCGAGGCGCTGTGGGCGGTGCGGCGGCTGCCCGACGACGTGCCGCTGCCGCTGTTCGAGGCCGCCACCGCGCGCGAGCAGCCGGATGAGGGCGCCAAGCCGCTGCCGGAGATGCCGCGTCCGGAGCAGGTGGTCGCCGACTATCAGACCATCCGCCTGTCGCTGAAGGGCCATCCGATGGAATTCTTGCGCGAGATGTTCACCAGAGAGCGCGTCGTCGCCTGTCACACCATCAACCTGAGCAACGACCGCCGCCGCGTCCGCTGTGCCGGCGTCGTGCTGGTGCGGCAGCGGCCGGGCAGCGCCAAGGGCGTCGTGTTCATGACGCTGGAGGACGAGACCGGCATCGCCAACATCGTGGTATGGCCGAAGGTGATGGAGCAGTACCGCAAGGAGGTGATGGGCGCGCGCCTGATCCTGGTCGAGGGCTATATCCAGAGCAGCCCGGAGGGCGTGACGCATCTGGTGGCGCAGCGCATGACCGATCGCTCCCACGATCTGATCGGCCTCGCCAATGAATCCTTGAGCCGCAAGCATCCGGTGCCGGCGGGCCCCGCGCTGATCGAGCCGCTCAACGACGACAGGCGCGATCACGGCGACAACTCGCCGCAAAAGATCCGCCACCCGCGCAACGTCCGCATCCTGCCGCCGTCCCGCGATTTCCATTGAACCGCGTGCGACGGCTCTCTCACCGTTACCCTGAGGAGGCCGCGGAGCGGCCGTCTCGAAGGGCGACGGCCCGGCTTTCTCCGCGCGACTGCCAGCGGGGCCGTGCATCATTCGAGGCGCGCAAATAAGAGTAGGGCGCATTGTGCGGTGTGCCGGAGCATGCGGCCGACCACCGTTTATCGTCGCTGCATCAGTGCGCGATTCTCACGGGTGCATCACGCAAGCTGTCTCCTCGCGCTGGCGGCGCGAGGTTCTGCACCGAGTCCGAAAGATAGGTTCCGAGATAGCGCGCGGCTTCGCTGCGCGTGGCCCCGGCATAGAGCGCGATCTCGGTGTCCGGCAGCGCGGGCAGCCCGTCGGCCGCGCCTAGAATTTCGAACTCAGGCAGCACGGTGCTTTCCGCCAAGGCGGTGATGCCAATGCCGGCGGAGACCGCTGCCTGCACGCCCGCGAGGCTGGTGCTGGTGTAGACGATCTCCCACGGTCGCGCGCAGGCGCGCATCCGCCGCAGGACCTCGGGACGATAGACGCAACCATGCGGAAACATCACCAGCGGCAGCGGATCTGCCGCGAAAGCGCGGCCGCGTGCACCCACCCAAACGAGCGGCTCGCGCCACAGCGCATCGCCGTCAGTCGCCTCGAATTCACGGCGCGCCAGCACGATATCGAGATCGCCGTTGCCGAGATCCCGCATCAGTTCTGCCGTCAGCGCGCTGCGCACCTCAAGGCGAATCGCGGGATGCGCGGCAGTGAAACGGCGCAGCACCAGCGGCAAATGGCGCGTGGCGAAATCCTCCGGCAGTCCGAGCCGCACCGTGCCGGTCACCGGCGGTCGCCGCAGCTTCAACAGTGCTTCGTCGTTCAACTCGAGCAACGCTTCCGCGTAGGTTCGCAGCACCTCGCCCTGTTCGGTCAGGGCGACGCCACGGCCCTGACGGTCGAACAACGGCCGCCCGACGATCTCCTCCAGGCGACGGATGTGCAGGCTGATCGTGGACTGCGTCTTGTGCAGCCGACCGGCAGCGCGCGTGAAGCCGCCCTGCTCAATCACCGCGAGAAAGGTGCGCACCAGCTCGAGATCGAGATTCATGGCCGATCCATCTATAATTCCGATGGGTTTCCATCGAAATAACTCGTTTCACTAATCAGAGGTCGAAATGTAGCGTCCCTTCCGTCGCCAAACAATGGCTGCCGATCGATTGCAGCAAATACATCGGGATGGACGATGGGTGAGCTACCGCGGCAAGCGGATGATCGGGGAGTGGCGGCACGCTGGCTTGCTCCGCATCCGCGGGTCGCCATCGTTCACGCGCCCACCGCGCTGGAACGGCTCGATCGGCTTTCCCACGCCCTTGACGGACCCACGGTGTGGGTGAAGCGCGATGACTGCACCGGCCTGGCCGGCGGCGGCAACAAGGCGCGCAAGCTCGAATTTCTCGTTGGTGAGGCGCTGGCGGATGCTGCCGATACGGTGATCACAGCCGGCGCGGTTCAGTCCAATCATGCGCGGCAGGTCGCGGCCGCCGCGGCGCGCTTCGGTCTGCGCACGATCCTGCTGCTCACCGAGACCGTCACAGGGCGCGGCGATGCTTACCAGAACAACGGCAATCTGCTGCTCGATCGCCTGCTTCGCGCCGAGATCCGCCGCGCCGGCGATGTCGAGAGCGCACCAGTGCTGGCTCGCATCGCCGAGGAAGAGCGCGCGCAAGGGCGGCGACCTTGTGTCATACCCGTGGGCGGGTCCAACGCCGTAGGCACGCTTGGCTATGTCGCCGGCGGCCTGGAGCTGCTGGCCCAGCTTGGCACCCTCGGCGTCAACGCGACCACGGTCGTGCATGCCACAGGCAGTGGCGGCACGCAGGCGGGGCTGTTGCTCGCCACGCGGATGGCTGGCGCTGCGCTCGATGTGCTTGGCATCTCGGTCGGTGCGCCGGTGGAGCGCCAACGAGGGCGGGTGCTGCAGGCGCTACGCGCGGCAGCCGCGCGGATCGGCATCAGCGACCTGCACGCGGTGGATGCCGCGGTCGCGGTGGACGACCGCTTTGTCGGTCCGGGCTATGGCCGGCCAGCGGCCGAGACGATCGCTGCCATTCGCATTGCCGCCGAGACCGAGGGACTGCTGCTTGATCCCGTCTACAGCGGCAAGGCGATGGCGGGTTTGATCGCGCTGATCCGCGCGGGTCGGTTTCGGCGCGGTCAGCACGTCGTGTTCTTGCACACGGGCGGGGCGCAGGCGCTCGGCGCCTATGCCGACGACTTCGCATCATAGGGGAGGGACAACATGGTCACCATGACGGACAACGATGTCGTGCCGGAGGCTGCAGCGTCGCGGCGGCTGGTTATCACCGCCGCATCGCTCGGCACCATCTTCGAATGGTACGATTTCTACATATACGGCGCGCTGGCGGTGTTTTTCGGTGCGCTGTTCTTTCCGCCCGGCAACGACACGGCGGCCTTCCTCGCAAGCCTCGCCACGTTCGGTGCGGGCTTCGCCGTGCGCCCGCTGGGCGCGCTTGTGTTTGGCCGCCTCGGGGATATGGTCGGGCGCAAATACACTTTCCTCGTCACTATCCTGATTATGGGCCTGTCGACCGCTGCGGTGGGCCTCCTGCCGACCTATGCCGAGGTCGGCCTGCTGGCGCCGGTGCTGCTGGTCGGCCTGCGCTTGTTGCAAGGGCTTGCGATCGGTGGCGAGTACGGTGGCGCGGCGATCTACGTCGCCGAGCATGCGCCGGATCACTTGCGCGGCCGTCACACCAGTTGGATCCAAACCACGTCCACCGTCGGTCTTCTGCTGTCGCTCGGTGTCATCCTGGTCTGCCGCCAGACAATGGACGCGGCGTCGTTCGCGGCCTGGGGCTGGCGAATTCCATTCATCCTCTCGGTTGCGCTGCTCGGCATCTCCGTCTACATCCGGCTGCGGCTGGAGGAATCGCCGGTTTTTGCGGCGATGAAACGTACCGGCGCAGTCTCGCGCGCGCCGTTCCGCGACAGCTTCGGCAACTGGACCAACCTGAGCCGCATTCTGGTCGCGTTGTTCGGTGCGACCGCGGGGCAGGCGGTGGTCTGGTACACCGGCCAGTTCTATGCGCTCTACTTCCTCACCGCGACGTTGAAGCTCGATTATGTCAACGCCTACCTGCTGATCGCGCTTGCACTCGTCGCCGGCACGCCACTTTACATCTTGTTTGGCGCGCTATCCGATCGCATCGGCCGCAAGCCGCTGATCGTCGGCGGCTTCCTGCTCGCGGCGCTCACCTATTTCCCGCTGTTTCATGCGCTGACCGCTGCGGTGAACCCGGCGCTCGATACCGCTCAGCGCAACAGCCCCGTTACCGTCGCAGCGCACGATTGCAACGTCAATGTGTTCGCCAAACCGGTAACGTCATGCGATCTCGCCAAGGATTTTCTCTCCAAGGCCGGTGTCACCTATGCCAGCGTCCCGACCACCGATCCGGCCGGCGTGGTGGTGCGCATCGGTGTCGCCGAGATCAGGGGCTACGACGCCACCGCCTATGCCGCGGCGCTCGCCGCAGCCGGATATCCGAAGGCCACCGATCCCTCGCAGATCCGCTGGGTGCCTGCGACGCTGCTGCTGACTGTGATGATGGTGTGGGCCACCATGGTCTATGGGCCGATGGCAGCGTTTCTGGTCGAGCTGTTTCCGGCGCGCATCCGGTA